>NZ_CP066356.1:5970000-6284547 GCF_023278185.1 Bradyrhizobium elkanii USDA 76 | reverse complement strand
CACCTCGCTGTCGCTGCCGTTCCATGTCGGCAACGGCTTGTTCGGCGGCTTTCTGCCGTTCGTCGCCTTCGCCGTCGTGGTGGTCACTGGCGATCCCTATGCCGGGCTCTGGTATCCGGTCGGCGTCGCCGTGGTGAGTTTCGTGGTTGGTCTGCTGTTCATCCGCGATCGCACCGGTTGCCGCGTCGCCGACTAACCTCGCCCATCGATCTCGTTACGCGATCCGCATCTTGCGGATCGGTCATCTCTCAAGGAGTGTGTCCATGCGCACCGATCCCAAGCACGTCGCCCCCGGAACGCCACATGCAGAGCGAACAGGAACCATCAATCATTTGCGGCTCACCGTGTCTGACATTGCGCGCGCGAAAGCCTTCTATCATCCGGTCATGGAGCGGCTGGGCTATCTGCTCGTGGAGGAGAGCCGGACGCGTCTCGCTTGGGCGAGTTGGGCGCCGCACGGTACGCTGCACTGGTTCATCATGAGCGTCGCCAATCCGGACAGTCCGAACAAGGCGCATGATCGTTATTCGGCGGGCTTCCACCATCTTGCCTGGAACGTCGGTTCGCGCGCCGAGGTCGATGGCTTCCACGACTTCCTGCTGGCGCGCGGCGTGCAGATCCTCGATCCGCCAGCCGAGTATGACTATGAGCCTGGCTACTATGCTTTCTTCTTCTCCGACCCGGATGATCTCAAGCTTGAGATCATGCATGTCGATGTCGCCGGAAGCCTCGCGTACTGGCGCCGGTTCTCGAAGGCGGGGGCACCACTGACGCCGCTGGAAATCTCCGAGCCGCTGTTCATACGCGCAGCGCTTGCGAAGCAGGAATGAGCGGGCGTGGGGTGATCTCCGAGATTGATATCGCGGTGATCCGGCGTACTGCGACAAAACAACCCGACGGGCAACTCAGCAAAAACCTGTCAAGCCTCGCTCGCGAAAATTTTTCGCTTTATCAGAAGTGCAGCTTAGTATATGGTTCGTCCGTCTCACCCGATCGAGAGGCGCTTCGCGGTCGTCACGAACGTGGGTCGAGATGCGGTGGACGCTGCGCGTGGTACTGACGAGAGCACGCAAGGTGGACGGCGAAATCGTGCAGGCCTGACGCCCTAGTGGTAGGTGTCTTTTCGCATTGCGCGACGCGCGTTGCGAAGACGGTGACAACAAAGCCCAGTCTCGCCGGGGAGAGCACGTATAAGTCGTAAGCCATCGCGCAGGGAAAGCCGGATTGCTCCGGTTACACCTGTGGTCCTACCCCCGAGCTTTCTACCTATTGCTCGGGGCCCATGGGTGCGATCGGCACCCGGCTTTCCCTGCGCCCTCTGTTCAAGAGAGGGCGGAACGAGATGCAAAGCTCGGACAAAACATGTCGCGAGAACGCGGAAGCATGACTCACATACCGCGCCACACACTCATCGTCGTCCTGGCGAAGGCCGGGACCCATAACCACCGTTGCAAATGGTTACGCGATGCTGGAACGACGAGTGCCATCCACCACATCCGCTGCGGCGTATGGGTCCCGGCCTTCGCCGGGACGACGCCTGGGACTTAACCACCGAAGCAAATTGCTATGCACTCTTGCAACGGCGAGTCCCGCCTACAACATTCGCCGCGGCGTATGGGTTCTCTGAGTCCAGCGGCGCGAACGCGCCATCGTCCATCCAATCGGTTCATCGACTGATGTCGCGCGAATGCGAACGTGCAGCCTACACGCGAATGCTGACACGCAGCTTACAATTGGCCGCTATCGGACGGGTCTCACCGTCGCATCGACGACGGATGACTTCCTCAGCCGCTGCATGCTACTCCACCGCGGCGCCGACCGGCGGTCCGCCGGGTGGGCGGTGCAGGAAGGTGATCGATGCGTAAGCGCCGACCCACGAGCCGAGGGCGGCGAAGGCGACGTAGAGCCAGTTTTCGGTGTAGCTGATCACCGCATAGGAGGAAAGCACATACCAGACGCTGCTCCAGGTCGCCGCCGGCACGCGCTTGCGTGCCACGACCGCCGAGGTGAACATGACATAGACCGCGTCGGTCGCTGCGGTCGCGAGGAAGACAGCGCCGGCGGTGAGGGGATCGATGGCAGCCATTGCAACTCCTGTGTGGGTCAGGCAGAGCTAGATATAGGCAGGGCTGGAAATGACAGTTGGGATCGGGCACCGCCTTTTTGTCATCATGCTCGGGCATAGAGTAATCGCAAACGGGTATGCGCATGCAGGACATTCGTGAAATCCTTTCCGATGTCTGGACCGGCGCCGGCGGCGCGCCGGCCGCGCTCGATGCGGTCGCGCTGACCGGCAGCGAGCCGCAGCTGCCGTCGTCGTTTCGGGTCGCAGCCGCAGCGCAGGCGCCGATCGCAGCGGCCGGCCTCGCGGCGGTCGAGATCTGGAAGGCCCGCGGCGGCGAGCAGCAAGAGGTCGCGGTCGACATCCGCCATGCCGTCGTCGAATGCCGCAGCGAGCGCTATTTGCGCGTCGACGACAAGCCGCCGCCGCCGGCCTGGGACAAGATCGCCGGCGTCTATCGTGCCAAAGACAATCGCTTCGTCCGCCTGCACACCAATTTCCCGCATCATCGCGACGCTGTCTGCAAGGTGCTGGGTTGCAACGCCGAACGTGACGAGGTCCAGGCCGCGCTGCTGCGATGGGACGGCGAGGCGTTTGAGACCGCGGCCTACGCCGCCGGCGGCGTCGTCGCCTTGATGCGCTCGCGCGACGAATGGTCGGCGACGCCGCATGCCAAAGAACTGGCAAAGCTGCCGCTGGTCTCGATCGAGAAGATCGGCGAGGCCGCGCCGAAGCCGTGGCCCGCCGGCAACCGGCCGCTGGCCGGCATCCGTGTGCTCGATCTGTCGCGCGTGATCGCCGGTCCCGTCGCCGGCCGCACGCTCGCGGCGCATGGTGCCGACGTGCTGCTGATCTCCGGTCCCGATCTGCCGGCGATCCCCTGGCTCACCATCGACACCGGCCGCGGCAAGCTCACGAGCTTCCTCGAGCTGCGGAGCGAGCAGGGGCGGGGCGTGATGCGCGGTCTCGTGGCGCAGGCCGATATTCTCTCGCAGGGCTATCGTCCGCAGGCGATTGCGCGGCTCGGCTTCTCGCCGGACGAAGCGGCGCGGATCAATCCCGGGATCGTCTATGTGACGCTGTCGGCCTATGGTCATGCCGGACCGTGGGCCGAGCGCCGCGGCTTCGACTCGCTGGTGCAGACCACGACCGGCTTCAATCACGCCGAAGGACGGGCGGCCGGCACCGATGGGCCGAAGGAATTGCCGGCCCAGATGCTCGACCACGCCACCGGATATTTCATGGCGTTCGGCGCCATGATGGCGAAGGCCCGCCAGGCCCGCGAAGGCGGCAGCTGGCACGTCCGGGTATCGCTGGCGCAGACCGGGCGCTGGCTGTGGAATCTCGGCCGCCTCGAGGGAGGTCTTGCGACCGAGGACCTGAAGGCGGATGCGGTGCAGCCCTTCATCGAACGGCTGCCGTCCGGCTTCGGCGCGCTGAGCTCGGTCCGCCACGCGGCGGTTCTGTCGCGGACCCCGGCCCATTGGTCCCGTCCGGCCATGCCGCTCGGCAGCCATCCTCCGGAGTTTCCTCCCCCGGAGTTTCCCGGATGAGACATTCAGCTGCCGTTCAGGCTATCCAAACTTTAACGACTGGCATCGCCGAAGGGCGATTTTTAGGTTGTTTGATACGCCAATTCAGCACTATTAGCGCACCGCTGGGGCTGTCCCGCCGGACGCTGCAACGATCGACCCCGCGGACCGCATGGTGAAAGAGTTTACCAAGAGAATGCAGAGCTTTAGCCGCCCGCGCCTGGTCGTGGCCGCGGCGCTGCTGGCGGTTGCCTGCGCGGGTGCCTATGGCTACACGCGTTTCGGCACGGAAAAGCAGACATCTTCGGAAGTCTCCAGCCAGTCCCGCAAGGGCGGCGCGCGCTATGCGCCGTCGGCGGCCGAGTGGGCCAGCCTGACCTTCCAGACCGTGAGCGAGCGCACCTTCCGCTCCGAGCTGGTGACCGAGGGCAAGATCGGCATCGATGAGGACCGCTCCACCCCGGTCTACTCGCCCTACACCGGGCGCGTCACCCGCCTCATGGTGCGGCCGGGCGATGCCGTGGTGAAGGGCCAGCCGCTGTTCGTGATCGAGGCGGCCGACACCGTGCAGGCGCAGAACGATTACGTCGCGGCGATGACCGGCCTCAACAAGGCACAGTCGGCGCTCGACCTGGCGCAGATTCAGGAGAAGCGCGCCAAGGATCTGTCCGAGGGCAAGGCGATCCCGCTGAAGGATTATCAGCAGGCGCAGGCGGCGCTGGTGCAGGCGCAGAACGATGCGCGCTCGGCGCAGACGCTTTTGGAAGCGGCGCAGAACAAGCTGCGCATCCTCGGCTTCAGCGACGACGACATCACGACGCTGCGACAGAAGGGCCGCCTCAATCCGGAGACGACGGTGTTCGCGCCGATCGGCGGCACCGTGGTTCAGCGCAAGGCCGGTCCGGGCCAGTATGTCTCGACCGGCGCCAGCGACCCGGTCTACGTGATTGGTGATCTGTCGACCGTCTGGCTGATCGCCTTTGTCCGCGAATCCGACGCCGACAGCGTCGCGGTCGGGCAGGACCTCACTTTCAGCGTGATGGCGCTGCCGGGCAAGGTGCTGAACGCCCGGGTCAACTATGTCGCCGCGGCGATCGACGCGACCTCGCGCCGGCTCCTGGTCCGCGCCACCATCGACAACGCCGACAAGCGGTTGAAGCCCGAGATGTTCGCCAATGTGACGCTGTATTCGAAGGGCGATCATCCGGCGGTCGGCGTGCCGAAGCAGGCGCTGATCTACGAGGGTGATCAGGTTCGGGTCTGGGTCGCGAGGCCCGACGACAAGACCATCGAACTGCGCCAGATCAAGCCCGGCCTCATCAATGGCGACCTCGTCGAGGTCGCCGGCAACCTCAAGCCGGGCGAGCAGATCGTGACGAAGGGAAGCCTCTTCATCGACCGCGCCGCATCAGGCACCTAAGCGCATGATCCGGAAACGTGGGAAGCGGTTTTCCCTCGCGACAAACGCGCAACGCGTTTGCGCGGAGATCACGCTCAATAAGAAAAGTCCCTTCCAGTTGAAAGCGCCGATCTGAATGGATCGCCTCGTCGCCCTTGCCGTCAATCGCCGCTACTTGATGGTGGCCATGTTCGTGGCCGTCTTCATCGGCGGCCTGCTCGCGTTCAAGCAGCTCAACATCGAGGCCTATCCCGATCCGACCCCGCCGATGGTCGACATCGTGACGCAGAGCCCGGGTCTCTCGGCCGAGGAGATCGAGCGCTACATCACGATCCCGATCGAGACCCAGGTCGCCGGCATCAAGAACCTCAAGACCATCCGTACCATCTCGCTGTACGGCCTCTCCGACGTCAAGCTGCAGTTCTCCTTCGACTACACCTATGACGAGGCGCTGCAACAGGTGCTCAACCGCCTGTCGCAGCTCGCGCCGCTGCCGGGCAACGTGCTGCCCGGCATCTCGCCGCTCAGCCCGATCGGCGAAATCTTCCGCTACCGCCTGAAGGGACCGCCGAACTACAGCGTGCTCGACCTCAAGACGCTGCAGGACTGGGTGCTGCAGCGCCGCTTCCGCGCCGTGCCCGGCGTGATCGACGTCACCGGCTGGGGCGGCAAGACCAAGACCTATGAGATCCAGGTCGACTTCAACAAGCTGGTCGCCAACGGCCTGACGCTGCCGCAGGTGCTGCAGGCGGTTTCCAACGCCAACATCAATGTCGGCGGCAACACCGTGAACATCGGCTCGCAATCGGCCGTGGTGCGCGGCGTCGGCCTGATCCGCTCGATCGACGACCTCGCCAACACCATGGTCTCGCAGTCCGGCGGCAATCCGGTGCTGGTGCGCGACATCGCCCATGTCACGATCGGCGAGAAGCCGCGGCTCGGCATCGCCGGCCTCGACAATGACGACGACATCGTGCAGGGCATCGTGCTGATGCGCCGCGGCGAGCAGAGCTCGCCGACGATCTCCCGCGTCGAGCAGCTGGTCCACGACATCAACCATTCCTCGATCCTGCCGCCCGGCGTGAAGATCGAGCGGATCTACGACCGCAAGGACCTGATCGAGCTCACCACCCACACCGTGCTGCACAACATGGTGGTCGGCATCCTCCTGATCGTGCTGTTGCAGTGGATCTTCCTCGGCGACCTCCGCAGTGCGCTGATCGTCGGCGCGACGATCCCGTTCGCGCTGTTCTTCGCCGTGATCATCCTGGTGCTGCGCGGCGAATCCGCCAATCTGCTGTCGGTCGGCGCGATCGATTTCGGCCTGATCGTCGATGCCACCGTGATCATGGTGGAGGCGATCTTCCGCCGGCTGTCGCAGACCACGGCGCTGTCGGAAGACGAGCGAAGCCACATCTCCGAGGACACGGTGATGGGGATGAAGAGTCATGCGATCCTGTCGGCGGGGGCCGATGTGTCGCGTTCGATCTTCTTTGCCGCGGCGATCATCATCGCGGCGTTCCTGCCGCTGTTCACGCTATCCGGTGTCGAGGGCAACATCTTCGGCCCGATGGCGCGCACCTATGCCTATGCGCTTGCCGGCGGCCTGCTTGCGACCTTCACGGTGACGCCGGCGCTGAGCGCGATCATCCTGCCGGCGCACATCCACGAGACCGAGACCTGGATCGTCAAGAAGCTCGACGCGATCTACGTGCCGGTGCTGAACTGGGCGATCGCCAACCGCAAGATGGTGATGACCGGTGCGGCCGGCCTCGTGGTCATGACCATCATCTTCGCGCGCTTCCTCGGCCTCGAATTCCTGCCGAAGCTGGAAGAGGGCAATCTGTGGATCCGCGCCACGCTGCCGCCGACGATCTCGCTGCAGGAAGGCAATGCCTATGTCAACGAGATGCGCAAGCTGATCCGCAGCCGTCCCGAGGTGCTGTCGGTGGTGTCGCAGCATGGCCGTCCCGACGACGGCACCGACGCGGCAGGCCTGTTCAACGCCGAGTTCTTCGCGCCGCTGAAGCCGGCCAGCGAATGGCCTACCACCCACGACAAGGAAGTGCTTACCGCGCAATTGCTGGCGCAGTTGCAGGAGAGATTCCCGGGCGTCGAATTCAATTTCTCGCAATATCTGCAGGACAACGTGTCGGAAGCGGTGTCCGGCGTGAAGGGCGAGAACTCGATCAAGCTCTACGGCAATGATCTGCAGGCGCTGACCGACACCGCCAACAAGATCAAGTCGGTGTTGTCGACCGTGCAGGGTGTCACCGACCTCGCGGTGTTCACCTCGCTCGGCCAGCCGACCATCCAGATCGACGTCGATCGCGCCCGTGCCGCGCGCTATGGCCTGTCGCCGGGCGACATCAACGCCACGATCCGGGTCGCGGTCGGTGGCGATAGCGCCGGCGACCTCTATGAACCCGGCAGCGACCGGCACTTCCCGATCATCGTCCGCCTGGCGCCGGAATACCGCAAGAGCGCGGAGGCGATCCAGAACTTGCGGATCGGGGTGGCCAACGCCAATGGCGGCATCACGCAGATCCCGCTCTCTGAAGTAGCCTCGATCAACCTGATCTCCGGCGCGGCCTATATCTACCGCGAACAGCAGGAACGTTACCTGCCGATCAAGTTCTCGGTGCGCGAGCGCGACCTCGGCAGCGCGATCCGGGAGGCGCAGCAGAAGATCGACGAGCAGGTCCAGCTGCCGCCGGGATCGCGTGTCGAGTGGGTCGGCGAATTCGGCAATCTGCAGGATGCGATCAGGCGGCTGTCGATCGTGGTGCCGATCAGCCTCGCGCTGATCGCGGTGCTGCTGTTCTTCAATTTCGGCTCGATGGTCGACACCATGCTCGCGATGAGCGTGATCCCGATGGCGATCTTCGGCGGCGTGCTCGGGCTTCTGATCTCGGGAATTCCGTTCAGCGTGTCGGCGGCGATCGGATTCATCGCGCTGTTCGGCATCGCCGTGATGGACGGCATCATCATCCTGTCGCAGTTCAACCAGCTGATCGATGAAGGCTACGACCGGATGCGCGCGGTGATCCGCACCGGCGAGCTGCAGCTTCGTCCGGTGCTGATGACCTGCGTGGTGGCAGGCGTCGGCCTGTTGCCGGCGGCGATTTCGGAAGGCATCGGCTCGCAGGTGCAGAAGCCGCTCGCCATCGTCGTCGTCACCGGCATGATGCTGGCGCCGCTGGTGATCCTGATCACGCTGCCGGTGCTGATCTTCTATTTCTCGCGCCGGCCGCGCGAGCGCTAGCTAGCTCAGAAGGGATCAGGTGAAGCCGTAGAGCCGTGCCGGGTTGTCGACCAGGATCGCCTTGCGGACCGCGGCATCCGGCGCCCAGACCGGAAGCTGGTTGAGGAGGCGGCCGTCGTCGATCTGAAACAACGGTGTCACGTCGGTGACCTTCTTGCCTTGCGGCGTCACCGAATCCGGATGCGGCCAGTCGGTGCCCCAGACGATGCGCTCGGCATTGGCCGCGATCAGCGCCTGCGCCAGCGGCGTGGCGTCGGCATAATCGGGCGCGAGCTTGGAGGCGCGGTAGGCGCCGGAAATCTTGACATAGGCCTTGCCGGACTTGACCAGCGCGAGCAGGTCGGCAAATCCCGGCTGGCCGGTGCCGAGCGCGGCCTCGGCGCCGCCGAAATGATCGAACACGACCGGCACCGGCGCTGTGGCGACGAGGTCCTTGATCGCGGAGATCATGGCGAGGCTGGTGAACAGCTGCACATGCCAGCCGCGCGCCTTCATCCGCTCGATCGCGGCCGAGAAGCGCTGCCGGCCGACATTGGGATCGTTGACGCCGCCGGTCGCGAGGTTGAGGCGGATGCCGCGGAAGCCGGCCTTGTTCATGGCATCGAGATCGCTCTCGCTGGTCTTGTCGTCGATCACGGCGACGCCGCGCGCTGTCGGCCCGCGGGCCGTGATGCCGAACAGGGTCGACGAATTGTCGGGGCCGTAGACGCTTGGCGTCACGATCACCACGCGCTCGACATGGAGCGCCTTGTGCAGCGCGCTCATCTCCTCCGGCGAGGCCGGTTCCGGCGTGTAGACGCGGCCGGCGAAGAACGGGAATTTCTCGGGGTCGCCATGGATGTGGGTGTGGCAGTCGCACGCCCCGGCAGGCACGTCGAAATTCACCGCGGTCGATGGTTGCGCTGCCTTGGAAAATGCGTTGCTGCTGGTCATGGTCACTCCGGCTGCGATGGAAGCCAGCATCATATCGCGTCGCGTCAGCATTGGACGTCTCCCTGCGTGCTCGGCTGTTATGCGCGTCATACGCGCGCCGGCATTATGGCTTGCCGGCGGAGGCGGAGGTTATCGGCGGAGGGAGCGGGCGGGAAGGGCCAGTTCGCGGAGCGAACGGTTCCACAACACCTATTGTCCCGACGGCGTGCGCAGGCCGTGCCAGGCGTCGCGCACCTGATGGTAGTGCACCTCGGGCAGATAGTCCGGCGTCTTCAGGTTCAGCGTCTTGACGTCGAGCCGCCCGGTCGCGCTGAGCAGCGTGTAGGAGGCAATCACGCGGTCGCGCTGCGCACCGATCAGCCGCGCCCGCGCGGTGATCAAATCCTGCTGCGCGTTGAGCACGTCGACCGTGGTGCGCTGGCCGCCCGCGGCTTCCTTCTGCACGCCGGCGAGCGCAACTTCCGCGGCCTTCATCTCGGACTCCGAGGCCGACACCGCGATCTTGGCGCCCTCATTGGCGACCCACGCGCTGACCACGGCGGTCTTGGCTTGATTGCGGACCCGATCCAGCACCAGCCGGCTCTGCGCCGCGACTTCCTTGGCCTGCCGGGTCTGCGATGCGGCGGTGCCGCCGTCATAGATCGGCTGCGTGACCTGACCGATCACCGAGGCTTGATCGGTGCCGAAGCTGCCGAGCGTGGTGTCGGTGTCGCGGCTGCGGCTGACGCTGCCCTGCACCGAGACATTCGGCATCAGGCTGCTCTCGGCGACGCGGATCGAGGTCGAGGCGACGTCGACGTCGAAGCCTGCCGCGGTGACGGCGGGATGCTCGCGGAGCGAGAGCGCGATCGCATCCTCGCGGCTGCGCGGCAACAGCCGGTCGATGGTCTCGGCCGGACGCAACTGGGATGGCGCAGTGCCGACCACCTGCGCATAGGTAGCCTGGCTGACCGCGTAATTGACCTCGGCGGCGTTGAGGTCGGCGAGGCCGCGGTTGAGCCGCGCCTCGGCCTGGGCGGTATCGGTCGGCGTCACGTCGCCGGCATTGAGGCGCCGTTCGGTGATTGCCCGGGTCTCCTTCAGGAAGGCGACGTTGGCGCGCTGCGCCTCGACCAGGGTCTGGTTGGCCAGCACATTGGTGTAGGCGGTGACGGCGTCGAGCAGCACGCCCTGGCCGACATTGCGCAGGGCCTCGCGGCCGGACTGCACCTGCAACTCGGCGACGCGGACGCTGTTGGTGGTCTTGAAGCCGTTGAACAGGGTCTGCGTCACCGTGACGCCGATCTGCCACGGCTTCAGCGTTGCGGTCTGGATCACATTGCCGGGCAGCTGGTCGCGCACCGCCTGCAGGCCGACCGACAGGCCGGCGATGATCTGGGGACGGTAGCCGGCCAGCGCCTGCGGCACGTTCTCGTCGGTCGCCCGCTGGCGCGCCCGCTCGGCATTGAGTTGCGGATTGGTCTGATACGCCTTGACCAGGGCTTCCGGCAGGCTCTCGGCGCGGGCCTTAGTCTCCGTCAGCAGCGCGCATGCCAGCACGCCAAGGCCGATGCCCGACAAAAGCACGCGCCTCGTAACATCGCCGACCCTCGCGGCACGCTCAACCATGTGATCCCGCAAACCAAAAACCCCGGCAGTGCGCCCCCGCCGCCGCCGCCGACACATCTACCTGTTTACGGGGCGGTGCCGCCACAGACAAACCGCCGCGCGACATCTGCACATCATTTCAGTTCTTGTCTGTTGCCGGTTCGTCACAGGCGCACGTACCGGTCATATGAAGTATAAGTTTGAACCGCCGGCCGTCGATTCAACGATGCCGGTTATCCACCGTCTCCTCCGGGTCCATTGCTGATGCCCATCTTCTTCTCCGACCCCGAGGCGATCGCGGAGCACATCATTCGTGACGTCGGAACCGAGCTGGTGGTCGGGCTGCCCTCGGCCTCGGCAAGGCCAACCACATCGTCAACGCGCTGTATGCGCGAGCTATCCGGATCTCGCCTATGCCGATGCACTGCATCGCGGCGCGTTCCCGCCCAACATCAAAATGATCGAGTTCTTCTTCCTCGCCGGGCAGTGGCTGCACCAGCCATTCGCGCAACAGTACTACATTTCCGCCAACTACACCCGTGCGGCGTCATACTTGTTGTCGCGCGGACTGAATGTCGTGCCTCAGCTCGTTGCCAAGCGCGTGGTAGACGGCGCGCCGCGCTACAGCCTGAGCTGCAACACCGACACCACGCTCGACGCGCTGCGCGCTCGTGTGCAGGGGCGGGCGTCGTTCAGGCTGATCGGCCAGGTCAATTCCGAGCTGCCGTTCATGCCCGGCGCCGGCGACCTGCCGGCGGATGAATTCGCCGCGGTGCTCGACAGTCCCGAGACCGATTTCCCGCTGTTCGCGCCGCCGTCCGAGCCGATCAGCGACACCAAATATGCGATCGGCTTGCACGCCGCCGGTCTGGTCCGTGACGGCGGCACGTTGCAGATCGGCATCGGGCAGGTCGGCGACGCGCTGGCGCAGGGGCTCGTGGTCCGCCATCGCGACAACGCCCAATTCCACGGCATCATGCAGCAGCAGCTGGCGCGAATCCAGATGATGCCGGTTTCCTTCACCAACGAGATCTTCGGCGACGAGGACGGCAAGCGTCGCGCCCGGGTCGATGCGCGCTTCGTCAACAACGCGATGATGGCGACGCTGCTCGGCGCTGCGATCTCGGATGGTCTGGAGAATGGCCAGGTCGTGAGCGGGGTCGGCGGCCAGTATAATTTTGTAGCGCAGGCATTCGCGCTCGAGGGCGCACGTTCTGTGCTGGCGTTGGAGGCGACCAGTCAGTCCGGCAAGCAGGCGCAGTCGAACATCCGCTGGTCCTATGGACATGAGACCATCCCGCGGCATCTGCGCGATGTCTTTGTCACGGAATATGGCGTCGCCGACGTCAGGGGGAAATCCGATGCCGACATGATCGCCGCGATGCTGCAGGTCTCGGACTCCCGCTTCCAGAGCGAATTGATGCGGCAGGCCAAGGACGCCGGCAAGCTGCCGCGCAGCTACGAGATTCCCGCGGCGCATCGCGAAAATTATCCCGAGCGCATCGGCGCTGCGCTGAGGCCCGCGCGTGACGCCGGGCTGCTGCCGTCATTCCCGTTCGGCAGCGACTTCACCGATGTCGAGCAGCGGCTGATTCCGCCGCTGCAACTCGCCGGCCTGCTGTGGCAAGGCATGCGGCATCCGCCCGATGCCGCCGACCGCGAATGCCTGGCGCGGCTCGGTCTCGACAAGCCGACGCATTTCGCCGAGCGCGCCTATCGCGCGCTCGTCACCGCGGCCTTGCAACGGAGCCCGAAGGGATAAAGCGCGATGAGATCATCACGCTTTAGCCTGTTGTCTGCGCATGATCTTGTCCGGAAAACCGCTTCGCACTTTTCCGGATCATGCTTTAGCGGTTCTTGTTGACCGGCTTGCGCTTCTCGATGAACGCCGCCATGCCCTCGGAGCGATCCTCGAGCGCGAAGGTCGAGTGGAACAGGTTGCGCTCGACATTCATGCCTTCCGCGAGCGGCGTTTCGAACGCGCGGTTGACGGCTTCCTTGGCCATCGCGACTGCCGGACGCGACATCGAGGCGATCTTCTCGGCCGCCGCGAGCGCCTCCTCGAGCAGCTTGTCGGCCGGCACGATCCGCGACACGAGGCCCGAGCGCTCGGCTTCCGCCGCATCCATCATCCGCCCGGTCAGGCAGAGATCCATCGCCTTCGACTTGCCGATCGCGCGGGTCAGGCGCTGCGTGCCGCCGATGCCGGGAATGGTGCCGAGGGTGATCTCCGGCTGGCCGAACTTGGCGGTGTCGGCCGCGATGATGATGTCGCACATCATCGCGAGCTCGCAGCCGCCGCCGAGCGCATAGCCCGCGACCGCGGCGATGGTCGGCTTGCGGCAACGGGCGACGCGGTCGCCGCCGATCGCGGTGAAGTCGCTGTTGAACATGTCGATGAAGCCCTTCGGCTGCATCTCCTTGATGTCTGCGCCGGCCGCGAAGGCCTTCTCGCTGCCGGTGATCAGGATACAGCCGATCTTGTCGTCGGCCTCGAGATCGTCGACCGCCGCGGCGATCTCGCGGAACACGCCGAACGAGAGCGCATTCAGCATTTTCGGCCGGTTCAGCGTGATGACGCCGACCGGTCCCTTGCTTTCGACGATGATGAATTCGAACGTAGCCATGGACGCAAACCCCGTGCCTGATTTGCAGGGCAATGTGCCCGCTGACGGGATGCGCTTCAAGTGGCTGAAACGAGGCTTTGGGCCGCGGTGCGGCGCCCCCCGCGCCGCACCGCGAGCGCCTCCGCTAGGCCATGAACATGCGCGCGGCGGAGGCCACCGTGAGCAGGGCGCCGAAGCCGATGAAGATCTTCCCGATCAGCGAGGTCTGGTCCCAGCTCGCGCTGTCGCTGCTCGCCAGAACCGGGGCGGGCTTGGGTGCCGCCACGGCAACCGGCGGCTGCGCAGGCGGCGCCTCCAGCTGGGCGGTCTGCGGCTGAGCCGGCTGCGGCTGTTCCGCCGGCTGCTCCTGCTGCAGGGCGCGGTCGACGTCGTTGAGCTGGTCGGATGCGACCACATTACCGTCGGACTGATCCGCGGGCTTGTCGGCCGCTGCGATCAACGCATTGGCTTTCACCGGCGTCGCCGCCGCATTGTCGTCGCCGGAGGTCAGCTCTGCATTGGCGTTGGCGACCGTGGCGGGAATGCCTGCCGAGGTGACGCTGCCGGCGTCGCTACCGGTGGCCTTCTTGCTCTCGGATTTATCGGCCGTCTTGGAGGACTGGCGACGCGCATGGCGCCGGCCATGCCGGGGGCTCTGTTGCGCGGACTTGTCGGTCGTTGCGCTGTCGGATTTCGATGCTGATGTGTCCGAACCAGCCGCATGTGCCGGCAGCGGACCGGCGAGACCTACGAAAAGCCCTGTCAGTCCTGTCGCAACCATCAATGCCAAGCGCCCGCTGGCTTCGATCTTCATTTTGATGATCTCCCCATGTCGCCCGCCCAAGGGCGAAAAGAGACCCCGCTGCGTGTCCACACCGGGGCAGAAAAAGGGAATCTTCGGGCATCCGGCGGCAAAAGCTGGGCAATTTCGTCCTAGTGGTCGATCGGGCGAGCAGCAGCACCGATGCTTGTCGGACCGATCGGTGTTATGAGCCGTGACGTCTGGAAACCCGCCGGAGCGATTCTTTGAGGCCGATCCTCGGCGCGGTCATGCCGGAGAATGGATATCACGAATTCGTGATCGTCTGGCGTGCCGCGTAACGAACTGAAAGATCGGCCGAATTGCAATTCAGGAGCCTGCGTGCGCGAACGTGAGGATGAATGGACCGGCCTGATGCGGTCGGCCATTTCAGGCGATGACGCGGCGTATCATCGCCTGCTCAAGGCCATCACGCCGGTACTCCGTGCCGCGGCGCGCCGCGGCCTGGCGCGCGCGGGACAGCCGGTCGATCAGTCCGAGGACATCGTGCAGGACATCTTGTTGGCGGTGCATTTGAAGCGACAGACCTGGGACACGAGCGCGGCGTTCGCGCCGTGGCTGTTCGCGATCGCACGCAACAAGCTGATCGACGCGCTGCGCCGCCGCGGCAAGCGGATCTTCGTCAACATCGATGATTTCGCCGAGACGCTGCCTGGGGAAACACCGGAACCGACGGCCTTGCCGAGCGAGGTGAGCGCCCAGCTGCAGGCGTTGCCCGCGCGGCAGCGCGAGGTGCTGCAATCGATCGCGGTCGAAAGCGCCTCGATCAAGGACACCGCGGCGAAATTCTCGATGACCGAGGGCGCGGTGCGGGTCGCGCTCCATCGCGGGCTTGCCAGCCTCACTGCGAAATTACGGGATCAATGAGCATGGACACCGATCAACTCATTCGAACCCTGGCCGCCGACAATGCCTATCACGCGCGTCCGGTCGGTCTTGCGCTGATGCTGGCATTGCTGGCGGCGGCGCCAGTCTCGCTCCTGATCTTCTTCGCCGAACTCGGCGTGCGGCCCGACGTGATGAGCGCGATGCGCAATCCGTTCTTCGACCTGAAATTCGCCGTGACGCTGGCGCTCGCCGCCTCGGCGATCGCGGTCAGCCTGCATCTGTCGCGTCCGGAGGCCTCGCTGCGCGGCTTCGGCTGGTGGCTGCTGATTCCCGCCGGCATCCTCGTCGCCGCCATCAGTGGCGAGATGATGATGCCGCAGCGTACGCCGATGATGACGCGGCTGATCGGCAAGAATTCGATGGCCTGCATGACCGCAATCCCCGCGATGTCGCTGCCGCTGCTGGTCGGCGCGCTGTACGGGCTGCGGCAGGGCGCGCCGGCGCGGCCGGCGGTCGCCGGCGCGATAGCCGGCTTGCTCTCGGCAGGGCTCGCTGCGACCGTCTACGCGTCGCACTGCACCGATGACTCGCCGCTGTTCGTTGCCACCTGGTACACGCTGGCGACCGCGATCGTCGCGAGCGTCGGCGCGCTGATGGGAAACCGGGCGCTACGCTATTAGGCCGCGGGCGCGGACTGCTGCATGCGATGGAAGCGCAGCACCTGCTGCGCGGTCGACGGCCGCAGCCGTTCATAGGTGTCCTTGCAGGCCTGCAGATCGGTCGGCTCGCCGCCCGAGATGTCGTCGCGCAGGTTGATGATCGCCCGCACCGTCGACCATGACAGGCCCGAGACCTTGGCCAGGATCATGACGCCCTCGGCGCGGGTTTCGATCATCATGTTCTCGGCGACGCTGACCGAGACGTTGGCGAGCGCGGCCAGCGAGGCATTGGTCTCGTCGAACTTGCCGGCCTCGGCGAAGGCTGCGAGCTGGAATTCGTCGAGCCGGCCGTCCTGGTAGAGCGACTTGACGAGGGCATGCGCGATCGTGGTGTCCGGCGTCACGGCGGCCGGCGCCGAGCGCGCGCGTCGCGTCGCTTCCTTCACCGCGATCGGAATCTCCTTGGCCTGCTGCGGATTGGCAGCCTCGAGCCGCTGCCTGACCGCGTCCGAGGCCTTGGCGACCAGCTTGAGATAGAGATGCCGCGGGATGTTCGGGCGCAGGCCGACGCAGGTCGACAGATTGTCGTCGCCCTCGGCGCGGCTGACCAGGCGGGTGAAGCCGCGCTCGGTGAACTCCGCGCCGGGATTGTTGACCGCGCTCTGGATCACCTCGTCATTGCCGCGCAGCACCAGCACGTCGGTGACGGCGCCGCTCAGCGTCTTGCGGTTCGAGATCGCGAGCAGATGCGCCTGACTCTTGCTGCGCGCCGTTTCGATCAGGGTATCGTCGTCGAGCCGCGGCGACAGCGTCAGCACGGGGCCCGCGACCTCGATCAGGTCGTCGAAGGCAAGGGTGCGGATGGTCTGCGGCGGCGCGGTGTCGATCGGGGCGAGGCGGTTGGCGAGCAGTGCCTTGGCCGAGCTCTCGATGTGCTCGAGCAGGCATTGGAAAACGTCGTCGAACAGCACGATCTGCTGGTCCGAATAGTTGACCGAGCCGTTGATGAAGAGGTCGGTCACGCGGCGCAGCGTCTCGACACGGCGCGCGACGGTGCCGTGCGCGAGGGTCGTCTGCAACTCGTCGAGCAGACTTTCGGGGGCGGTCTCGGGCTTCGAACTCATGACTCTGTCCTGGAGCGGTGGCGACGGCTTCTCCGGCGCCGGATAGGGAAGCGAAAGGGTTAGGCGCTGGCGATGCGGTTGCGTCCTCTCGCCTTGGCTGCGTAAAGCGCGCCGTCGGCGCGGGCGAGTAACGTGTCGGAGTTTTCGTGCGGCTTGAGCGTCGTGACGCCTGCGGAGATCGTCACCTGCATGCCGGGCGAGAAGGCGCTCCAGTCGAGACCGGCAATGATCGCGCGCAGCCGCTCGAGCGCGCGCATCGCCTGATCTTGCGACAGGTCGGGCAGCACCAGCAGGAATTCCTCGCCGCCGTAACGGCCGAAGCGATCGACGCTGCGGAGATTGGCGAACATGCCGATCGCGAAGGTGCGCAGCGCCTCGTCGCCGATCGGATGGCCGTAGACGTCGTTGATGCGCTTGAAATGATCGAGGTCGATCAGCGCGACCGCGCAGGAGCTGCCGTTGCGGGCGCAGCGCGCGATCTCCTCCTCGAGCGTGCGCATGATGCTGCGGCGATTGGAGGTGCCGGTCAGCTCGTCGAGCTCGGCGAGCTCCTCGATGCGCCGGTAGGCCTCCTTCAGCTTCACGCCGCTCTGATACAGCGATTGCTGCATCGAGCTCGAGAAGATGCCGAGATACATGCAGCGCCCGATCGTCAGCGCGAACACCAGCATGGTGGCGAGGCGATCGATCCGGGTCGCGTTCGGCATCCCGATCGCCTTGTCGGTGCCGAGGAACAGCACGGCGAGGCCCAGCACCATGACGGTCCAGACGATCGCGGTCTGCCGCGCCGAGGTGCGCAGCGCACCGAAGCCGAACACCACGAACAGATTGCAGAGGAACAGCACGCCGACTTCCGGCGCGATGTAGGTGAACACCAGCAGGTTCACCATGTTGATCGCCGATTGCGGCGCGACCAGATAGTGGTCGCGGAAGCGCTCGTGAAAGCCGCGCTCGGAGAGCACCACATAGACGGCGACCAAACAGAGGCCGGTCAGCGCGTAGCCCGCCGCCACCCAAACGGACGTAGTGCCGGCATGCGTGTAGATCAGCAGCACAACGGCATCGAGCACGAAGCAGGCCGCGATCATCGACTGGATCTGGCGGCGCTGCTTGACCCGTCGCGCCAGACGCTCGGCCGTCAGCCTGGAACGGCCGCTTTCCGATGCGCCCGCGATCGGGCCGGGAAGTGACGACGCAGCGCTGCCCATGGTCCCGCCATTGGTGAAATCCGGCGAAAATCTACGTGGGAAAGCCTTTAGGTTTGGTATCTTTTGGAACCGAATCTACCCGGTGTAACCCTGTCATCGCCCTTGTTTCGTAAGGGGAATCCGTTCGCCGAGGCGGGACGGGAGCGATGTTCCGCAAGCCTGCGCCGTGGCGGACTTCGTGACGGTGCTGGCGTGCCGATAAAGCCTTGGTATGGTCGCGCCGGATGGCGCCTATCCGCGAGAGTTCTCACTATTATGGTACCGTTTATCGAGTCTCGGCCGATTTTTCCTCATTTGAATCGCCGACTGTGGCATAGATCACACATGCAGTGCGGACATTGCCGTAATGTGAAGAATCTTGGCTCTCGCGTCGAACCACGCACCGCCCCCTTCAGACCAACTTTGCGAGACGGCCATTGAGCGCGACACAGGCGGCTTCAGACGACGTTCTGATCGCTCGGATCGCTCAAGGCGACCGGCTTGCCATGCAGGTGCTGTACGGGCGGCACCATGTCAGGGTGTACCGCTTCGGGCTTCGGCTCGTGCGGGACGAACAGGTGGCGGAAGATCTTATCAGCGAGGTCTTCCTGGACGTGTGGCGTCAGGCGGGCAAGTTTGAGGGACGATCCGCCGTTTCGACCTGGCTTCTGGCGATTACCCGGTTCAAGGCGTTGTCTTCGCTGCGGCGGAGGAAGGACGCTGAATTGGACGATGAGGCCGCTAACGCGATCGAGGACACGTCCGACGATCCGGAAACGGTAGTGCAGAAGAAGGACACCGGTGACACGCTGCGTAGGTGCCTGACGGGACTATCGGCGGAACATCGGGAAATTGTCGATCTTGTCTACTATCACGAGAAATCCGTGGAAGATGTCGCTGAGATCGTGGGGATTCCGGAGAATACCGTGAAGACGCGCCTGTTCTATGCGCGCAAGAAACTTGCCGAGTTGCTGAAGGCAGCCGGTGTCGAGCGAGGTTGGCCATGATGGCTGCGAGAAAAAAGGTGCAAGAGCCCGACGATATCGAGATGTTGCTGCCCTGGCACGCGGCCGGCACGTTGAACGCGCGTGACACGCGCCGCGTCGAGGACGCGCTTGCGCGCGATCCGGAGCTTGCCCGGCAATATGCCGTCATTCGCGAGGAATATGCCGAGACCATCGGCCTCAACGAGAGCCTCGGTGCGCCCTCGGCGCGCGCGATGCAGAAGCTGTTCGCCGCGATCGATGCCGAGCCGGAGCACAAGCCGTCGATGGGTGCGCGCATGTCGGCCTCCGTCTCGGAGTTCTTTTCGAAATTATCGCCGCGGACGCTGGCCTGGTCGTCCGGCCTCGGCGCGGTCGTGGTGTTGTTGCAGGCAGGCGTGATCGGCACGGTGCTGATGCGCAGCCAGCCGGCTTTGTTCGAGACCGCCTCGCTCGATGTCGCCGAGCGCAGTGCGCCGGTCGCGCCCAGCGCGCCGATCACCCGCGACCTCGGCGCCAGCGTGGCGGCGACGCCGACCCGGCTGCTGGTGCGCTTCACACCCGATGCCAGGATCGCCGACATCACGTCGCTGCTCGACAATTACCAGGCCTCGATCCTCGACGGGAAGGGCGGGATGTTCCGGTTGCAGTTCCGCGCAATGGACAAGGGCAGCGTCGCTGCGCTGATTGCGCGCTTGCAGAAGGAGAAGATCGTCAGCCTCGCGGTCGAAACGCCGTAATCGGCGGCTGACGGTTCTGCGCCGAATTGAGGTCACCATGGCCGCCAACGGCCGGACCAGATCGACGAACCACGCGATCGCCGCGGCCGCAGCATTGTTGCTGGTCTGTGTTACCGGCTCCGCCTCCGCCCAGAATTTCATGCGATCGCCGACCGGTGGCGCGCCACAGGTCTCGCTCGGGCAGCGGGCCAATCCCGGTATGGGCCGTGTTGGCGGCAATCCCGTCGGCGGGACGGTTGACCGCGTGCCGCCGTTGGTGGACCGCGGCGCGGCCGCGTCGTGGACCGACGATGCGCCGCGATCGCGCCTGCCGCCGCCCCCTGTGCGCCCTGCGCCCCGTATCTCCGCCAGCTGCGACGACGGCGATCGCGGCCAATGCTTCGACCGGCCGGTCGCCGTCCACGGTGGTGGCAAAGGCGCAGCGCGGAAGGGCAGGGCCGGCGGTGGCGGCAGCATGCGCGCGCAGGATGCGGCCGGCACCCGAACCGTGCCGAACCAGCTCATCGCCGAAATCGATGGCGCCTTGACGGAGGCGGAGGCCGATGCGCTCGCGCGCCGCCATGGGTTGAGGCGGATCGCCTCGCAGAATATCGCGCTGCTGGGTGCGACGGTCGGCCTGTTCCGCATCTCGGGCAATCGTTCGGTCGAGGTCGTGGGCCGCGAGCTCGCAAGCGATGCCGGCGTCCGCTCCGTGCAGCCGAACTACCGTTACGCGCTGCAGGACAAGGCGTCGGGCGGCAGCGATCCGGCGCAATATGCCCAGACACAGCTGCATCTGCCCGCGGCCCACAAGCTGGCGCGCGGAATGAATGGCACCATTGCCGTGATCGACTCCGGTGTCGATGCCGCTCATCCGGAGCTGGCGAACACGGTCGCGGATACGTTCGATGCGCTCGGCAGCAAGGATGGCCCGCAAGCCCACGGCACCGCCATTGCCGGCGCGATTGCGGCGCGCGTCAGGCTGACGGGGAGCGCGCCGGAAGTGCGGATCCTGGCGATCCGCGCCTTCGGTGCGGTCGCAGGCGGCGCCGGGAGCACCTCCTATGTGATCCTCAGAAGCCTCGACTACGCAGTGGCGCACGGCGCGCAGATCGTGAACATGAGCTTCGCCGGACCGCGGGACGCACTTGTCGGGCGCGCGGTGGCCGCCGCCGCGGCGAGGGA
This sequence comes from Bradyrhizobium elkanii USDA 76, assembly GCF_023278185.1. Taxonomy (NCBI): domain Bacteria; kingdom Pseudomonadati; phylum Pseudomonadota; class Alphaproteobacteria; order Hyphomicrobiales; family Nitrobacteraceae; genus Bradyrhizobium; species Bradyrhizobium elkanii. Next base: position 6,263,658 of record NZ_CP066356.1, on the reverse strand, counting down.
CGTCGTGCTGGTCGCCGCCGCCGGCAATGCCGGTGCGACATCGCCGCCGCTGTATCCGGCCGCCGATCCCGCGGTGATCGCAGTGAGCGGCACCGATGCCGGCGACCGGCTGATGGCGGCCTCGAACCGCGGCAGCCATATCGCGTTGGCGGCCCCGGGCGCCGACCTCCTCGTGCCGGTGCCGGACGGCAAGTACCAGCTGATGTCGGGCACCTCGTTTTCGGCCGCGTTCGTCAGCGGCATCGCGGCCTTGGTGCTGGAACGCAATCCGGCATTGAAGCCCGTCGAGGTGCGACGGATCCTGACCAGCACGGCGCGCGATCTCGGGACGCCGGGACGTGACGATCTGTTCGGTGCGGGGGCAGCGGATGCGCTTGCCGCGGTGATGGCGGCGACCAGTGCTCCCGTCGCCTCTGCCGCGGACAAACCGTCGCAGCCTGCACAGCAGGCCGACGGCAATAACACTTCCGTGAGCCGCACGTCGAATGAACCCGCGCCGTCGATCGCATCGGAGGATTCCGCTGCAAATCGCCGTGCTGCGCAGTGATTTTCGACACCGAACGCGGGCAACGGTGCGATGGAACCGCGGCGCGACAAGGTTAAAAAAATCGCCGGCGATTTGAACGTCCGCCTTCCTCTCACGACTTATGTGTGTGGGAGCGGTTTATCCCTCCCCGGCTATATCAGGCGCGAGCGCCCATCCACCCCAAGCGCCCATATGGCTTTGACCCGTCCGGTTGTCCCCCCGGACGGGTCTTTCATTTTGAGGCACCCTTGCATGACGGACTTGACCGTGCGCGGCGCGATGGCGCCGACCGATCGCGCGGGATGGACATATGCGTGCGCGACGGCGGCGACGGTTTGCTGTGGATCATTCCGCCCCGGGAGCGGTGCGCATCGCCACCACGGCAAGTCGATGACTTGAGGCAGTTCGAGCGCGAAACTCCGTAGTCGAGCGGACTTCTTCGATCGCCCCTTCGCGATTAAGAATTTAGTTAGACTTTATTTACCTTTTCCACAGAATATCGGCGTCACGTCCAGTTGATTCGGTTCGGTTGCGTCTGCGTCCGTTTCTTTTCCTGCGGGCAACTTGAATGACACATCGGACCGACGTGGCCAGAGGCCAGGAGATCGTTGCACGCTGGTGCAACCTCGCCGAGCAAAGGCTGGAGCACCTTACCGAACTGTTCGAGACCGGGCGCTGGCGCCGCTATCACAGCGAGCAGGCTTTTCTCGAGAACATCAGGGAAGCCCGCGCCGCGGTCGACATCTGGCGCGAATTGCTGTCGCGCGAAGCCTCGCTCGACAATTCGCCGATCGATCTGTCCTGGCTCGGCCGCGGCAGGTCGAAACTGCCGCCGCGCGATATCTCGCCAGTGCCGGAGCGGCGGTCGGAGGCCGCGACATTGGCGGAGGCCGCCATGACCGCGGTCGCGGCCGCGCTGGAGACGGCGACGGAAGTGCTGGAGCAGCCGCTCACCGTGGCCGACGCGCCGCCGCTGGAGATGCCCCCTCCGGCGGTGCGGCCGCCGGTGCTCGATCTCGACACCATCCAGCGGCGCTATCCGCTGCTGCGCAACGCGCTGTAGGCGACCGCTCTCGCTTATTTTTTGAGCATGATCCCCGCGCAAACGCGTTCCACGTTGGTCGCGAGGGAAAACCGCTTCGCGCTTGTCCGGATCATGCGCTAGCGCCGCACCGCGTTCGCGCCGACCACGAGCTGCGCATATTGCTGGGCGCCGCCGGCCGACAGGTCCGGCGTGACCGGGCGGGCGTGGTCGAGCCCGACCACCGCGCCGCGCGGGGTTTCCGAGATCATGTTGTTGTTGATCAGCGCGGTGCCGGCGCCTGGCACCGCCGAGACGCCGATGCCGACGAAGGCGTTGCGGACCACGTTGCCCGATATCGCGACGTCGCGCAGGTACTTGCCCCAGCCGGCGACGATGCCGAAGGTCGGCGCGTTCTCGATCACATTGCCGATCACGGTGCTGTCGGCCTCGACATAGATGCCGATGCCGGCGCCGTCGTTGGGATCGGTGCCTTCAGGGCGCTTCGGCAGCAGGTTGCGGATGATGTTGCCCTGGACCACCGCGATGCGGCCGCCCTCGTTGAAATTGCACACGGAGACGCCGATCGCGGCGCCGTCGACGGTGTTGTTGGCGATCACAGCGGCCTCGAACGAGAACTCCGAATACAGCGCCACCTCGCGGACATTGCTGACGCTGTTGTCGGTGATGTGGATGTTGGAGGCCGAGTTGCCGCGCACCGCCGAGAAGTCGCAATTCTTGATGCGGTTGCCGCGCACGATCACGTTGCCGGCGCGGAAGGCGTTGATGGCGTTGCCGTACTGCCCGGAGCCGCCGGGGCCGGCCTTGATGTCCTCGATGCGGTTGTCGGCGACGATCGAGCCGTCGTCGCCGATCGCGGTGCGCAGGATCTCGATGCCGTTGTCGTTGGTGCCCTTGATGGTGTTGCGCGACACCATCAGGCCGAGCGCGTCGAACGACACCAGCGCCGTGGTCGCGATGTCGGTGAACACGTTGTTGCTGACGTCGCCCGACATCTGCTCGAACCAGATGCCGTTGCCGCCGCTGCCGGTGAAGCGGCAATCGGTGATGCGGATGTCGCGGCCGGACAGGCAATGCACGAGGCCGCGCCGGTTCGGCAGCGGAATGTTGCCGCCGTCGAAGGTGAGGCCCATCAGGACGATGCCGCCGGCACCTTCGCCTTCCAGCAGCGAAGCGCCGCCGTTGAACACCAGACGGCTGGCGCCGCGCACGCCGATCAGCTGGCTGCCGGGGGCAAGCCGCAACAGGCCGGTGCGGTAGACGCCGGGCGGGAAGGCGAGCGGCACCTGCGCCCGCGCGGCGTCGTCGATCGCGCGCTGCAGATTGCGAGTCTGGTCGTCGGGGCTGCCGGGGCGCACGCCATATTGCGTGACGTCGCGGCCGAGCGAGCCGGTCGATGGCGCGGCGGCACGCGCAGCGTCAGGCGACATCGCAAGCGCGCCGGCTGCGCCGGCGGCGGTTGTTCCGATCAGATGGCGGCGGTTGACGTCCATGGGCAAGGCCCTCGCAACATTCGCGAGCGGTGACGTTCGCGGGTCGAGTGGTAGCGCGAAATGCGGCGCGGCATGGTGAACACGCCGACGCAGCGGGGCGATTGTTGGCGGTAGGGTTAATCGCGGGTGCAACCGCTTCGCGTTGTCAAACAGTCGTTCCTCGGTGTCATCACGCGCGCAACAATGATCTTTCGTGGTTATGGATCCCGGCCTTCGCCGGGACGACACCAAATGGCCGTTGCAGACCTCGTCATTCGATCCAATTTTAGCATTTGTTGGAGTCTACGGGTGACGCGTGAGTTGGAGGATACCAACTAGGGCGTGCACTTGCACCGCCCGATCCGCACGCTCACGCGCGCGAGGCCTGCCGGGTCAGTTTCACCAGCTCCATCAGCATCGCCTCGCCGGCATCGACGAGCGCTTCCAGCGTGATGTGTGATTTGCCGGGTGCAGCCGTTCCGTCATGGGCGAGCGGCGGAACGTGGACGAATTGCGCGAGGCGCAAGTCATTGTCGCCGTTCACGGCCTCGATCGCCCGCCAGCTCAGGTAGTTGCAGAGATAGCTGCCGGCGTCGCGCGAGGCTCGCGCGTCGATCCCGGTCGCCAGCGCGGCGCGCAGCAGCTTTTCGGTATGCGGCCCGAACATGCGCGCATCGGCGCTGCCCTCGATCGATCCTTTCCGCGCATGCTGGCGGCCGGCATCGGGGAAGCGCGTGGTCACCGCGTTGCGGGCGCGGCTTTCGATCCGCAGATAGCCGGTGCGGCCGGCGAGGCCGAACATCAACAGCGCCTGCGGGCGGTGTTTTGCGATCAGCTCCGGCAATTCGCGATCGACGGCCGCGTAGGTGACGTCGAAGATGTGGCTCGACAGCGCGACGTCGTCGAAGGCCGGGCGGCGCAGGGCGCTCAGGCGCTTCACCAATGGCATGGTCGGGTTGAACGGCGCACCCGGAAACGGCCCGAAGCCGGTGACGAGGATGCGCAGCCTGCCGCTCAATGCAGCATCTCCGCGATCTGTTCGGCGGCGACCGCGGGCGAGATGCGGCCGGCCGCGACCTCGGCCTCCATCTTCTTCACCCTGGCGCGGATCGCGGCATCCGACCGCAGCCGCGCCATCATCCGGCTCTCCAGCATCGACCACATCCACTTCACCTGCTGTTCCCTGCGGCGGCCGGCGAACTCGCCCGAGGCATTCATCGCGGTGCGGTGGTCGAGGATCTTCTGCCAGAGCCGGTCGAGCCCCGCGCCGGTCAGGGCCGAATAGGTCTCCACCGGCGGATGCCAGTGCTCGGAGCGCGGCGCGAGGATGTGCAGCGCGCTGCGATAGTCGGCGGCGGCGAGGTTGGCGCGCTTGAGGTTGTCGCCGTCGGCCTTGTTGATCGCGATCATGTCGGCGAGCTCGACGAGGCCCTTCTTGATGCCCTGCAGCTCGTCGCCGGCACCCGGCAGCATCAGCGCCAGGAAGAAGTCCGTCATATCGCAGACCGCGGTCTCGGATTGGCCGATGCCGACGGTCTCGACCAGCACGACGTCGAAGCCGGCGGCCTCGCAGAGCAGCATCGCCTCGCGGGTCTTTGCCGCGACGCCGCCGAGCGTGCCCGAGGAGGGCGAGGGGCGGATGAAGGCCTGGTCGGAGACGGCGAGCCGCGCCATCCGGGTCTTGTCGCCGAGGATCGAGCCGCCGGTGCGCGCCGAGGAGGGATCGACCGCCAGCACTGCGACCTTGTGGCCGCGCTCGATCAGGAACATGCCGAGCGCATCGATCGTGGTCGACTTGCCAACGCCGGGCGAGCCGGTGATGCCGACCCGCACCGCCTTGCCGGTGTCGGGCAGCAGGGCCTGCACCAGCTCGCGCGCCGCCGCCTGGTGATCGCCGCGCCGGCTCTCGACCAGCGTGATCGCCCGCGCCAGCGCGGCGCGGTGGCCGGCGCGGAGCTCCTTGGCGAGGGCACGGATGTCGGGAGAGGTGGGCTTCGAGGCGGTCATGGTCTTGGTTTACAACGGCTGGGCCATGGCAGGCGAGAGGAACGCGGATCAGTGCCGGCGCGGCCTGTTGATGAAGCACTATTGCCGATCGTCGGTGTCGGCCTTCGGCCGCGCGCCGCCGAAGATATTCGCGCCTTCCGCCGTCAGATACGGCTTCAGCGTCTCCCACGGCACGAAGACGACATACTGGCCTTCGGCGTAGGGGCCGACGGCATAGGGCGGGTAGTGGAAGGTGAGGCCGGAACTCTTGCCTGATACGGTCGACGGCGCCAGCGTCACGGCGCCGATCTTGAGCAGGGTCGGCTTCAACTCCTTGTACCATTCGGTGGTCGCCGTCTCGCCGGCGCCGCGCCGCTTCTTCTCGGTGTTCAGCGCGGCGATGACGGCCTTGCGCATCGCTGTCAGGGTCGGGCCGTTGTCCGCTGTCTCGGTGAAGAAGGGACGGATGCTGATGCGCTTCTTCGCCGTCGTGTCCCACAGGATGGTGTTGACGTCGGAGTTCGGATGCGCGCCGTGGGTGTCCATGTAGTCATCGCGCAGCACGCTCACATAGCGACCGTCGACGACCGAGCGCTCCGAGTATTTGCGTTCGAACGAGTAGCCGCCGCGGTCCCTGAAAAGCTCAGGCTCATTCTTCCGCGCGGACGCCGCCTCCGCCGCGTTCTTGTCGATCCATTTCCGGCCTTCGGCGAGGCAATCGGCCGCCAGCGCCGCGTCCGCCTTGATCTTGTCGTCGAGATAGACGCTCGCCTCGATGCTCGCATTCTTGATCGTGGCGTCAGGCTTGGGATCGGCGGCGCGTGCCGGAAGCCAGAGGAAGGCGAGCACGCCGGCAAGACCCATGATGCGGACAGGCGTCATCGAGCGAGCGGCGCGCATGGAAAGCTCCTGAAAGGAGAGGGGATGCGGCAGCGCTACTCCGCCGCCGCGCTGTGGCCGAGCCGAGCATTGAGCTTGTGGATCAGCTCCTCAGCGGCATCCGAGATCACGGTGCCCGGCGGGAAGATCGCCTCGGCGCCGGCCGCATACAGCGCGTCGTAATCCTGCGGCGGCACCACGCCGCCGATGATGATCATGATGTCCTCGCGGCCGTGCTTCTTCAGCGCCGCCTTCAATTCCGGCACCGCGGTGAGATGCGCCGCGGCAAGCGAGGAGACGCCGAGGATGTGGACGTCGTTCTCAACCGCTTGCCGCGCGGCTTCGTCGGCGGTCGCGAACAGCGGCCCGATATCGACGTCGAAGCCGACATCGGCGAACGCGGATGCGATCACCTTCTGGCCGCGGTCATGGCCGTCCTGGCCGATCTTGGCGACCAGGATGCGCGGGCGGCGGCCCTCGGCTTCCTCGAACGCATCGATCAGCGCCTGCACCTTTTCGACCTTGTTGGACATCGCCGCTGCCTCTCGCTTGTAGACGCCGGTGATGGACTTGATTTCGGCGCGGTGGCGGCCGAACACCTTTTCCATCGCGTCCGAAATCTCGCCGACGGTGGCTTTGGCGCGCGCGGCGTCGATGGCCAGCGCCAGTAAATTGCCGTTGCCTTCGCCCGCCGAGCGCGTGAGGGCGGCGAGCGCCGCATCGACGTCCTTCTGGTTGCGCTCCTTCTTGAGCCGCGCCAGCTTGTCGATCTGCAGCCGCCGCACGGTGGAGTTCTCCACCTTCAGCACGTCGATCGCCTTCTCGTTCTCCGGCTTGAACTTGTTGACGCCGATCACCGCCTGCCGGCCGGCATCGATGCGCGCCTGGGTCTTGGCGGAGGCTTCCTCGATCCGCAGCTTCGGCACGCCGGCCTCGATCGCCTTGGCCATGCCGCCGAGCGCCTCGACCTCCTGGATGTGCCCCCAGGCCTTCTGCGCGAGATCGCGGGTCAGCCGCTCGACATAATAGGAGCCGCCCCAGGGATCGATGATGCGGTTGGTGCCGCTCTCCTGCTGCAGGAACAATTGGGTGTTGCGGGCGATGCGCGCCGAGAAGTCGGTCGGCAGCGCCAGGGCCTCGTCGAGCGCGTTGGTGTGCAGCGACTGGGTGTGGCCTTGCGTTGCCGCCATCGCCTCGATCGTGGTGCGCATCACGTTGTTGAACACGTCCTGCGCGGTCAGCGACCAGCCCGAGGTCTGGCAATGCGTGCGCAGCGACAGCGAGCGCGGGTCCTTCGGATTAAACTGCTTCAGCAGCTTGGCCCAGAGCAGCCGCGCGGCGCGCATCTTGGCGACTTCCATGAAGAAGTTCATGCCGATCGCCCAGAAGAACGACAGCCGCGGCGCAAAGCGGTCGACGTCGAGGCCCGCTGCAAGCCCGGCGCGCAGATATTCGACGCCGTCGGCCAGCGTATAGGCGAGCTCGAGGTCCTGCGTCGCGCCGGCCTCCTGCATGTGGTAGCCGGAAATGGAAATGGAGTTGTATTTCGGCATCCGCTGCGAGGTGTAGGCGAAGATGTCGGAGATGATCCGCATCGAGGGCGCGGGCGGATAGATATAGGTGTTGCGCACCATGAACTCTTTCAGAATATCGTTCTGAATGGTGCCCGACAGTTTCTCCGGCGGCACGCCCTGTTCCTCGGCGGCGGCGACGAACAGCGCGAGGATCGGCAGCACCGCGCCGTTCATGGTCATCGACACGCTCATCTGGTCGAGCGGGATGCCGGCGAACAGCGTGCGCATGTCGTAGATGGAATCGATCGCGACGCCGGCCATGCCGACGTCGCCGGAGACGCGCGGATGATCCGAGTCATAGCCGCGGTGGGTGGCGAGGTCGAACGCGACCGAGAGGCCCTTCTGCCCCGCGGCGAGGTTACGGCGGTAGAACGCGTTGGAATCCTCCGCCGTGGAGAAGCCGGCATATTGCCGGATGGTCCAGGGCTGGTTGACATACATGGTCGGGTAGGGGCCGCGCAGATAGGGCGCGATGCCCGGCCAGGTCTCGAGGAAGTCGATGCCTTCGAGATCGGCCTCGCCGTAGACGGATTTGACCGGGATGCCCTCGGGCGTCAGCCACGGCTCGGCGCTCGCAGCCGGGGCCGTGGTGGCAACGGGCTGGAAGGCGACATCGGCGAAATCGGGAATGCGGGTCATTCCTGGGCTTCCTCAAACTGGCGATTGCATTCGATCAATCGCTGTAGCTTCTAACTCAATCATGGTCCGGATGCTGATGGCTGACGATCGTCGCCATCTTCTCCGGTCCGTAATTCTGCATCGTGGTCTGGCTCGGCAGGTTGGCAATGCCGACCACCCAGCCGTGGCGGGACTCGGTTCCGAATTGCTGCGTCGGTATCACCCGGTCGGGCCGGTCGAAGGCGCCCGTCATGATCTCGATCCGCGGCCCGTCGATGCGGCGGAAGCTGAGCGGTGTTCCGCAGGCCGCGCAGAAGTCGCGCTCGGCGATCGAGGAGGATCTGAACGCGGCGGGCTTGCCGCGGGTCCATTTGAAGTCGTTGCGATCGATGTCGGCGAAGGAGGCAAATGGCGCGCCGGACGCCTTCTGGCACATCCGGCAGTGGCAGATGCTGATCCGGGTCGGTGCCGCCGAGACGGCAAATCGGACGGCGCCGCACTGGCAGCCGCCGGTCAGAACGGGTGTCGCTGGTGTCTCTGCGCTCATGTCTGCTCCATCCGCCGATAGGCCTCGCGCAATGTCGCCAGCGCATCACCGCCGGCGAAGACGAACTCACCGATGCCGGCCGCCCGCAGCGCCGCTTCCTGGTCGCCGGGCCGCCCTGCCAGATAGATATGCCTTGCTCCGGCGCCGTGAAGGGCCTTGGCAGCCTCGGCGGCGCTGACGGCATAGACCTTATCCGAGGAACAAATGCACGCCATCGTGGCGCCCGAGGCCTTGAAGGCCGCCGCCAGCACAGCCGCGTCGGCAAAGCCCTCGCTGTCGATGGCCTCGATCCCGCCGGTTTCGAAGAAACTTTTGGCAAAGGTCGCGCGAGCCGTGAAGTCCGCGGCGGTGCCGAGATTGGCCAGGAAGATCTTCGGCCGTGCGCCATGCGCCTTGAGCGCGGCATCCGACTTGTCGCGCAGCGCCTCGAACGGCTCGGCGAGCCGTATCGGTGCGAGGGCGTCGAACTTCACCTTGGCATCGGCCACCGACGCCGGCGCCGATGGTTTCACATCCAGCACCGCCGGGACGGCCTCGCGCAGATCCGGGAATTCGCTGGCGCCGGTCAGCACGTCGCGGCGCTTCGCCACGTTGGTTTCGCGCAGCGATCGCGTCGCCGCGACCTTGTTTTGCAGCAGCCCCTGCTCGAGTGCGGCGAAGATGCCGCCGGCCTTCTCGATCTCCTGGAACAGCGTCCACGCCGCCTCGCAGAGCTGCGAGGTCAGCGTCTCGATGCCGCCGGCGCCGGCCGCGGGATCGGAGACCTTGGCGAGGTTGGACTCATCGAGCAGCACGAGTTGGGTGTTGCGCGCGATGCGCCGGGCGAAGTCGTCAGGCAGGCCGAGCGCCAGCGTGTGCGGCAGCACCGTGATCGCATTGGCGCCGCCGAGCCCGGCCGCAAAGGTTGCGATCGTCGCGCGCAGCATGTTCACATTGGGGTCGCGCTGGGTCAGCATGCGCCAGGCGGTCTGCGCGTTGACGAAGATCGGCTTCGGCGTGAGGCCGCAGGCCTGCTCGACCCGTGCCCAGAGCAGCCGCAGCGCGCGGAATTTCGCCATGGTCAGGAACTGGTCGGCATCGGCGCTGAGGCGGAACGAGATGCCCGGGCGCGCCGCATCCAGATCGATGCCGGCGCCTTCCAGCATGCGCAGATAGGCGAGGCCCAGTGCGAGCGTGAAAGCGAGTTCCTGCACCTCGGAGCCGCCGGCATCATGGACCGGCCGGCCGTCGGCCAGCACGAACGGCCCCTTGAAGCCGCGCTTGATCAGGCCATTGACGACCTGGCCGAACGACTTTTCGTAGTTGGGCCAGGCGATGGCCGCAGCTCCGCGCACGGCCATGGTGCTGAGCGCCTGGTAATTGAAATGCAGGTCGAGCTTGGCCGGGTCGAGCTTGCGGGCCTCGACCATGTCGGCAAAGGTCTCGCCGGCGTTCTCGCGGCCGATCACCGGGTTGAGCGCGATCATGATGCCGGCATCGAGATGGATGCCGCCGCAGGCGCGCGCCAGCGTCTTCTTGCTGGCATCGGCGAGGCCGAAGCCGCGCGCGCCGGGACCGCCGGCGAACTCGAATTCGAGGCCGGTCGCGCCGTTCTCGAGATCCTGCAGCGCTTGTGCATTGGCCTGTGCGGCATCGGGATGATCGACCCGCTGCAGGATCTGCCAGGGCGCTGCGGCGGCGCGGCCGGCAAGCGGGCTTGCGTTGGTGGCGCGGCGGTAGATCGGATCGATCTTCAGGCCGTCATAGGTCTTGCCGACCAGCTTCTCGAACGGAGCGCCCTTCAGCACGCCGTCGACCAGCTTGCGCCAGTCGTCATAGGTCGCAGGCCGAAAATCCGAAGCCAGAGCCAAATCGTCAGTCGAGGTCGTCATCCGCCCAAATCGTCCTTCACCGGCCCCGCGAGGAGCCCCTTGATTTGGCCGGAAATTGCCACGGGCGGGCGGCCAAGCCAAACGGTTGTTTGCGGTGGTTTGGCTTTAATCGAGGTCCGCTAGACGGAAAATACCGTCGGCGGAGACCTCGGCCAGCGCATCGGCGACGCGGCGCCCGGCGATGACGCGGTCGGGAACGATCTCGGCGAGCGGCACCAGCACGAAGGCGCGTTCGAACAAACGCGGGTGCGGCAGCGTCAGTTCCGGCTTGTTCAGCGTGACGTCGTCATAGGCGATCAGGTCAAGGTCGAGCGTGCGCGGTCCCCAGCGCTGCTCATGGGCGCGGTCGCGGCCGAACTTGGCTTCGATCTTGTGCAGCGTGAACAGCAGCGCATGCGGATCGAGACTGGTCTCGATCTCGATGCAGGCGTTGATGAAGCTGTCCTGCTGCTGCTCGCCCCAGGGCGGCGTCGAATAATCCGACGAGCGTGCGATAAGTGCGGCCTGGGCCATGCCGCAGATATTGGCGATCGCCTTGCGAAACGTGGCGCGGACATCGCCGACATTGCCGCCGAGGGCGATCAGGACGTCGGCCATCTGCGTTCAACCCTGAGGCGGTTGATGGCGCGAGCGGGTCAGCACCACGCCGACATCGTCGAAGATCGCGGCGATCGGCGCATGCGGCTTGTGCACCGTGACCTTGACCGCCCGGATGCGCGGGAAGCTCGCCAGGATGTCCTCGGCCACTGCGCCGGCGGCGCGCTCCAGCAGCTTGTAGTTGGTGTTCTTGAATGCCGATGTCGCGGTCGCCACCACGTTGGAATAGGAGACGGTGTCGGAGAGGCGGTCGGTGCGCGAGGATTCCGAGAGGTCGGTATAGAGCTCGAGATCGATGACGAAGCGCTGCCCGACTTCGGTCTCATGCTCCATCACGCCATGACGGGCATGGATGACGATCCCGGTGATGAAGATCGTATCGGTCATTGCTGTCCCTCGATTGCTGCGGCCACGCGCAGCGCCTGAACGGTTTCGGCGACGTCATGCGCGCGGATGATACGGGCGCCATTCTGCGCGGCAATCAGATGCGCCGCGATCGAGCCGCCGATCCGCTGTTGCGGCTCCGACGGCACGACCGTGCTGATGAAGCGCTTGCGCGAGGCGCCGACCAGCAGCGGCAGGCGGAACGAGCCGAGCTCGGAGAGCCGCGCCAGCGCGATCATGCTCTGCTCCGGGGTCTTGCCGAAGCCGATGCCGGGATCGAGCACGATCCGGTCGGGCGAAATGCCGGCGCTCGCGGCGATTGCGAGCGAGCGCTCGAAGAAGGCGGCGATGTCCTGCATGATGTCGATCGCCGGATCGGCCTGCTCGCGATTGTGCATGATGATCACGGGCACGTCGCGTGCGGCGACAAGCGGCGCCATGCCGGCATCGCGCTGCAGGCCCCAGACGTCATTGGCGATCGCCGCGCCCTGGTCGAGCGCCCAGGCCACGACCTCCGATTTCATACTGTCGATCGAGACCGGCACGCCAAGCGCGATCACGTCGGACAGCACCGGCTTCAGCCGCGCCATCTCGGCCTCGGCGGTGACCGGCTGCGAGCCGTAAGGGCGGGTGGATTCCGCGCCGATGTCGATGATATCGGCGCCCTCGGCGACCAGCTTGCGGGCCTGTGCCAGCGCCTCTTCGGGTGCGGCGAACTGGCCGCCGTCGGAGAACGAGTCCGGCGTCACGTTCAGGATGCCCATCACCGCCGGATAAGGCCGCGACAACAGCGCCGGCAGCACCGCCGATACGGCCGGGCCGGTCACCGCCGATGCTATGGGCTTGCTCGCCATCATGCGGTGGCTTTGCGCTGACCGCAGCGGCAAGTCAAGGTGTGGCGATGACGGGTGACGCGGCCGGCGGCCGGATGCCGTTAAGACAGGCTAATATGTGATTTTGGGAGGCAGCTTGCGTGCCTCTTCGATTAGCAGCTCGACCGATTTCTCCGACGGCATCACGCGGACGAGCTTACGGCGCACATTGGCGTCCTTCATGCTCTGCGCGAGCCGCGACGGGTTGCGGTGTGCGAGCTCGCGCACGGTGGTGACGCCGGCGGCGCGGACCAGGCCGACCTTCGCCTTGCCCATGCCGGGAATCCGCATGTAGTCGGAGATGTTGGCCCATTCGAGCAATTGTTGTTCGCTGATCCCAGTCTTGGCGGCGAGCGCCTTGCGTCCCTTGACGGTGCGGGCGGCTTCAAGCAGTGCGTCGGTCGTGCGGATACCCTGCGATTTCAGTTTGGTGGCGCAATAGGCGGACAGGCCTTCGATCTCGGAGAGGGGGTATGTCATGATACTCGTATGCAGGTAGAAGGGAGCGCACGTGCAAAGGCGTTTGGGAAAATGCTTCAGGCAAACTGGCTGAGGCCCGGCGTCCCCGAGATGATCTCGCCCATTTGATCCGCTCCGATTTTGTCGCGGCCGAACCTGAAAAGTTCACGCGCGACGTTCTGAATCTCACTCATGCTCAATCCAAGCGCCATCAGCCGGGTGCCGACAGCCATCAGACCGCCACCCATCAACCGCGATAGACCACCGCTGTTGTTGGAGGCGGCGATTGCCGCTTCGGCGCCGGGGATTTGGTCGATCAGAGCCTGGACCTTGTCGGAAGGTCCCTCGTTACGGAGGAAACCCAGAACGATGCCGATGGTTTTTTCAGCGACAGCACCGTCGATGCCGGCTTTCGCGGCCAGCTGCCCAACCAATTCGTCCATATTGCCCCGCCTCAACCGGTTTTTGCCGGATCATTCTTGAAGATTTATCTTGAGCGCCTGTGTCACGAAATACAAGCGATCCGCGCATTTCAGTTCGTTTTCTTTTTCGATCGCGTCGGAAGTGTTGCACCTCTGCAAGAGTGAGCGGCGGATTCACACCATCTTGGCGCAATGCGCAATGCCTTTCGTCACTTGGCCGGGAATAAAGTATGAGGAACTGGTAGAGCGACAATATACATCAGTGCGCGCCGATGGTTTCAATCGACCTGCAAGATGCAATATGATGTCATCGGTTCGAATGGATCGAGCCGATTTAAAATCGCGTTAAGAGGCGAAGCGATGGCGACGTCCGACACCAAGTTGGCCGACACCGATGAGAAAATCTTTATCGGCAAGGGCGAGGAAGCAGCGTGGCTGACGCTTGCGCTGGCCAACCGCCACGGCCTTGTGACCGGTGCGACGGGAACCGGCAAGACCGTCACCCTACAGGTCATGGCCGAAGGATTTGCGCGCGCCGGCGTTCCGGTTTTCGCAGCCGACATCAAGGGCGATCTTTCCGGTATCTCCGAAGTCGGCGAGGCCAAGGACTTCATCCTGAAGCGCGCCAAGGAGATGGGCCTGACCTTCCAGCCCGATCAGTTCTCGACCGTGTTCTGGGACGTGTTCGGCGAGCAGGGCCATCCGGTGCGCGCCACGGTCACCGAGATGGGACCGCTGTTGCTGTCGCGGATGCTCGATCTGAACGACGTGCAGGAGGGTGTGCTCAATGTTGCCTTCCGCGTCGCCGACGAGAACGGCCTCACGTTGATCGACATGAAGGACCTGCGGGCGTTGCTGGATGCGATCGCCCCGGACACCAGCAAGAAAGCTGCCGACGACGAGGAGGATCCGCTGACACCGATCCGCAAGGCGGCACAGAGCTACGGCAATGTGTCCAAGGCGACGATCGGAACGATCCAGCGTCAGCTCCTGGTGCTCGAGAACCAGGGCGGCGCGAAGTTCTTCGGCGAGCCGGCGCTGACGCTGAAGGATTTCATGCGGACCGACCGCGACGGCCGCGGCATGGTCAATATCCTGGTTGCCGACAAGCTGATGCAGAGCCCGCGGCTTTACGCCACGTTCCTGCTCTGGATGCTTTCGGAATTGTTCGAGGAATTGCCGGAAGCCGGCGACCTGCCGAAGCCGAAGCTGGTGTTCTTCTTCGACGAGGCGCATCTCTTGTTCAACGACGCGCCGAAGGCGCTGATGGACAAGATCGAGCAGGTGGTGCGCCTGATCCGCTCCAAGGGCGTCGGTGTCTATTTCGTCACGCAGAATCCGATCGACGTGCCGGACAAGGTGCTGGCGCAGCTCGGCAACCGCGTGCAGCACGCGCTGCGCGCGTTCACACCGCGCGACCAGAAGGCGGTTGCCGCGGCCGCGCAGACCTTCCGGCCCAATCCGAAGCTCGACACCGCGCGGGTGATCATGGAGCTCGGCAAGGGCGAGGCGCTGGTGTCGTTCCTCGAGGGCGGCGGCACGCCATCGATGGTCGAGCGCGTCATGGTGCGCCCGCCATCGGCGCGGATCGGGCCGATCACGCCGGAGGAGCGCAAGGCGATCATGGATGCGAGCCCGGTGAAGGGCAAATACGACACCGCGGTCGACGCCGAATCCGCCTACGAGATCATCCAGAAGCGGCTCGCCGGGACGGCGGCGCCGGCGGACGGCAGCGCTGGCGGCGAAGGTGGCGGCATCCTCGGCCAGCTCGGTTCGATCGCGTCCACGATCTTCGGCACCAACGTCAAGCGCGGCCGCATGTCGACCGGGCAGGTGATCGCGCGCAGCGTCACGCGCTCGGTGACCGACAAGGTGATCGGTGGCGTGGCCGCCGATCTCGGCAAATCGCTCGGCGGTTCGGTTGGCGGCTCGATCGGCCGGGCGCTGGTGCGCGGCGCCCTCGGTGGATTGCTGCGCAGATAGCATCGCGCCGGCCGGCCGAAGCGGGAGACCGGCTTTGCCTCGCGCGGCCGGCGCGCTACAACCTGGCGCAACGTCCAACAAAAAGGATATCCGCGATGTCCAACGCCAAGTTGCAGCCCGTCCTCGACCGCATCGACGCCGATTTCGACAACAGTCTCGAGCGGCTGTTCACGCTCTTGCGGATCAAATCGATCTCGGCCGATCCGGCCTTCGCCGATGACTGCAAGGCGGCTGCCGATCATCTCGCCAAGGATATCGCAACCCTCGGCTTCAAGACCGAAGTGCGGCCGACCGCCGGCCATCCGGCCGTTGTCGGCAAGCTGAACGGCTCGACCGACGGACGCCCGCATGTGCTGTTCTACGGCCACTACGACGTGCAGCCGGTCGATCCCTTGAATCTCTGGCACCGTCCGCCGTTCGAGCCCGTGGTGACCGACCACGCCGACGGACGCAAGATCATCGTCGCGCGCGGCGCCGAGGACGACAAGGGACAGTTGATGACCTTCGTCGAGGCGTGCCGTGCCTGGAAGACGGTGACGGGATCGCTGCCGGTCGACATCACCATCGTCATCGAGGGAGAAGAGGAGATCGGCTCGAAGAATTTCGTGCCGTTCCTGGAGGCGAACAAGGACGATCTCAAGGCCGACTTCGCGCTGGTCTGCGACACCGGCATGTGGGACCCGAATACGCCGGCGATCACCACCTCGCTGCGCGGCCTGGTCTATGACGAGGTCAAGATCAAGGCCGCCAATCGCGACCTGCATTCCGGCGTGTTCGGCGGCGGCGCGCAGAACCCGATCCGCGTGCTGACACGGATCCTCGGCGGGCTGCATGACGAGAACGGCCACATCACCATCCCCGGCTTCTATGACGGCGTGAAGGATTTGCCGCCGGATATTCTGGCCCAGTGGAAGCAGCTCAATCTGACGCCGGAGAGCTTCCTCAAGCCGATCGGCCTCTCGGTGCCCGCCGGCGAAAAGGACCGGCTCTTGATCGAGCAGGTCTCCTCGCGCCCGACCTGCGACATCAACGGTATCGTCGGCGGCTATACCGGCGAGGGCTCCAAGACGGTGATCGCGGCGGAGGCGTCAGCGAAGGTCTCGTTCCGCCTGGTCGAGGGGCAGGATCCCGAGAAGATCCGAAAGGCGTTCCGCGACTATGTGAAGGCCCGCCTGCCGGCCGACTGCAAGGCCGAGTTCACCGACCATTCCAGCGCGCCGGCGATCGCGCTCGACTGGAACATGAAGCCGCTGGCAGCGGCGCGCCGCGCGCTGACCGACGAATGGGGCAAGGAGGCGCTCTTGATCGGCTCCGGTGCCTCGATCCCGATCGTTGCCGATTTCAAGCACACGCTCGGCCTCGACAGCGTGCTGATAGGCTTCGGGCTCGACGACGACAACATCCATTCGCCGAACGAGAAGTACGACCTCAAGAGCTACCACAAGGGCATCCGCTCCTGGGCGCGGATCCTGGCGGCGTTCGCCGAGGCCAAATAGCGCAGGGCGCACTGCACGTAAAAACGCCGCCCGGGATTGGGCGGCGTTTTGATTCCGATAGTGCAGAGGATGTTGGCTTTAGCCTACCCGAAGATTGTGAAATTTCAATCACGATAACCGGGATTGACCCGGTCGAGCTTGCGCAGCAGCGGCGGCCAGACCAGCTGGGTCGAGCGCAGCTCGGCGCGATCGGGGTTCGACAGCAGCTCGGTGTTCTTGTCGATCGCGTGCTGGTCGACCGGATAGGCGATCGGTCCGAGCGCGCGGGTCGCCACCTGCATCGAGCAGGCGCGCTCCAGATGGTACATCCGCTCGAACGCGGACGCGACCGAGCGGCCGACCGTCAGGGTGCCGTGATTGCGCAGCAGCATGTGGTTCTTACTGCCGAGATCGCGCTGCAGGCGCGGGCGCTCGTCATGATCGAGCGCGATGCCTTCATAGTCGTGATAGGCGAGGTCGTGGGTGACGAGCTGCGCGGTCTGGTTCAGCGGCAGCAGGCCCTCGGGGCCGCTCGACACCGCGGTGCCGTCGACGGTGTGCAGATGGAGCACGCAGCCGGCGTCCTCGCGCACCTCGTGGATCGCCGAATGGATGGTGAAGCCAGCCGGGTTGATGCTGTAGTCGCTCTTCGAGAGCTGGTTGCCGTCGAGGTCGACCTTGACGAGGCTGGAGGCGGTGATCTCGTCGAACATCAGCCCGTAGGGGTTGATCAGGAAGTGGTGCTCGGGCCCCGGCACGCGCGCGGAGATGTGGGTATCGACCAGATCGTCCCAGCCATAGAGCGCGACCAGCCGGTAGCAGGCAGCGAGATTGATCCGCTGCTCCCATTCCGCCGCACTCATATCCGACGGCACTTCCTTCAGGCGCGCTTCCGCTGGCGACATGGCCGATTGCTCCATTGATGGCGTTATTGCTTGATCCAAGCGTAGCGCCGCCGGCGGACCGCAGCAAGGCAGGGTAACGGCGTGACAGTCATGTCGGCATGCGGCCCACGATCCGAACGGCGATCGTCAGTGGGCAGCGTGATGCGTTACGGCGCCGGGATCGCCAGCAGGCTCGAGATGCTGCGGCCGCGGATATCGTAGACGCGGGCGAACACGACGTCGTCGCGCTTGATCTCGACCATGACCGGCGCGGCCAGGCCCTTGCAGTAGAATTCGCCGAGCGTCATCGCGAAATCGGCGGCGTTGCTGTCCCAGCCGATCGTGAAATCGGGGCCGAGCGCGACCTGCGCGGGGCGCTGCGGTCCGCACACTGCGACCTTCCACTTGCGGTTCTGCGGCGGCACTTCCTGCCGCTCCGCCAGTTGCTCGCGCAGCCCGTCGGATGCCTGCTTCAGCGCCAGGCCCCAATAGTCCAGCATGAAGAAGTTGTCCGCGGTCCGCACCGTGCCGGCGATGTGGTTGAAGTGCGTGTACTGATACGGATGCAGGCGGATCATTTCGCTGAGCGGCAACAGGAGGCCGAACGCGAACACGGCGAGCGCCGCGGGCTGCCAGGCGCGGCGGTTCTCGCCGAGCCAGTCCATGCCGCGCGCGAATGCGACGCCGGCCAGCACCGTCATCGGCGGAATCACGAAGATGAAGTGGCGGATGCCGTTATAGAGCGCCGGCCGCTTCACCATCGCGATCACCAGCGGCAGCGTCGCCGCCAGCGTCAGCATCAGCATGATCGACTTGCGCTTTGCGGTGACGTCGTAGCGCGACAGCGACATCAAGGTGATGACGACGGCGGCGGCCAGCAGCACCAGCAGCACTTCGGGAAGCTGCAGCGCGAACAAGGTGGGCAGATAGGACCACGGCATGTCCGGCACCGACACCAGCGCGCCGTCGAACATCTCCTTCCACGGTTTCTCGAAGAAGTGCGAGAAATAGGTCACCGCTTCGAGCGGATGTCCGGGCTCCATGATCGACCACGGCCAGATCAGGCCCATCACGAGATAGCCCAGCACAAGCCCCGGCAGCAGCACATAGACGACATGGGCAAAGCGGTGGGTCGCCTCGCGCGGGCCCTGCTTGCGGAACTCCTCGATCAGAAGCGGGACGAAGCCGACCACGGCGTAGATCAATGCGAGCCCGCCGAGCACGCGGCAGCCGATCGACAGGCCGGCCCCCAGGCCGACGATCAGGATGGTGCGCGGCGAGGGCGCCGGATATTCCTCGATCAGGCGCACCAGGCCCATGATCAGGACCACCATCGCCACGGCGAACGGCGCATCCTTGGGATTCATGAACATGTGGCCGTAGAAGGTCGGGCACAGCGCCAGCAGCAGCAGCGCCGCCAGTCCCGCCAGCGGGCCGCCGACGCGGCGCGCCAGGCGCCAAGTCACCGCAAGGCCGATAACGCCGACGATCGCACCGAGCAGGCGGCGCGTCTCGAACAGTTCGAGCGGAATGATCTTGTGCAGCAGGGCCGCGGCCATGTCGAAGCCGCCGCCGTACATATACAGATTGGCAAACGACAGTGCGCCGGTGTCCTTGAACCCGGACTCGTACATGCGCAGCAGGAGGTCGGCATATTCAGCGTGGGTGTAATCGTCCCAGCCCAGACCGTAATCGCGGAACGTCAAGCCGGCGACCACGGCGACCACGCCGAGGACGAGGACAGCGAGATCGTCGCAGGTCTTCTCCACCGAGCGCCGCGCAGGCGCCTCGAGGGCAGACGTCGTAATCGATGACATAGCTAGTGATACCGGCGTGCCTGTGGCCCAGATTGGCGCTTTAGGGCCTCATTCCCCGGCATCCATAGCGCAGTTCCGTTTCCGAGTAATTGGTAATTGTGGCGTAATTTCCCAGATGCGTTGCAATAAATTGGCAGCAATTCGTAGCCAGTAAATCTACGGGAGCTGGCTGCCCGACAGTCACTGCGGCCGCGGTGAAGCAACGCATCGCGGCTTGGTTAAGCGGGATTTTAGGGAACTCTGTCTACAATTGGCGGTTGGCGGTGTGGGCAATATGACGGTATCGTGGCGTTGGTGGCCCGCGCCGATTTTCGGTCGGGTCTCCCGGGGGTTAGTTCGATGAAGGTTGGTCTGTTGGTCGTCGGCGCGGGCCTGGTCGTGGCGGGCTTGGCGGCGGTCGGCCTCGGAATTCCAAACAAGGAATTCAGCGTTGGCGGCACGTTGATCGCGACAGGCGTGACCGGCGCATGTACCGGCGTGATTGTTGTGGCCCTTGCCGCCATCCTTCGCGAACTCCAGGCCATGGGCGACCGGCTCGATGCCGTCGTTGCCGTGGGTCTGCGGTCCGGGTCGCCGTCTGCAACTTCCCCGCGCGGCACTCCCGACGATCCGGTGTTCCCGCCGCCTGAGCCGAAGGTCTCGGCGCCTCCGCCGCTGGCTCCCGCGTCCCCGCCATCCGCGCCGGCGGCGCCGCCGCCCTGGCACGACGAGATCGCCTCGCGCGGCGCATCAGGCGAGGTGCCGCCCGCGCCCGCGGATGGTTCTGCACCGCCCAAGCGGCGCAATCTGCTGTTCTCCTCCTCGCGCAAGGACCGCGAACGGAGCCAGGGGCGTGCCGCCGAGCCGCTCACGCCGGATCTGTTGTCGCCGGAACTGCGCTCGAATCCGGGCGGTTCGGCCGAACCGGCGCCGGCAACCTTCGACGATGCCTGGCCGAAGGCCGACCGACCGCGGTCGGTCGACGTCGCCGCCCGGCGCGGCCCCCGGACGCCATCGACCTTCGGCGAGGCCCAGTCGGCCGCCGCCGCCTCGCCGTCATCGGGCCATCCGCCGCCGCCCCAGGAGCAGCCGCCGGTGACCGTGCTCAAATCGGGCGTCGTCGACGGCATGGCCTATTCGCTCTATTCGGACGGATCGATCGAGGCGCAGATGCCCGAGGGCATGATGCGATTTGCCTCGATCGACGAGCTCAGGTCGCATCTGGAGCAGCGGCCTTAAGATCCGGGCCAATACTTGCGCGCGGCCGGCCCGAAGCCGGAAACGCGGCCGTTGTTGTCAGATTTGCTGTAATTTGTGCATATTCGCAAAGTAGTACGCGATTCCATTAATGTATTGCTGCGCATGGATACTGTCCGGTGCGCGCCGGGCTGTCGATAGCACGGGGAAGATTGAGCCATGTCCGATACGTCAGGCAAAACGCCGGTCGAGCTGACCGCCAACATCGTTTCGGCCTATCTCAGCAACAATCCGACGCCGGCCTCGGACATTCCGAACCTGATCAGTCAGGTCCACTCCGCCTTGCTGCGGGTGTCGAGCGGACGCAGCGACACGCCGAGCGAGCCGGCCAAGCCCGCGGTGTCGATGAAGAAGTCGATCACGCCGGAATATCTAGTGTGCCTCGAGGACGGCAAGCGCTTCAAGTCGCTGAAGCGCCATCTGCGCACCCAGTACAACATGACCCCGGAGCAGTATCGCGACAAATGGGGCCTGCCGGCCGACTATCCGATGGTGGCGCCGAACTATGCGGTGGCGCGCTCCCAACTCGCCAAGAAGATGGGCCTCGGTCAGCAGGCGCGGAAGCGGAAGTAAAGATCTACGCGGCGGACGCCAGCGCCTCGCGCGCATCGTTGCGGATGCGGTCGACCATCGAGCGCAAGCCGTTGGAGCGTTGCGGCGTCAGATGGTCGCGGAAGCCGAATTCGTCGAACAGCGCAAGCGCGTCGGTGCCGAGGATTTCCTTGGGCGTCTGCCCGGAAAACAACGTCAGCACGATCGCGACCAGGCCGCGCACGATGTGGGCGTCGCTGTCGCCGATATAGATCAGGCGCGGTTCGCCGTTGGCATCGCGCTCGACCCGCTTCGACAGCCAGACCTGGCTGACGCAGCCCTGCACCTTGTTCTCGGCCGAGTGCTCCGCCTCCGACAACGGTTCGAGCGTGCGGCCGAGCTCGATGACATAGCGGTAACGGTCGTCCCACTCGTCCAGCAGCGCAAAATTGTCCCTGATTTCGTCGATCGTCGTCATCGTGGCCCGCGTCCTGTCCTTGACGGCTTATATAGGAAGACGGGCCGCGAAAGCGATGAAAATGGAACCGGTTCCCGGTTGTTTTGACGCGTTTTCTTCACGCGAACCGGGATCCGCTTCGCGCGACAGCACTTTGGTTTCCCCTTACGGCGTCGGCGGCAGGCGGAATTCGATGGACTGATCGTCCGTGGTCAGCGTGTCGCGGGACGCGGTGGCTGAATCGGTATCGTCCTGGCCGATCGAGCCGGTGTGGTCGGGCGGCTTCTTGTCGGTGATGATCTGGTAGAGCTTGCGCGCCCCGTCGGTCGCGCGCTGGCCGATCGCGGTCGCGGCCTGGCCGCCGACCTCGCAGGCGGACGGCTGGCGCTTGCAGAACTGACCCATGTCGTTGATCGTCGCGGTCGCGGCCGACACCGCATCCGACGCGCTGATCTGCGGCGTCTTGTCCGCTTCGGGTGTCTTGTCTCTCGGCAGCAGCACGAGCACAAGCCCGAGCCAGAATGCCAAACGCAGCAGGAAGAACATGGCGCGATCCCGGTCGTCTGTCTTGTCTTGCTTCTTGCGCGGTCGATGCCGCTATTGGCCTTGAGGGTTAGCATCGGTCGATAAATCGGAAGTATCTGCATTGAAGTAAATCCGCCGAAAAATCGCGGAAAATTCGCCTGAATTGATTCGCCGTAAATTTTCGATTGATGGCGGCCGACGCGCGTCGGCTGCGCAGGATCCGCCGTGTCCACCATTTCGAAACCATAGAATGTCGCATCCGGAAACCAGCCGTTCACCATCCCCCGACAAATGGCCGGTGAATAGCGGGTCAAACCCACTCCAATGCGCGGTGTTTGGCGGCAGGCCGCCCAGCCTTAGCGTTCGCTTAAGTTCGCTCTGACACGTTGACCTGCAATCACGAAGGAGGCGTTCCGGCGCGTCTGTGTTGACGATTGAGCCGAAGCGCGAGTGCTGTGAGTAGTTTGAGTCTGATCCGCGATTGCCTGGATGCGCTGCTGCATCCGTCGGCGCAATATGATGCGCTGACGCGTGCGCGCCATCGTGCCTTCATGGCGCCGCGGCTGCTCGGCAGCCTGGCGGCGCTTGCCTCGTTCCCTGCCTTTCTTGCGATGCGCGGTGCGCCGACGGCGATCGAAGTCGCGGCATTCGCCTGGCTGATCGCGCCGATCCTGCTGTCATGGTTCCTGTCGCGCACCGGCCGCTATGAAGGCGCGCATGTGCTCTCGTCGCTGGCGCTCGCCGGTCTCGTGATGATGATCGCGGCGACGACCGGCGGCATCGCCTCGTTCGCCGCCGTGTGGCTCGTCGTCATTCCGATCGAGGCGGCGCTGTCGGCGTCGCGGCGCGTGGTGGCGTTTGCGTTCGCGCTGGCGATGATCTGCGCGGCGCTGCTGAGCGTGCTCGGCCATTATCACGTGCTGCCGGTCGTCGATCCCGCGGTTGCGTCGAACAGCACGCTGGTCGGCTTCGGAGTCGTGTCGGCGATCTTCTACGCCGCCGGGCTCGCCTTCGGTGCGGAGTCGCTGGCGCGCACCAGCGTGGCGCTGCTCTATGTCGAGGAAGAGCGTTACCGCCTGCTCGCCCATAACATGAGCGACGTGCTGTCGCGGCACAGCCGCAACGGCGCGGTGCGCTTCATTTCGCCCGCGGCCGAGAACATGCTCGGCGTGCCGGCATCGCGGCTGTTGGGCCACGGCCTGTTCGACCGCGTTCATGTCGCCGATCGCCCGGCCTATCTCACGGCGCTGTCGGACGCCGCGCGCGGTGACTCGCGCAGCGTCGAGTTCCGCGTGCGCCGTGACGGTGCGCGGGGCGAGGTCGCCGCCGAATTCATCTGGGCCGAGATGCGCTGCCGCCCGCTCGATCAGGCCGCCGCCGATGCCGAAGTCGTCGCCGTGATCCGCGACGTGACCGATCGCAAGGTGCAGGAGCAGGCGCTCGAACAGGCGCGCAATGTGGCCGAGCAAGCCGATGCGTCGAAGACGCGCTTCCTGGCCACCATGAGCCACGAACTGCGCACCCCGCTCAACGCCATCATCGGCTTCTCCGAGATGATCGCGCAGGAAGACGTGCTCGGCCTCGACGTGGCCCGCCGCAAGGAATACGCGCAGCTGATCAACGATTCCGGCCAGCACTTGTTGTCGGTCGTCAACGGCATCCTTGACATGTCGAAGATGGAGTCGGGCAATTTCGAGATTTCGCCGGAGCCGTTTGCGCCGCGGCCGGCGCTGCTCAATTGCTGCAATCTGGTGGCGTTGAAGGCGCGCGAGAGCGGCGTCGACCTCGTCACCCGCGTGCCGGACGATCTGCCGATCGTGAACGGCGATCCGCGCGCGTTCAAGCAGATCGTGCTCAATTTGGTCTCCAATGCCATCAAGTTCACCGAGCGCGGCGGCAAGGTGACGGTGTCGGCCGGCGTCGAGGGATCGCGGCTGGTGCTGCGTGTCTCGGACACCGGCGTCGGCATCGCCGCCGATGATCTCAAGCGAATCGGCGATCCGTTCTTCCAGGCCGGCAAGACCTATCAGCGCCGCCACGAAGGCACCGGTCTTGGTCTTTCGATCGTGAAGGGGCTGGTCGGCCTGCACCACGGCGAAATCAATGTGGAGAGCAAGGTGGGCGAGGGCACCACGGTGTCGGTCGCGCTGCCGCTGGCGTTCAACCCGCCCGCCGCCGTCGAGCCGTCCAGCAACGTCTCGACCCTGAAGCCCGCGCTGCGTTCCGGACTACAAGAGCAAACCCATCAGGTGAAGAAGAGTGCCTAGACAGACTTTGGATGACGATGAAACGCCGCGCCGTCGCCGCGGCGCCAAGGCGGTGGCCATCGCGGCCGAGGAGGAACGTGGCCTCGTCCTGCGCCTGCTGCTGCACAGTCCGAAGGATCTGGTTGCCGGCGTGCTGGCAACGTCTGCCATTGTTGCGATCCTGATCAATGCGCTGTTCCTGCAGGCCGGCCGTCATCCGTCGCCGATGTTCGGCGGTTCGGTTGTGACGCTGCCGCCGCCGGCCCCGGTTGCCGCGGCCGCCAGCCCGATACCGCGCCCGCGTCCGGCCGAGGCGGCTGCCCGATCGGCCGAGCCCGTCGACGTGAAGCCGGTGGAGACCAAGCCGGCCGAGACCAGGTCCGTCGAAGCCAAGCCGGCAGAACCCAAAGCCGAGGCCAAGCCGGTCGATCCGATGGCCAATCTGGTGCTGAAATCGACCGCCGCGCCGCCGGCCGCCGCACCGTCCCCGGCTGCCGCGCCGTCCAGCGTCATTCGTCCACCCGCGTCGATCCCGACACAGCATCTGAGCCCGGCCGGAAAACGCATCGCCGCGGTCCAGCGTACGCTGACGGAGTATGGCTACGGCCAGCTCAAGCCGACCGGCACGATCGGCGCGGATACCCAGCACGCCATCGCAAAGTTCGAGCGCGCCCGCAAGCTGCCGGTGACCGGCCAGATGTCCGATCGCCTGGTGCGCGAGCTCAGCGCGATGATCGGGCATTCGATCGAGTAGCCTCTCTGCGAAGGCATCGAATGCGTATTCGTCATGCCTGGGCTTGTCCCGGGCATCCACGTCTTTGACACCTGTGGAAGCTAAGACGTGGATGGCCGGGACAAGCCCGGCCATGACGCGTTAGGGCGTCTCGCCCAGCAGAACGTCCCTGACGTCGTCGGAGAACAGCTTCCTGCGGCCGGCCACCAGCACCCATTCCGGATCGTCGCGATCCGGAATGGCGCGCGGCATCCCGTGATCGAGCAGGGCCTGCGCGCAGCCCACCCAGTCGCCGCCGCTGACCGGCTCGTTGCAGGAGGCCCACGACAAGGAGCCGGACGCGTTGTCGCCGAAGCCGTGCTGTTCGGTCCACTCCGCGCCGTGCTCGAGCAGGAATCGCGTCAGGGCAGCGTTGCCGCGGAAAACCGCGTGATTGAGCGCCGACGCATCCCAATCGCCGCCGCGTACCGTGATCGGCCAGCCGAGCTCGACCATCAGCCGCACAGCATCGTCGCCGCCTGCCGCGGCGAGCTCCGGAAGCAACCGCAATTGCTGCGGTGAAAGTGAACCTGGAAGATCGGGCCGGCCGGCCTGGATTCGCCGCGCCTCGCTCTCGTCACCGCTGCTGCATGCCGCGACGAACCGCTCGTCATCGGCAAGCGTCTCATCGCCCGTGCGCTCGCGCAGCAACTCGGCGACCTCGGTCAGTCCGAATTGCAGCGCGTATCTGTAGGCGCTGAGCCCGCCTGGTGTCGTGATGCGCGGATCCGCGCCGGCGTCGAGCAGTGTCGCGATGCAGGTCCGCGACCGCCGCCGGCGAATCGCCCACAGCAGCGGCGAGCCGCAATCGGTCAGCGGCGCGTTGCCGGCGGGTTCGTTCGGATTGCCGCCGTGCCGCAGCAGCAAGTCGAGCGCCGCCACGTTCTCGTCGTCGAGCACCTTGTACATCGCGTTGGTGCCGGCGATCCGCGCGCCATGCTCGAGCAGCAGGCCCGTCGTCACCGAGCCTTCGAGCGAGTGGTACAGCGATTCATTGTCGTTCGGATTGGCGCCCGCTTCGAGCAACAGTTTTGTCAGCTCGAGATCGTGGTTGCGGCCGGCGGCGCCGTACAGCGCTGACAGCGGATTGCTGTCATCGGGCGCGTCGAGCGACCCCGGCGGCCAGCGGCTGCTGATGTGCTGGTCGGGATCGGCGCCGGCTTGCAGCAGCAGGCGTGCGCAGCGATGCAGCCGTGCCTGAAATTCAGGAATCTGCAACAGGCTGGAATGCGTGACCGCGACCAGCGGCGGCAGTTTCAAGGGACCGCCGGGACGGTTGAGCCATGCTGGATCGCCGTTGGCGGTGCGTTGCACCGTCTCCTCGTCGCCGATGGCGCAGGCGAGATAGGGATCGTCGGCGACAAGGCCGGGATCCTCGGTGAGCATCCGCGCCGCAACGCGCGGGTTGGCGCGGTCGGTGGTGCCGGCGACGTCTGCGGCATAGACCAGCTGCAGCCATCGCCGCACGCGATCGGCCTTGCTCTTGCCGGGCGGCAATTGTGCGTCGACATAGCGCCGCAGGTCCGGCCAGGAGGCGAAGCCGAGATCGCGCGCCACGCAGGACTGCGCATCGTGCAGCCGCAGATCAAGCGCGGCGATCTCAGTATCGCTGCGCCCGGCCGCAGCCGGAAGTGCATGCCGGAAACGCGCGTAAGCCTCCGGCGCCTGCCGCCGGTAAAGGCGAATGAGCTCCTTGGCCTGCTTCTTCAGATGTTCGAGATTCAATCGCGCGGGCGATCGGTCCATGGAAACCTCCGTGCATCAATCGCCGATGGTCCACAAAACCGGCTGCACAAAGGCTTGGTTGGCCGCTCAATTGGTGCAAGTGGGTTCAACCCTTCCCGTGGACCCGGGTGCGGCTTGCACCGCAGACTCAAGGATATGGGTGGCGGTTGGTTCGGTCAACCCGCCGCTGCGTGACCCGCCGCTGCGTGACGACATCCGTGACAATTGGACGTGGCCGCGCCGCTGGCCTATAGCTCGGCGCATGCGATTGAAAACCAGCATATGGGTCGCGGCGTATCTGCGCCGCTGCCAGACCGAGGGCGTGTTCGGTGCAGTCCGCAAGAAGGGCGCTGAGGAAGCCGGTGCCGTGTTCGTCAAGGTGGCGCTGATGGACGGCAACGCGATGCTGTATGCGCCGGCGCCGCAGACGGTCTATGACGACAGCCGTCCAGTCGAGCGGCTGTTCGTGCCGACCGCGCCACAGCCGGTGTCCGAGCCGTCTGTCGAGGAGCGCTTGACCAAGGAGCTCCGCTTCGATCCCGATGCCTGGATCGTCGAGACCGAGGACCGCGCCGGGCGACACTTCCTCGATCTGGCGAAGGGTTAACCTCCAGACTTCTGATTTCGGACAGCGGGTGCGCTGCCGGGCTGCAACGCGGGCCGCGTCTGCGAGGATGCCGCGCGCACGCGATGGCGCTCATCGTCATAGAGCGACGAGCGATATCTGGCGCGGGCCACCGCCATGGTCGAGCCGCGCCACGCCGCCAGCATCACCAGCGCCGAGCGCTCGCTGAGGCGATCATAGAGCCGCGACAGCCGATAGACATAATTGACCGAGGAGCCGGCTTCGGGATTGAGGAACATCAGGATCCGCTGGAACGCGGCGCTCGACACGTCGAGCGCTCGCATCGCGCAGGCGAGCGGCTCGCCGCCGGGATCGTTGACCACGTCGGCGGCGATCCGCGACGGCAAAATCAGCGCCTCGCCGAGTTCGAGCGTGAAGTTATCGAGGTCCTCGGCAAACGCCGCCATCTCCAGGATATGGATCGCACGCGCGGCACGCGCGGCCGGGATCCGCGCCGCGGCCTTCAGCGGCGTCTCCTGCAGATTGTGCAGGATCTGCGCGCGCTCCGTCGTGTTGGCGGCAAAGAACATGTCGGAGATTTCGGCGGCATCGTTCGGCCGCATGGCGAGGCTCGCCGCCATCCGCAGCTCGGCTTCGGTCGGGATCTTGGCCGGCAGCGCGGAGGGGGCGGGCGCTGGAATTGGCGCGGCCGCCGGCATCGGCTGGTCGGGACCGACGCGGCGCAGCCCGAGCTTGTCCATGATCCGGGCTGGCGTCGCCGGATAGATCGCAAGTCGCGCGCGGACCGCGGCCCGTGTCGCGTCGTCGACCTCGTCGATCAGGCGCGTCGTCAGTTCGACGAACTGGCGCTCTTCATCGGCGGAATGTGCGCTCGCCTGCACATAGAGGTCGGTCAGGACGCGCAGCAGCGTCGGGCGGATGTCGACGCCCTCGCGACGGGAGAGCGTCATCAGCCCATCGAAACCAGGAAATAGCGGAGCTGCGCTCATCTCGGGCGTACGCGACTTGCCAAACTTCGGTTTGAAAACCTTGTGGCAGCGAGCCTACGCAGGCTGTTTTAAGAGGCAGTTAAGGAAAACAAGCCGTGAAGGTGAATGGTCGAATTTGCGCGTGTCTATTAAGGCACAGCGCCATATCCGTAACCGTCCGTACCGGCGGCTTAAGATGTCATTAACCATGCGCGTTCTTAACTCGGCGTGCGCGGGGCAAATCATGTCCGTGCGGGGCCAGAGAGAACGGAACATGGGCACCATCGTTGAGTTTCCGGCGGATGCGGCTGCACGGCGGCCGGGCATGGCCGGTGCTGCCGGCGAAGGCATGGGGACCGTACTGATCCTTCCCGTCGTCCGGATCGAGCGAACGACAGAGGAGACCGGTGGTGGTCGCGGACCGGAGCAGGGCACTGCGCAGGGCCGCCGTCGCCGACGCCGCTCCTGATCGCGGACATCGGGCGATGCCGCAGCTTGTGCAGTGGACCGTCGCGCGGCGGTCACTCCCGGCGCTGATCCTGCTGCTGGCGGGCTCGGCGCTCGCCGGCTGCAGCGGCGGCGATTTCGGCCGCACCCGCGCCGATTTCCGCAACGACGACATGCATCGCTGGATCGGCGCCGAGGCGACCGGCAGCATCGGCAAGAACGCCTCGCAATTCCAGCTCACCGAACACGAACGTCAGCTGCGCGACCTCGCCTATCAGTTCATCGAGCCGCCGCTGTCGCGTCCGGCGTGGAAGAGCGTGTTCGGCGACTACCAGCCGCTGCCTTCGCCGTGGCGGCAGAGGGTCGTGTTCGATCGCACCGCTTATGGCCGCAATCTGATCGACGAGCCGCATCGCTCGTTCGCCTCACGCTATTCGCTGCTGATCGATGAGGTGCGCGACGACATCACCCGCTTCGAGCCGTTCTTCGCCACCGCGATCCAGGTGATCGAGCTCGATCGCAAGCGCAATGCCAGCCTCCACATGATCGCCGATGTGTCGCCGCGCGAGCGGGCTGACGCGGTGGCGCGGATGGAAGAGAACACGCTGATCGTGCAATGGGTCCAGCAGGCCCTGGAGCGGCGGATCTCATCCTATCGCTGGGCGCTGGAGCGGCTGGTGATCCAGGCGCCCGACGGCATGGCGGCCGACGCCGAACGCCAGATCAACGAACTCGCCCGGCTTACCGCCAACGCACCGCTCATCTCCGCGCCGGTCACGGGCCAGGCCGTGGTGACCAAGGGCTAGTGTCCCGAATCCGAAGTTCGCATCATTTGCCGCACCTTCGGGGCGAACTTCGGATTCGATAAGGACACTAGCAAACTTATGATTCTAGTGTGCTTTATGAATGCGAAGTTCGTGAAAGTGGCTGCCGCGAAATCGCACGAACTTCGCATTCAGCACACTAGGCGCGCTTCGGCTTCTTCGCTGTCGATTTGATCCGGCGACTGTTGGCTTGCCGTGGCAGGCTCGCAATGAATGCTTTCAGCGCGTCGGAGGGCGGCTGGGCGGAGGGGTAGGCGAGGCCGACCTGGCGCGTCACGTCGATATCGATCGCGCGCATCGTGACGTCAGGATTGCCGCGCGCCACGCCCTCGGGGACGATCGCGACGCCGACCCCGGCCGCCACCAGCGCCATCGCCCACTCCTCGGATTCCGCGATCGCCACCGGCTTGCGCGGCGGTGAGGCACGCTTGAAGAATTCCTGCTGCTCGCAATGGCAACGATCGATCATCGGAACGCCGGCGAAATCGGTGGTGCGGAGCGTCTCCTTCAGCGTCAGGGGATGCGAGGGCGGCAGTGCCGCGACATAGCGCTCGCTCCACAGCGGGATGAAGTGCTCGCCGGCGCCGACCATGGTCTTGGCGACGATCCGCGCGTCGGCCTTCTCGCTGGCGCCGACCAGCCGGAGCGCAAGGTCGGTATTGCCGGTCAGCGGCTTGAGCAGCGCGATAGTCCGGGCCTGATCGAGCGTCCGCAACAGGCCGAGCGTCAGCGCCTGCCGCGTCGCGGGGTTGCGGAAGAGATTTCGCGCCGCATCCGCCTCGTCGATGATCCGGCGGGCGATGCCGTGAAACTGCACGGCTGAGGCCGTCGGGGCCATGCCCTTCTTGTGCCGGATGAACAGCGTGGTGCCGAGCTCGGCCTCGAGATTGGTGATCGCCGCCGAGATCGACGGCTGCGAGATGAAGCAGCGTTTCGCCGCGGCGGTCAGATTGCGCTCGCGGTAGACCGCGGCGAAGTAGCGGAGTTCGCGGATATCCATAGGCATATCCTATCACATAGATAGAAAGACAATATTTTACCTATGGAAACGCCGGTGGCAAGTCTGCGCGCTGTTACAGCGGAGGACCTGTCATGCGCATCCACCATCTCAACACCGGCACGATGTGCCCGATCGGAAAGCGGCTCGTGAACGGCAGCGGCAGCATCTTCCAGCGGGCGCGGATGGTCTGTCATTGCCTGCTGGTCGAGAGCAATGACGGCCTTGTGCTGGTCGACACCGGGATCGGGCTCGACGACATCGGCGATCCGCCGCGGCTCGGACGCAAATGGGTGCGGCAGACGACGCCGCGGCTCGATCCGGCCGAGACGGCGGTGCGGCAGGTCAAGGCGCTCGGCTTTTCAGCTGATGATGTGCGCCATGTGCTGCTGACGCATCTCGATCGCGATCACGCCGGCGGCGTGCCGGACTTTCCGAAGGCCAAGGTGCACGTCCATCGCAAGGAGTACGAGATGGCGGTGACGCATCAGGTCGCGCCGCCGCAGGGGCGCTATATCACGGCGCAGTGGCGGCATGGGCCGGACTGGGCGTTCTATGGTGCCGGCGGCGAGGACTGGTTCGGCTTCAAGGGCGCGCGTGCGCTCGGCGACCGCGAGCCGGACATCCTGATGATCCCGTTGCCGGGCCACACGCTCGGCCATTGCGGGATCGCGGTGCGCGACAACGACAAATGGCTGCTGCACGCCGGCGACGCCTATTTCCACCACGCACAGCTCGATGCCAGGCCGCGGATCCCGCTGGTGCTCGGCATGTTCCAGCGCCGCGCGGACATGGATCGCGCGACGCGCATCCAGAACCAGGAGCGGCTGCGCCAATTGAAGGCGGCGCATGGCGCTGATGTGACGATCGTCAACAGCCACGATCCCGTCGACTACGAGACCTGCCGCTGCGGCCGGCACGCACTCGCCGTGAGCTAGCGCTTGCGAGCGGCAGGCGGCGGAGCCGGCGCGGGCAGCGGCGGCGGCGCCTCCTGCTTGGCCGCGACCGGCTCGGTCTGCACCTTGCACGAGGAGGCGGCGAGCGAGGCCTGCGCCTGCGGCATCAGGCCGGGCTCCGGCGCCAGCGCCTTCAGCAGGATCAGGCCGGTTGACGTCGGCGAGTCGATGATCAGCCGGTCGGCGGCGGTGATTTCCTCGTCCTCCGGCAGCTCGTTGTGCTGCGCCTCCGTCATCAGGTCGAGCTCGATCACCTTCTTGCCGGCGGAGCGGTCGTTGATCGCGTAGTAGGCGACCTCGTTGCGGGTATAGAACGACACCGACGTATAGGCCTGGCTGACCGGCACGGTGAGCTTGAGCGGTCCGGTCGAGAGATCGTAGCGGCAGATCGCCACCGCGAAGGCCGGATCCATCAGCGGCATCGGCGAATGGCTCGGGTCGGCGAGCGGCAGCTGGGTCACCTCGTTGAGCTTGGTCATCGGCGTCAGCCGCGAATAGGCGTCCTGCGAGGCGATGCGCGGCAGCGCCAGCACGCTGACGAGATGCACCACGCCGCCGAGCAGCACGCCTGCGAGGATGGTGAGCAGCAGGCGGATCATGGGCAACCCGTCGTTGCGATCGACGGCATCGGCGCGTCGCGCTGCGTGCGGGTCGCGACCCCGACCGGCGTGTCGTAGAGCCGCAGCATCAGCGCGTAGCGCTCGATGCCGCCGGTCGGCAGCCAGTTGCCGGCGCGCGAGCGCGAGGCGATGTGGATCTCGAACGTGCCGTCGGAGGCGCGCATGATCTCCTGGCTGGTGAAGCCGTAGCGCTGCAGCGTGTTGGCGACCAGGTGCCCCTTGCGGTCAAACAGCGTCAGCGTCCAGAACCGCGCAGCCGGCGTCACGCCGCTGACCACGATGTCGCAGCGGCCGTCGAGCGGCTTGTTCTTGTCGTCTGTGGTCGCCGAGAACGCGATGCCGTCGCCGGTGCCGATCGGCAGCTCGCCGCTGCGCGCGATGGTGGCGCGCGAATAGGGATCGACGTCGGAGGTGCCGCTCTTCGGACGCGCGGTCCAGGCGCCGATCTTCAGCGTGCCGAGATCGGTGCCGCGGGTCGCCGTCGCATAGGTCAGGCCGAGGCCAACGGCCGTGGCGATCACGAGTGCCAGCAAGGTGGTGAGGAGGAGCCGCACGTCAGTTCTTGCGTGGCACGGCCGGTGTCGCGCCGTCCGGCCCGGCCGCGGCAACGTAGTTTTCGGGGAACGCCAGCGCGCTCGAGGACTCGGCCTTGCCGGTCTTCGAGGGCTCGTTCAGCGTGGTCTTGCCGGCGGTCCTGGCAGCGTCGTCGAGCAGCTTCTCGACCCGCACCAGGATATCCGCGCCGCGCTTGGTCAAGACCGGCGGCGGGCCGGGCTTGGTTTCCAATACGCGCGGCGCCGCGCTGGTCTGGGCATTGGCCTGCGCCGGCTGCGGCGGCAGCTTCTGGCCCATGCCGACGCCGACCAGTTCTTTCACTTCCACGCCCTGATGCGCGGCGACCATGATGTCGTGCCAGGTCTGCGCCGGCAGCGAACCGCCGGTCATGCGGTTGGTCGGCGAATAGTCGTCATTGCCGTACCAGACTGCGCAGGTGAAGTTGCCGGTGTAGCCGACGAACCAGGCGTCGCGATAGGCGTTGGTGGTGCCGGTCTTGCCCGCGGTCGGAATGCCGTCGAGCGCGGCGCGGCGCGCGGTGCCTTCGCTGACCACGTGGCTCATCATGCCGGCCATGTCGGCGGCGATGTTCGGCGGAATGGCCTGCCGCGGCTTCGGGCCGTCGCGGTCCCAGCGCCAGACCAGGTCGCCGGCGCCGGTGCGCACCTCGAGCACGGAATGCGGCGTCACCGCCTTGCCGCGGTTCGGGAAGGTGGCATAGGCGACCGCGTGCTCCAGCACCGTGACTTCGTCGGAGCCGATCGGCAGCGACGGCGTATCGGGCAGCGGCGCCTTGAGGCCGAAGCGGCGCGCGACCTCGACGATCTTGGCGCGGCCCGCCTTCGGCCCTTCCTTGCCGCCCATCATGATCGAGAGCTTGACCGGCACCACGTTGATCGAGCGGGTGATCGCTTGCGTCAGCGTGACCTGACCCGAATAGGAATGGCCATAGTTCTGCGGGCACCAGTTGCCGATGCAGACCGGGCCGTCGACGATCTTCGAATTCGGCGTGAAGCCGTTCAGCAGCGCCGTGGTGTAGACATAGGGTTTGAACGACGAGCCGGGCTGGCGATAGGCGTCGGTGGCGCGGTTGAACTGGCTTGCACCATAGTCGCGTCCGCCGACCATGGCGCGGATGCCGCCGTCGAGATCGGACACCACGGTCGCGGCCTGCGTCGCGTGATAGTCGCGCCCGAACTGGCGCAGCTGGTTCTCGATCGCTTCCTCGGCCGCCTTCTGCACGTTCATGTCGATCGCAGTGCGGACCACGAAGACGCGCTCGGTGTAGGATTTCGGGAAGGTGTCGACCAGCCTGCGCATCTCGTCGAAGGCGTAGTCGAGATAGTAGTTCGGCGAGTTCTCGTCGCGCCGGTCGACCGCGACCGCGGGATTGCGGCGGGCGCCGAACACCTGGCCCTCGGTCATGAAGCCGGCATCGACCAGGTTGTCGAGCACGACATTGGCGCGGGCGCGCGCCGCGGGCAGGTTGATGTGCGGGGCGTATTTGGTCGGCGCTTTGAACAGGCCGGCGAGCATCGCGGCCTCCGCGAGGTTCACGTCGCGCACCGACTTGTTGAAGTAGAAATGTGCCGCGCCGTCGACGCCGAAGGTGCCGCCGCCCATATAGGCACGGTCGAGATAGAGCTTCAGGATCTCGTTCTTGGTGAGCCGCGTCTCCAGCCAGATCGCGAGGAAGGCTTCCTTCACCTTGCGCTCGATGGTGCGCTCGTTGTTCAGGAACAGGTTCTTGGCGAGCTGCTGGGTGATCGACGAGCCGCCCTGGCGGACGCCGCCGGCCTGCGCGTTGGTGACGAGCGCGCGGGCGAGGCCCGGCACGTCGATGCCGAAATGGTCGTAGAAGCGGCGGTCTTCGGTCGCGAGCGTTGCCTTGATCAGATTGTCCGGAAAATCTTCCAGCGGGATCGAGTCATTATGCTTGATGCCGCGGCTGCCGATCGGGTTGCCGTAGCGGTCGAGGAAGGTCACCGCGAGGTCGGACTTCTTCAGCCAATCCTCGTCGGCGGTCTCGCGGAAGGCCGGGATCGCGAGCGTCAGCATCAGGATCATGCCGCCGAGCCCGAGCGTCGCGGCTTCCGACAGCGGCTCGATGAACACCCAGCGCTTCCAGCGGCCGACATAGAAGCGGTCCATGAAGGTGGAATAGCGCTCGTAGAGCTCGCGCAGGCCCTTGCCCGACGAGAACAGCGTCGAGTCGATACGCGCATCGAGGTCCAGGAAGAAGTTCCGGACCTTCTGTTTCCAATGCGACGGCATGATCTGAAAGGACCGGACCCTTGATCAGTTCGACAGCGCTACGGGTGCCCAAAACGGACACGGGCCAGCGTCTTGCTTCGATGTTGCGGCAATCCCAAGGCGCTTTTGCGTCGTTGGGGACTCGTTCATTCTTCTATCCGAGCGGCTGCCATAAACCAATGGTGCGGCTTGTGAATTTAATGAAAGCCGTAACGCTGCCCACCGGCTTTTTCGACCCCGCAATAACCACCCCCTTGCGGAGGGAGCGTCGGCATCCCAAGAAGAGTTGCACCGCCATTTCAAGGATATCATGACCGCACCGCCCAAGCGCCCGTCGGACCAGGAGGGATTCTTCTGGAAAACCAAGACGTTGGAAGAAATGTCCAACGCCGAATGGGAGAGCCTGTGTGACGGCTGCGCACGCTGCTGCCTAGAGAAGCTCGAGGACGAGGACACCGGCAAGATCTATTTCACCCATATCTCCTGCAAGCTGCTCGATTCCGGCCTCTGCACCTGCAAGGACTACCCGAACCGTTCCGACCAGGTTCCGGATTGCGTCCGCCTGACCCCCGAAAACGTCCGGACGCTGAACTGGCTGCCGCCGAGCTGCGGCTACCGGCTGGTGGCCGAGGGGCGGGACCTCTATTGGTGGCATCCCCTGATCTCGGGCGATCCCAACACCGTCCATGAGGCCGGCGTCTCGGTGCGCGGTCGGGTGGAGGGCACCGAACTCGACGTCAACGACGCCGATCTCGAGGATCATATCGTGCGATGGCCGGCGCTGCTGCCGAAACGGGCACAATTGAAGAAGCGGCCGAAAATGCTGGGCAAGACGACCAAAGCGTGACGCCGTCGCCGCGTCCGCGATCACGTCACCGCGAGAACATCGCGGCGGGATGCACCCATGCGCTGGGGTGCCTGCCTCAGCATTCAATTGCTGCATAAATTGCAAAGCAGAGAATGATTCCATCGCGGGACGCGCCCGCGCAGCAGCATTACGCCCCAAATGAACAAGTATGAACGGCAGAGCCGGATTCCTGCCGACCAAGAGACATTGCCTGACGACATTGCCGAAGAGCTGTCTCATCTCCCGAGCGAGGTGATCGAACTCAGTGACGCGCCGCCGCTGGCGCCGCCGGCACCGCTCAATCCGGACGAAGTCCGCACCATCGTCATCAGCCTGATGCTGACGATGTTCCTGGCCGCGCTCGACCAGACCATCGTCGCGACCGCGCTGCCGACGATCGGGCGCCAGTTTCACGACGTCACCAATCTGTCCTGGGTGATCACGGCCTATCTCCTGGCCTCGACGGCGGTGGCGCCGGTGTTCGGCACGCTGAGCGACATCTATGGCCGCCGCGTCATGATCATCACCTCGCTCAGCCTGTTCGTGGTCGGCTCGGTGCTGTGCGCGATCGCGCCCAGCATGACCATGCTGATCGTTGCCCGCGGCCTGCAGGGGCTCGGTGGCGGCGGCATCATGCCGGTGGTCCAGACCGTGATCTCCGACGTGGTGAGCCCGCGCGAGCGCGGCCGCTACCAGGCCTATTTCTCCAGCGTCTGGATGGCCGGCGGCATCCTCGGCCCGGTCGTCGGCGGCGTGTTCGCCGAGCATCTGCACTGGTCGATGATCTTCTGGATCAACCTGCCGCTCGCGGCGGCGGCGCTGGCGCTGCTGCTGCCGAAGATGGGCAAGATCCCGGTGTTCCACCGCAAGCGCAAGGTCGACTGGCTCGGCGGCATCCTGCTGATGGCCTCGGCCGTCGTGCTGATGCTGGTGCTGACCTGGGGCGGCACCCGTCTGTCCTGGCTGTCGCCGACCATCACCGCGATGGTGGGCGCGTCGATCGCGCTCGCCGGCGCCTTTGTCTGGCACGCGCGCCGCGCCGACGAGCCGTTCCTGCCGCTGTCGCTGCTCGGCGGCTCGGTGGTGCCGTTCGCGATGGGGGCGGGCGGCTGTGCGCTCGGCGCCATGGTCGGCCTCACTGTGCACCTGCCGCTCTATTACGAGGTGGTCTATCACCTCACCGCCAGCGAGGCCGGCCTCGCGCTGATCCCGCTCGCGGCGATCTCGACCTTCGGTGCGGCGATCGCCGGCCGGACCATGGCGAAGGCCAAGCACTACAAGCGTGTCGCGATCGTCGGCACCTCGGTGGCCGCGATCTGTGCTGTCGGCATGGCGGTGACGACGCTGCCGCTGTGGGGATTGCTGCTTTTGATGAGCGTGTTCGCGCTCGGCCTCGGCACCACTTTCCCGATCAGCGTGGTGTCGCTGCAAAACGCGGTGGCACGGCCGCAGGTCGGCACCGTGACCGGCGCGATGAACTTCTTCCGCGCGATGATGGCCTCCTTCACGGTCGCCGCCTTCACCACCATCCTGCTGATGACGCTGGGGACCGACATCTCGCTCGCCGGCGAGCATCATGCCGCGGCCAGCACCGTCAGCGCGATCCCGATGGCCGACATGATCCATGCGTTCCGCTACGTGTTCGGCGCCGCCGCCGTGCTGCTGACCACCGCCTCGATCTGCATGATCACGATGGAAGAGCGCCCGCTCGCCGGTCCCGCCGCCCACCCGCCGGCGGAGATGGCTGAGTAGGGGGGTGGCCTCGTACACCGCTGTCGTCCCGGCGGACCCATACGCCGCGGCGGATGTTGTGAATCGGACTCGTCGTTCCAACATCGCGTAACAATCAGCATCCGTGGTCATGGATTCCTGCCTTCGCCGGGACGACACTGAGCTTGTCGCACGGCCAGCGGGCAACAATCCGCGATCTCGCGACATGAATTGCCCGAGCGTTGCTTTTCGTTCCGCTCTCTCCGCTTCGCTCGCCCTGCGTAATTTGCGCAGCGGGGAATGACGATCCGAGAGATCGGCGCCCCACGACCTTTTATTCCCCCTCTGCCTCAAATTTATTCAGCCGCACCGCGCCGACCCACTACTTTAGTCGCCGTCCATGCATGGCGATCCGCGCGCAGTTTCACTTGCTGCGCATTTTGCCGCGGCTATAGTCGCGCCCCAAGAGCTCGAAGCAGCCGAAGAAAAAGAGGAGAGAAACAGGGTGACAAGAACATCGCGACTCCCCGTGCATGCGAAACTTGCAGGAGCGGCCGTGTTGGGCCTGTTGGCTGCGGCGCCCAGCGGAGCGCTGGCTGCCGACACCCTCAAGATCGGCGTGATCGCCGAAGCGCAGGCGATTGCCGGTGCATCGATCCCGCAGGCGGCGCAGCTGGCCGCCGACGAGATCAACGCCAAGGGCGGCATCGACGGCCGCAAGATCGAGATCGTCAGCTACGACAACCACTCGTCCTCGGCGGATTCGGTGCGCGCGTTCCAGCGCGCGGTCAACGAAGACAAGGTCAACGTCGTCATTTCGAGCTACATCAGCGAAGTGGTGCTGGCGCTCGAGCCCTGGGCTTCGCGCCTGAAGACGCCGTTCGTCACGCCCGGCGCCGCCTCCAATGAGATCAGCAAGAGCGTCCACGCCGATTACGAGAAGAACAAGTACACCTTCCACGGCTACCTGACCTCGGCCGCGCTGGCGCTGTCGGTCTGCGATGCCGCCAAGGAGCTCCTGGTCGATCAGAAGCACATGAAGACCGCGGTCATCATGAGCGAGGATGCGGCGTGGACCAAGCCGCTCGACGTCGGCTACGAGGAGTGCCTGCCCAAGATCGGGCTCAAGGTCGTCGACCATATCCGTTTCTCGCCCGACACCACGGACTTCACGCCGATCTTCAACAAGGTCGAAGGCTCCAAGCCCGACGTGATCATCACCGGCATCTCGCATGTCGGCGTGCAGCCGACAGTGCAGTGGAAGAACCAGCAGGTGCCGATTCCGATGTTCGGCATTTCCTCGCAGGCGACCAACGAGACCTTCGGCAAGGACACCAACGACGCGGCGGAAGGCGTGCTGTATCAGGGCGTGTCCGGCCCGAACGTCGCGGTGACGCCGAAGTCGGTGCCGTTCGCGGAGGGCTTCAAGAAGCGCTACGGCAACTATCCATCCTACGCGGGCTACACCGCCTATGACGAGGTCTACTACATCGCCGATGCGGTGAAGCGCGCCGGCTCGGTCGAGGCCGACAAGATGGTCGATGCGCTGGAGAAGACCGACTGGGAAGGCACCATCGGACGCGTCCAGTTCTACGGCAAGGACGATCCGTTCACCCATTCGATCAAGTACGGCAAGGGCCTGATCACCGGACTGATGCTGCAGTGGCAGGGCGGCAAGCAGGTCGCGGTCTGGCCGAAGGAGGTCGCCAAGAGCGACCTCAAGTTCCCGAGCTTCATCAAGGTCACCACGAACTGACGACTGATGATCATGCTCCCGGGCCCCACCCCGGAGCATCCCCGTTCGGTTCCGTGTCCTCCACAACAGGCAGCCCTGCTGCCCCGGCCAATCTGAGATGCTTGCCCTACAAATCCTGATCGATGGCTTTGCCATCAGTGCGCTCTATGCGCTCGGCGCGACCGGCTTCACCCTGATCTTCGGTGTCTCCGGCGTTCTCAACCTCTCCCACGGTGCCATCATGGTGGCCGCAGCGGTTGCGGCCTGGGCCGCGGCCAGCGTGCTGCACCTCGACATCTACACCGGCGCGCTGTTCGGTGTCGGCGTCGCGCTGATCGTGTCGTTCGCGACCTATTTCGCGGTCGTCAAGCCGATCCAGAATTCGAGGCGGATCCCCAACGAGGAGAAGGAAATCTTCGTCCTCACCGGCACCCTGCTGTGGGGCATCATGATCCAGGAGCTGATCGCCTATTTCTTCACCAACAACGCCAAGACGGTGCTGCCGATCGTCGAGGGTGTCGTCGATATCTTCGGCAACCGCACGCCGCGCAACAATATCTTCACCGCGCTGGTCTGCT
Organism: Bradyrhizobium elkanii USDA 76; assembly: GCF_023278185.1. Taxonomy (NCBI): domain Bacteria; kingdom Pseudomonadati; phylum Pseudomonadota; class Alphaproteobacteria; order Hyphomicrobiales; family Nitrobacteraceae; genus Bradyrhizobium; species Bradyrhizobium elkanii. Next base: position 6,223,682 of record NZ_CP066356.1, on the reverse strand, counting down.
GCCTCGTGATCGGTCTGCTGTGGCTGCTGGTGAACCGCACCAGGACCGGCAAGGCGGTTCTGGCGGCCTCGATGAACCCGCGCGGCGTCACGCTGCTCGGGCTCGAGCTCACCCAGATCTACATCGTGGTGTGGGGCATCTACGGCATTCTCGCCGGCATCGCCGGCGTCCTGCTCGGCATGTTCCTCGGCGTCAGCTCCTACAGCGTCGGGCCGCTGACCGCGAGCGCGTTCTCGATCGTCGTGCTCGGCGGCCTCGGCAGCGTGTCGGGCTCGCTGATCGCGGCCTTCGTCGTCGGCTATCTCGAGACCATCACGGCCTACATGATCTCGCCGGCCTATCGCACCATTCCGGCGCTGCTGCTTCTGGTGTTCGTGATGTATATCCGGCCTCAGGGCCTGCTCGGGAGGCGCTGAGATGGCCAGCTTCTTTTCCTCGCGCCTGTTCTTCATTTCGCTGGTCTGCGTGGCGGTCGCCGCGACGCTGCCGTTCTACGTCTCGGGCTACATCCTCGGGCTGCTGACCGTCGCATTCTATTTCGGCGTGTTCGCGATGGCCTGGGACCTCTTGTTCGGCTTCGCCGGCGAGGTGAATTTCGGGCCGACCTTCCTCATCGGCACCGGCGCCTACACCGCCGGGATCCTCAACAACCAGTTCGGCTGGTCGGTCTATGTCTGCATCCTGCTCGGCGCGCTGGCGTCGGTCGTCGCGGGCTTCGTGCTGGCGCTGCCGGCGCTGCGAGTGAGGGGACCGTATTTCGGCCTGACCACGCTGGTCGCGGTCTTGATGCTGCAGAACTTCGTCGTGGTGTTCGCCGATCTCACCGGCGGCGAGATCGGGCTCACCATTCCCGACGTCATCACCATCAATGCCGGCGCCAATTACTGGATCGCGCTCGGCTTCATGACCGTGAGCGCGGCCATCCTGTACGGCCTGTCGCAATCGCCGGTCGGCCTCGTGCTGCAGGCGAGCGGGCAGGACCCGGTGCAGGCCGGCGCGCTCGGCTTCAACATCGTCAAGCACAAGCTCGCGGCCTTCATCGTCAGCGCCTTCTTCTCGGGACTGTCGGGCGCGCTGCTGGTGTTCTACTTCGGCACCGCCTCGGTCGGCACCGTGGTCGACGTCGCCGTCGGCGTGAACGTGATCGTCTCCGCGGTGCTCGGCGGCCGGCGCACGGTGCTGGGGGCCGCGTTAGGCGCGATCTTCCTGATCGTGGCCGGCGAATTCCTGCGCCCGACCGGCGAGCTTGCGACCTTCATCGTCTCGGCGGTGGCGCTGCTCGTCGTCCTGTTCTTCCCCGGCGGTTTCCTCGGAGCGGCCCTGTCACGCGAGGCGCGCTCTTAAATGGATCAGACCGTGACCACAGCAACGCTCACCGTCCGCGGGTTGACCAAGCGATTCGGCGGCCTCACCGCCGTGAAGAACCTCTCGTTCGACCTGCATCCCGGCGAGATCCTCGGCCTGATCGGGCCGAACGGCTCGGGCAAGTCGACCGCGATGAAGAGCGTGATGGGCATCGAGCGCCCGACCGCGGGCGAGGTGCTGTTCGAGGGCGAGAACGTCGCCGGACTGCCTGCGCACAAGATCGCGCGCAAGGGCTTCGGCATGGTGTTTCAGCACTCGCGGCCGCTGAACCGGCAGACCGTGCTGGAAAACATCATGGTCGCACTGTTGCCCGACAGCCTGTTCATGCTGTTTCCCGACAAGGCGTTGACCGAGCGCGCCAAGTGGATCGCCGAGCGCGTCGGGCTGGGGGCGGTGATGGACCGCCGCCCGCCGACGCTGCCGTTCGCTGACCTGCGCCGGCTGGAATTGGCCAAGGCGATCGCGCGCGACCCCAAGGTCGTGCTGGTCGACGAGCCCTTCGCCGGTCTCACCAGCGCCGAGGTCGGCACCTTCTCCGCATTGATCCGCAGCTTCCGCGACGAGGGCCGTGCGGTGATGCTGGTCGACCACAACGTCAAGAGCGTCGCGGCGCTGGTCGACCGCGTGCTCGCGATGTATCTCGGAGAGGAGATCACGACCGGCCGCGCCGAGGACGTGATGAAGAACGAGACCGTGCGGCGGGTTTATCTCGGCGGCGCGATCGAGACCCATGCGCGGCCCGAGACCTCGTTCAAGGACAAGGTGCCGCTGCTGCAGGTCGAGAATGTCAGCGTGCACTACGGCAAGGCGCAGGCGCTGGAGAACGTTTCGATCCACGTCCATGAGGGCGAGTTCGTCTCCGTCGTCGGCCTCAACGGCGCCGGCAAGACCACGCTGTTCAACACCATCTCGGGTTTCCTGCCCTATACCGGCGAGATCCTGCGCGGCGGACAGCCACTGCGCGGCACGGGGCCTGCGAAGATCGCCCGTTCGGGCCTCGTGCAATGTCCGGAATCGCGCGAATTGTTCGGCGAGATGACGGTGCGGGAAAATCTCGATCTCGGCGGCCAGCATCTCGACGACGCGGCGAGGGCCAGGCAGCTCGCATGGCTGTTCGAGCTCTTCCCGATCCTGAAGGAGCGCCAGGGCCAGATGGCGCAGACGCTGTCCGGTGGCGAGCAGCAGATGCTGGCGATCGGCCGCGCGCTGATGATGCAGCCGCAGATCCTGATCCTCGACGAGCCGACGCTGGGGCTTGCGCCTGTTATCCTCGAGCTGCTGTCGAAGGCGCTGGAGAAGCTGCGTCAGACCACCAAGATCACGGTGCTGCTGGGCGAGCAGAACGTGACGTTCGCGCTTCCGCATGCCGACCGCGTCTATGTGCTGGAGCACGCGCGGATCGTCTGGGAGGGCGATCCGGGCCGGTTCGCCGCGGAGGCCGGCAAGGACTTCCTGTGACGTTCGAAGTTTGAAAAGAAGAAAGCAAAACAAGGGAGATCATGATGACAGCATATTCAACCGCGACCCGCGTGAGCCTGTTGGCCTCGGCGCTCGCGCTCTGCCTCGCGGCGCCGGCCTATGCGCAGTCCAAGGACCCGATCAAGATCGGCATCATTGCCGAAGTGCAGTCGATCGCGGGTGCGGCGACGCCGGGCGGCGCGCAGATCGCAGCCGACGAGATCAACGCCAAGGGTGGCGTGATGGGCCGCAAGATCGAGATCGTCACCTACGACAACAAGAGCTCGTCGGCGGACTCGGTGCGCGCCTTCCAGCGCGCGGTGAGTGAGGACAAGGTCTCCGCGGTGATCGCGAGCTACATCAGCGAGGTCGTGCTGGCGCTCGAGCCGTGGGCCTCGCGGCTGAAGATGCCGCTGATCACGCCCGGCGCCGCCTCGAACGAGATCACCAAGGCGGTTCACAACGACTATGAGAAGAACAAGTACACCTTCCACGGCTACCTGACCTCGGCCGCGCAGGCGCAGCTGGTCTGCGATGCGGCCAAGGAGCTGCTGGTCGACCAGCTCAAGTTCAAGTCGGTCGCGATCATGAGCGAGGACGCGGCCTGGACCAAGCCGCTCGACGTCGGCTACGAGGCCTGCCTGCCGAAAGCTGGCCTGAAGGTGGTCGAGCACATCCGCTTCTCACCCGACACCACCGACTTCACGCCGATCTTCAACAAGATGGAAGCCGCCAAGCCAGACGTGATCGTCACCGGCATCTCCCATGTCGGCGTGCAGCCGACCGTGCAGTGGAAGAACCAGCAGGTGCCGATCCCGATGTTCGGCATCAGCGCGCAGGCGCTGAGCCCGACCTTCTGGGGCGACACCAACGGCGCGGCCGAGGGCGTGCCCTCGCTCGCGGTGGCGACGCCCGATGTTGCCGTCACGCCGAAGACCAAGCCGTTCGCGGCGGCGTTCAAGGCCAAGTTCGGCACGCCGCCGGCCTATACCGGCTACACCGCCTATGACGAGGTCTACATCATCGCCGAGGCAATCCAGCGCGCCGGCTCGACCGATCCGGACAAGATGGTGACCGAGCTCGAGAAGACCGACTTCGAGGGCACGATCGGCAAGATCCAGTTCTACGGCAAGAACGACGAGTTCACCCACGGCATCAAGTCCGGTCCGGGCGCCGTGACCGGCCTCGTGTTCCAGTGGCAGGGCGGCAAGCAGATCACGGTCTGGCCGAAGGCGATCGCCGAGGGCCAGATGAAGTTTCCGAACTTCGTGAAGCTGTCGCAGTAATCGCGGCGCGGGCGTTAAGGGCGATCAGGGGCGGTCATGCGGTGGCCGCCCCTTTTGTTATTTCCGCGTCGGCGGCGCCGTCTGGATCGTCGGCGCGGCCGCCGCGAGCAGCGCGGCGCGGTCGCCATCGCGCGGCGGATAGATGCGCTGCCGGTTGATGGTCTGCTTGGTGAGCTTGGCGGCGGCGCCTGACGTGTGCACCTCGCGGTCCCAGCCGGTGGTGTAGAGCGCGCCCCAGGCGCCGAGATCGAGCACCGTCACATACCAATCGATATTGAGCGGCAGCAGCGGTTCACCAAACAGGTCCGCGACCACATTGTGGCCGGCGAAGCGGCCCATCGGCCGCGCGAACTGGCACGACATCACGGTCGGGTGCTCGCCGTCGATCAGGCAGGCGGCGACGTCGCCGGCGGCGAAGACATCTGGCAGGCCTTCGGCGCGCATGGTGTGGTCGACTTTGATGCGGCCGAGCGCGTCGCGCCTGGCCGGCAGCGAGGCGGCGAGGGGGCTGGCGCGCATGCCGGCGCACCACACCACGGTTTTGGTCGGAATGATCTCGCCGGAGTTGAGCGTGATGCTGTCGGCGCCGACGGCACTGACCCGGACATTCAGCCGCGTCTCGACGCCGAGCGTGGCCAGCGCCTCGTTGATGACCGGGCGGCCATGCGCGCCGAAGGTCGCGCCGACCACGGGATTGGGATCGATCAGGATAACCCGATGATCGCCGGAGATGCCGGCGTGCGCCAGCTTGGCCGGCATCTCGGCCGCGACCTCGATCCCCGTGAACCCTGCGCCGACGACCGCGACCGTCGCGCGTGCCTCTGACGGCGGCTCTTTGCCGAGCGCCGCCAGATGCGTGTCGAGCCGCATCGCCGCTTCATAGGTGTCGACATCGAAGCCGTGGGCGGCCAAGCCTGAGATGGCGGGGCGGACCAGTTCGCTGCCGGTCGTCAGCACCAGCCGATCGTAGCTCAGAATCGCCGCACCCGCGCTGGTCTTGACCGTGACTTCGCGCGTCGCGGGATCGATTACCGCGACCTCGGCCAGCCGATGCCTGACGCCGACCGGATCGAGCAGGTCCTTGAGCAGCAACGCGACGTCGCCGAGATCGACCTCGTAATTGCGCACCCGGATGTTGTGATAGGCGTTGCGATCGACGACGAGGATTTCGGTGTCCGCCGCCCGCGCGCCGATCTCGTCGCGCTTGCGGGCTGCGCCGAGCGCGGCCCACAGTCCGGCGAAGCCGGCCCCCAGCACCAGGATGCGCGCCATCTCTCCCTCCGAAGTTGCATTGGATGGAGCTTGCCTGCGCTGGCGATGTCAAATCAAGTGGGGAGCCAAGGCCGTGTCGCTGCGCGCCGGAGCCTGGCCCAATGAACTCGCGCTTTCCGCGAGTTCGTCATGCCCGGCCTTGGGCCGGGCATCCACGTCTTCCTTGCTTGGGCAGGAAGCAGACGTGGATGGCCGGGACAAGCCCGGCCATGACGGAGATCGGCGTGCGAGGTGTCCTCACGTCCCCGGCCGCGAGACCTCGGTCTCCTTGCTGGTGATGAATTCCAGCAGCACCGGCACACCTTCCCTGGTCTTCTGGATGCCGCGCTTGATCGCGGGGATGATGTCCTCGGGCTTGGTCACCCGTTCGCCGTAGCCGCCGAAGGCGCGGGCCATCGCGGCGTAATCGCCGGAGATGTCGGTTGAGCGGTATTTCTCGGTGGAGATCGGCATCACCTTCAATTCGATCGCCATCGAGAAATTGTTGAGCAGGATCGACATGATCGGAATCCGCTCGCGCACCGCGGTCTCGAAGTCCATCCCGGTAAAGCCGATCGCGGCGTCGCCCCAGACATTGATGCAGAGCTTGTCCGGCTTTGCCAGTTTGGCGCCCATCGCAAGGCCCAGGCCATAGCCGAGCTGCGTGGTCTTGCCCCAGCCGATATAGGACAGCGGCTCGACCGACTTCCAGAACGGCGAGAGCTGGTCGCGCGGGCTGCCCGCGTCGTGGGTGATGATGGTGTTGTGGATGTCGACGGTGTGCTGCAGGTCCCACAGCACGCGGTAGGGATTGAGCGGCGAATCGTTGTGCGTCAGCTTCGGCATCCACTTGGCGAGCCACTCCTTGTGGGAAGCGGCGATCTCCTCGGCGACCGCGCTGGCGTTGCGGTCCGTGGACACGGTCTTGCCGATCTCCTCCAGTAGCGCGTCGAGCACCAGGCCGGCGTCGCCGACCAGGCCGACCTTGGCCTCGACATCCTTGTTGATGTGGTTCGGATCGAGCGTCGAATGGATGATGGTCTTGCCCTTCGGCATCGCGATGCCGAACGAGGTCTCGGTGAAGGAGCAGCCGATGCCGAAGATCACGTCGGCTTCGGAAAGAAATTTGGGCACCGCGCGCGGCACGGCGAGGCCGCCGGAGCCGAGCGAGAGCGGATGCGTCTCGGGGAACGACGACTTGCCGCCGAGGCTGGTGGTAACCGGTATCGCGAGCCGCTCGGCGAGGCGCTTCAGCTGCGGCCAGGCCTTTGCATAGTGCACACCCTGGCCGGCATAGATCACCGGACGCTTGGCGCCAACGAGCAGGGCGGCCGCTTCCTTCACATGGACGGGGTCGGCGCCGTAGCGGGTGCGCAGCACCGGCGTGTAGTTCAAGGGCTCCGGCACCTCCTCGTTCCACATGTCGGCGGGGATTTCGACGATGACCGGCCCGCCGCGGCCGTTCTTCAATTTTGTAAACGCCCGCCGAAAGATGTTGCAGACCTCGGCCGCGATGTTGATCGGCTCCGACGATTTTGAGAACGCCTTCATCGCCTGGCTGGAATTGAAGTTCGGGTCGATATTCGCGAGCCGGCGCGCATAGCCCATCGGCAGCACCAGGACGGGCACGGATTCGCCGTAGCACTGCGCGACGCCGCCCATCGCGTTCTCGGCCCCGGGGCCGTGCTGCATGCAGAAGGCGCCGATCTTCTCGCCCGAGGTGACGCGGGAGATCGCGTCCGCCATGTGCACGCCGATGCGCTCCTGGCGCACCATCACCGGGCGGATGTCGGCATTGGCGGCGTATTCGATCAGGTGGTTGACCGGGTAGCCCGTGAGGATCTCGATGCCCTCGCGCTTCATGATTTCCGCGATCGCGGTGCCGAGCTTCATGACGGTCACTCCCTTTGCATGCGGCCGGTTCGTTCCGGCCTCGTTGTCGCCTGTCCGATAAAGGAACAGGATTCCGCGGCACCGGTAAAGCGCGGCCGGGGCCGGATCAGGTAGTCCTGATATGCGTTTACGAGCGGAGCCGTTTCCGGTCAGACGGGATCAGAACGGAGCTCTAGATACTTGTTTTGACGCGTTTTCTTTGCGCGAGCCGGTGTCAACTTCGCTGGAAAGCGCTCCGGCCGCGGCCCGGTGCCTCGCCCGGCGGCAACCCGATGCAGGCAGAACTAGCAGGGAAATTCGCTGCAACTTTTAAGCGACCGTTCATCCTTTCCCTCAATGGGCCGTCAACCAATGTGGCCTAGTTTGGCCGGCATATTACTACGGCGCGGGAGAAAAAGCCGCGAGCGTCGGACAGGAGCTTTTCATGCGCGCGTTGATGGCAAGGTTTCTGCGTGATGAGGTCGGGGCGACGGCCATTGAATACGCCATCATCGCCGGCGGCATCAGCATCGTGATCGTCGCCGGCGTCAGGGGCATCGGCACCAGTGTGAGCGGCCAATTCAATGCCGTCAGTTCGGCATTCAAGTAAGCGCTGCCGACAGCTCGGCATTTTCCAGATTCAGTCGTCCCCATTCAACGCGCGCAGCATCGCGATGCGCGCGAACATCAACCAGCCGGCACCTTGTTCCGCCGCATTGATCAGATGCTCGACCGCGATCTGCCAGCGCGTCTCCTGCTGGGTGTCTTCCGATAGCTTCATGATGTAGTCGGCAGCGTGCTGCAGCGTCACCAGCGTGCCGCCGCGATGCAGCGCGATCGGTTCGTCAAACGGCGTCGACCAGGGCATCCTCGACCGGGACATCTCAGGCGCTGTGGACCGGGCTCATCTTGTGGTCGCTGCCGCTAGCCTGCCTTCTTGCGCGCCGCGGTGCCCTGGGCGCGCGTTGTCTTCTCGGCCTTCTTTGGCTCGGGCTTGGCGGCTTCCTTGGGCTCGCGCTTGCCGCTGCCCGAGATCGGCAGCAGCATTTCGCGCTGGCCCTCGATGCGCTTCTTCGGCTTCTTGCCCTTCGCCGCCTTTGCCTCGGCCTTGGCGGGCGCGGCCTGCTTCTCGTTGGCGAGGCTCTTCTTCAGCGCGTCCATCAGGTTGATGACGTTGCCGCTGGTCTTCGCCGCGGGCTTGGCAACCTTGATGCCGTTGCGCTTCTGGTTGATCAGGTCGATCAGCGCCTGCTCGTAGCGGTCCTCGAACTCCTCCGGATCGAAGTCGGCGGACTTCTGCTCGACGATGTGCTTGGCGAGATCGAGCATGTCCTTGGTGATCTTCACATCCTGGATGTCGTCGAAATACTCCTTCTCGCTGCGCACCTCATACGGGTAGCGCAACAGCGTGCCCATCAGCCCGTTGTCGAGCGGCTCGAGCGCGATGATGTGCTCGCGGTTGGTCAGCACCACGCGGCCGATCGCGACCTTGTTCAGGCTGCGGATGGTCTCGCGGATCACCGCAAAGGCGTCGTGGCCGACCTTGCCGTCGGGAACGAGGTAGTAGGGGCGGATCAGATAGCGGCTGTCGATCTCGCTGCGCGGCACGAATTCGTCGATCTCGATGGTGCGGGTCGAATCCAGCGCGATGTCGTCGAGCTCTTCCTTGGTGACCTCGATATAGGTGTCGGTGTCGACCTTGTAGCCCTTCATGATGTCTTCGGTGGAGACTTCCTCGCCGGTCTCCGCGTCGACCTTGGCGTATTTGATGCGGTGGCCGGTCTTACGGTTGATCTGGTTGAAGGAGACCTTTTCGGTATCCGATGTCGCCGGGTACAGGGCAACCGGGCAAGTCACGAGCGAAAGGCGCAAAAAGCCCTTCCAATTGGCACGAGGGGCCATGGGGGAAACTCCGGGGAAACTCCGATTACGCAACCGACGGAACGGTCAAGGATAACACCGGGAACCCCAGTTTGAAACAACACGGCCCGGTGAATCTCGCAACGGCGTTAACCGTGACCTCGCGCTGCGCCGGTTTGACGCGGCGGGCGGGACTGCCGTTGGGCAGCCGTCGAAGCGCTCGGAACATCGCTCCCGATCACGCGTTGGCTGTCGAAGGGGAGCGGCAACGCCGGAATTACAGGCACTTAAGCAAAGAGGTTGCCATGGCAACGGAACGACACGGTCAAATCGTTGAAACCCCGACCGAGGCGCGCCAGGCCGAGCCTGGACCTTCGGTTCTCGCGCTGCTCACGGCCTCGACAGGGCTGGCCGTCCTGATCCTCGGCATTGTCTGGTTCGCCTTTTTCCGCGTGTGAGGCGATGATCATTGGTTGGCCGCGTGCGAGGACTTGATTGTTAGACTGACAGGCGGGGCGAAGCGGGCAGATTGCTCCCGGGAAGAATCCGTTCGGTCGATCGCGTCGGCTTCCGGCGCGCGGCTATCCCGCATGCGGGTCACATTGCATGGTCAAGCTGCACGATCGTCTTGACGCAAGGACGCGACGTCGATCGGACCAGAATGCAAGTGGAAATTCCGGCGTGCGGGTTGCCGCGATCGCCGACGTCGAATTCCAGATCGGGTCGAATGGAATTTCCCTGAGCGATGGCCTGCAGCTTGGCCGCGTTTTGCAGCGGTGATCTGTGATGCGCGAGGCGAATGGCTGCGGCGACGCGTCACGAGATCATCGAAATTGACTGCTAGCTGATTTGAATCAGATACGTCCTGAGCCTGAGATGTTCTATTCGCAAGAAGAAAAAAACTCGTTGCTGGCCCGTCTCAAGGAGAAAAGCGTTTCAGGTGTCTTCGTCGGATTGACGGTGCTGGCGATGGCAGGTTGGATTTATCTTCTCAGCTCGATGTTCCTGAAATTCATGCTTTGGTGGTTCTCCTGAGACGTTGTCTCGCGAGAACAACTATTGTTGACGCCTGATCATTGTTGCGCCGTCAGATTGCACAAAAATTCCAGCGGCTGAACAATCTTTCGGCGCGTCCAATCATGATGTCGTCACAACTTCGAATGTTAATAACATCGGGGCGAACGTGGACGATTGTGATGGTTTCTTCTGCTCTGATTCTCGCGGCGGTGTTCGTCGCAGGCTTCTTCTCCGGTTTCGCTGCGCGCTCGTGGCGATCGCACAAGCGCCGCGCGCAATATCGGATCTATGCACCGTATGTGGCGCCATCGGCCGCGAAATCGTCGAGGCGGGACCAGCCGGTCAGTGCGTTCGGCCACATGCGTCGCGCGTTCTAGCGGAGTAGTTCGATCGAGGTAGCGCGACGGTGTGCGATGAGTTGGGGTTGGCTGGCAACATGCAATCGGTCATCATGTCCGCGTCCGTTGCGGCAGGCGGGTTGGTTGCGCGCCGGCGTGCGCCTGATCTCGTTGCCAGCCTCGCGGATCGCAAGGGAACTTTCACGTCATGAGTGATCTCAGGGGGCATTCGCCAAGGCGGTATGTCGTCGATGTCAGTGGCAAGCGCGTGCTGGTCGGGCTGACGCTTGAGGAGACGTCGGAGTTCGAGGACCTGGACGCCTCGCTGCCCGGACTGGCGGACGGGGGCGGGACCGGCTTGGTGCCGTCAGCCGGTGAGGGACGGTGGCTCGAACTCTATGACAAGCACGACAAGGCCTGGATCAAGTGGAAAGCCGACCTGAGGGCCGGGCATGAGGGCAATTCATCCTTTTTTAACTAAGACCGGGCGATTTTTGACCTGTGCTGCCTGAATGGGCCCGAACCGGATACTGACAGATGTTTCAGCTGTTTTTGCGGTCTCGCGCGCAGGACCTGATCAGGTCGCGGCGCGGCGAGGAAGGTTTCAAGGCACGCTCGGCCGAGCGCGATGCCGAGACCGATCGCGCCCGGATCGGATCGATCATGGCCGCGATCGAGGCTGCGTTGCAGGCGGCCGAGAGCGAGCAATCCGGTCTTGGCCGCCGTGTCGACGATGTTCTGGCCCGCGCCGCGGTAACCCTCGGCAACGGCACCGACGAATATCTGGAACGCGAGGCGCTTGACAACTATCATCAAGACCTGTTTGACGCCGAGATCTCCAACGGCCAGCGCCGGCTGAAGGAATTGGCGACCGAGATTGCGCACTTCAAGTTCATGAAGGCCGCGGTCCTGAGCCGCTTTCCGGACTACAAGCCTCCGGCCGCCGGCAACTGACGCCTAGCGGGGCGCAACGCGCAGGCAGCTGCGGCTGCCGCGTGTGACGGCTGATCCGGAAGGTCCGGCGCAAGGCGAAAGGCACAGGCAAAACTTGGTGATCGCAGGCAATCTACTCGTCACGGGCTGCGCCGGCTTCATCGGCTTCCATCTGGCGGAGCATCTGCTGCGGGCGGGGCAGCCGGTCATCGGCCTCGACAATCTGAACGACTATTACGACCCGGCGCTCAAGCGCGCGCGCCTCGATCTGCTCAAGCAGCACCGTGGCTTCACCTTCGTGGAGCTCGACCTCGCCGACCGCGCCGGCATGAAGGCGCTGTTCGAGCGTTATCGCTTCGAGGTCGTGGTGCATCTCGCCGCGCAGGCCGGCGTGCGCTATTCCCTGCAGAACCCGCACGCCTATGCGGATTCCAATCTGGAGGGCTTCCTCAACGTCCTCGAGGGCTGCCGGCACACCGCGTGCAAGCACCTGTTGTTTGCGTCCTCATCGTCGGTCTATGGCGCCAACACCAAGTTGCCGTTTTCGGTCCACGACAATGTCGACCATCCGGTCAGCCTGTACGCCGCGACCAAGAAGGCCAACGAGCTGATCGCCCATTCCTACAGCCATCTCTATCGCGTACCGGCGACCGGGCTGCGGTTTTTCACCGTGTATGGGACATGGTATCGGCCGGACATGGCGCTCTATGCGTTCGCCGACGCGATCACCAAGGGCAAGCCGATCCAGCTGTTCAACAACGGCAACATGCGGCGCGACTTCACCTATGTCGACGACGTGGTCGAGGCGATGATGCGGTTGATCGGCCGCGCGCCGGAGGGCGACGTCAACTGGTCGGGAGCGCATCCCGATCCGGGCTCGAGCCGGGCGCCGTGGCGGGTCTACAATATCGGCAACAGCAGGCCGGAAGAACTGATGCAAGTGGTTGCGCTGCTCGAGCGGGGCTTCGGGCGGCAGGCCGAAAAGCAGTTGTTGCCGATGCAACCGGGAGATGTACCGGAGACGTCGGCCGACGTCTCCGACCTGGAGCGTGAAATCGGCTTCCGCCCGCAGACGCGGATCGAGGATGGCATTGCCAGGTTTGTCGCCTGGTATCGGGCCTATCACGACGTCGATCGGACCTAGGCGCCGCGAGAATCGACGTCACGTTTCAACACGTGGCCAGAGCCTGATCTTCGCGCACACGCGATCCGCGTTTGTCGCGACGGAAAACCGCTTCGCACTTTTCCGGATCATGCTTTAGTGCGCTCCTTGCGAGTCCGGGCTCGAGAAAAAAAACTGGTTCAGCTTGGAACGGAGTGTGGCAATGCGAGTTATCTCCGGTTTTGCGATCGCTTCAGCCGTGATCATGATCTCCTGCGCGATGGTTCCGGCGCATGCGATCGACGTGCAGGTGGCGCGCGCCTGCGATGCTTTGGTGGCGAAGGCATTTCCGCCGCTACAGCCCGGCAATCCCGCTTCCGGTAGCGCGAGGGGCGGTGCGAAAGCCCAGCGGGACTATTTCAACAAATGCGTCGCCAATGGTGGCAAGATGGACGACGATACGCCTCCTAAATCGAAATAGCGCGCGATCGCGACGCGCGTGGCGAATTAGCGATGCTTATGGCGAATCTTCGCTGTCGCTGCTGTTCGTGGCGACTGTGCAAGCACGTATGAGTGAAGCGACAAGCGCGCGAAAGCCGTTCGCTCTCTCTGTTCAAGCCGGACGCTTCGGTCCCGCTCATTTTAATTAGAATAGCGTTAGCGCGTTTGGATCCGGCGGAGGCGAAATCGCGCTTGGTCCGATGTCCAGCGTTGAATTCACTTCGCCGGATTGCTCGAGCGATTCAGAACCGTCAGAGCTGCTTCAATATTCGCAACCGATCGAAACACTCTGCGATCCTTGATGGGCGTGGCAGCAGCAGATTTTGCGTCTACGGAGCGGCTTTGGTGGAATATCTTGTGTGCACCCGAACGCGCCCTTTGCCGTGCGATCGCTAACACGGCGACATTGTGATAGCCGGACAATGCCCGTTCAGCATTGCAGGACACGGCAGCCATCAATGATCACCGAGCAATATCATGCGCTTGGTAGAGCTTCTGCCGCGCATTGAGCCGCGTTGTCCAGCCGCGCGCCTTATCGTTGCCGCTGCCAACTCATCTGCACGACACATCAAAGGCCGCCGATCGAGCGCTTCGCGATCAGGTTGTGGAACCTGATTGAGAAAATTTAACTCGGAGCCGTGTTGGTCGCAAACCTGCCCCATTAACCGCCTTCCATGTGCGCGGAATAACCCTGTCATCGAAACTTCAATCACATCGCTCATACCCTTAACCGCAGAGCGAGGGCGCGCCATGAAGCAGCACAAAGTTCAACATTTGCATCAGCCGATCGAAGAGGCGTTGCTCGCGACCAATCAATCGCTGCGCAACGAAGTCGTTGCGCTGATGCTTGATATCGCTGAGTTACGTGAAATCCAGGAACGCCCGGGCTCGTCGCGTTCGTTCGGCATGTCTCGTGAGCAGAACACCCCGCGCGTCGCGCTGCGCCGGGTTCACAGCTGAAGTCCGTCAGCCTCTTTCTCACCGGCAGATTATGCGGCCACACCCTCGCCAATCCGGCGAGCATGCTGGCACGCCTGCAGTTGCGGACATTTCAATTCTAAATTGAAGAATGCGTCGGCCCAATGTTCGTTCAGGCGGCCGGCGGACGTTGCTGCGGACAATCGCGGTCGTGAGGGTGGGGGCGGTCAGTGCTCCTGCGGCACGGACTTGCGTGCCCCGGCATCGGACAGACGCTCGCGCAGGATCCAATTCTGCAAGACCAGTTCGACCGCGGTATGCCGGAGCTCGCAATTTTCTGCGACGAGGCGTTCCAGGATGTCGGCCGCCTCGCTGGACGCGGGTTGGTTCCCTTCGAAGACCTTGAGACGCGCCATGGTGTCGATCCTCGCAAAAATGTTGATCAGAGGCTGGCTCTGACAAGCGTCAGCACGGAATGGTTCGTGGATGATCGGGCGGACGTGGTTCCGCCTGATGGCCTCGGGTGGGAAAGCGCTTAATTGATAATTTGGGGATCGAGATATGAGCGTTAGGTTTCGTGAAAATAATCCTCAAATATGTTGAAACCCTCATGACACCTAACGTCCTAGTAACTACTGCTGGGCGTGTACGCCCGCAAGCGGCCGGACGCGAAAGTCGCGGGATTAATTTGTTAGAAATTTGTGAAAGTTGCGCTTGACCGATGAGGCGATTATCGCGGCGAGGCATGGCGCACTCACAATCTGTCGAGAGACCGATTGAATATTCTCATTTGCTTCCCGTTTGAGAATGCAAACAGTGCGCCAGTTATCCAGATCAAACTCTCATACACAGAAAGTCGTATAACTTTTTTTATCGGGCCCTTTCAGCGGAGGAATATTCCCCGTATATTCCGTTCAATACCTTGCAGCTTCGGCGTTTCTTCGCACTATGTGTTGCTGCCGACCGGCAAGTTCGAGGCTCCCGAAAGGCCCCCGGGAAACCCTCAATTTGAATTTCCTGTTGCATTTACATAGCTTATAGGCCATGCGATGATTGCTAATCTAGGGGGCAATGAGATGACCAATGAGGCGTCATTCTACTGAGGAGATCAGTTCCAAGGTCAAACAGGCCGAGGAACTCATGGCGCGGGGGCAGTCCCAGGCCCAAGCGTGCAAGGTGCTGGGCGTTAGCGTGATGACATTTCATCGCTGGCGCAAGCAGGAGGCCGCACGTGGCCACCAGGCGAATGGTACTGTTACCGAATTCGCCGCTCGCACCGATGATCGAGATGGGATCCCCCCTGTCCATAACCGTATTGATGAATTACGGCTGGAAAATGAACGGCTGCGCCGGATCGTGACCGACTTGCTGCTCGAGAAAATGAAGATCGAGGAAAAGCTAGCGCTCAGGTCCGGCGGCGGGAGCGGCTTGCCCCGCCGTGGTGAAGCCCAAAGCTGACGTAAGCTATCCGTTAGTGGATACGTGAAGGCCTGGGAGCCAGCAGCAGCTGGTCGCTCAGATGTGCCTTCTCCGACCTTGCGCGCAGCTCTTCGAAGATCGGACGCAGTCTGGCCTGTGCAAGGTCCAGACCTCTGACGATGTCCTGATTCGGCATGTCGGCCGGGAAGCGGGCCGCTCGCAGCTTGGTCTCGATCGCCTTGACCAGCACCTCGACGTCGTCGCGGTGCTGGCCTGCGACGAGTTCGGCGCCCATCAGGCGGATGAGATGGAGGAGGGCCACCAGCGCGGCCTCGGTTTCGCCAGCCGATGAACTCATGCGCGCTCTCTATCCGATATCCGCAGCAGGTCTTGCGAGCTCACGACTCGCCTGATAATACACATATGAATTGTTAACACGAATGTTAATTCCCGATGACCGACCTTTCGGACGCTCGATTGGCGAAGGTACCGGTTAACTTCGGCGCCTTCTCGTTCGCTTTCGCCTCCCTCGAGGCGTTTGCCGTCGCGTTCGAGATGATAATCGTCGTGCTGTCCAGCATCGTCGGCGGCGCGGCCTATCACCTCTTTTACTACCACACGGTTTATAGCAACAGCTTCGAGGGTTTTCTAGGGATCGGGGTCCTCGCCGCCATCCTTCACATGTTCGTGGCGAAGTCGCAGGGCCTCTACAATGCGCAGGTGCTGGCCGGTCTCGACCGGCGCTGGAGCAGCCTGCTCGGCGGCTGGCTGCTGGTCGTTCTGCTGATGACCCTGATTATCTTCCTCTTGAAGGTGGGTTCCGGCGTCTCGCGCGGATCGGTGATGTCATTTGGCCTGATCGGCGGCCTCGGGCTGGTCACCGGACGGATGCTGCTGCAGGCGCCGCTGCAACGCGCGATCGACCGCGGCATGTTGGCCACGCGCCGCGCGGTCGTGGTCGGGATGGCGGACGAATTGTCCCGGGTGCGGCAAGCGAGCCTGCTGCGCGATTTCGGCCTCAGCGAGGTGCGACGGGTCCAGCTCTCCGGATCGTCTGACGACGCCGGCGACCGGGCCGCCGTCGCGTCAGCCATTCGTGCAGCCCGCGAGAGCGGCGCCGACGAGATCATCCTGGCCATGCCCTGGCAGCAAGAGCCGCGCATCCAGTTCGTGTGCGATCAGCTGCGGGCATCGCCGCTGCCGGTGCGGCTGCTGCCAGACCGGACCGCGGAACGATTCCTGGCGCTGCGGATGGTGGCGACCGGCCCGATCCCGACGCTGGAAATGCAGCGCTCGCCGCTTACTTCGCTCGAGCGCGCCGGCAAGCGGCTGTTCGACATCGTGGCATCCAGCGGCCTCCTGGTGCTGTTCGCGCCGCTGCTGATCGGAACGGCGATTGCGATCAAGCTCGACTCCAGGGGGCCGGTCCTGTTTCGGCAGCGCCGCAACGGCTTCGACGGCAAGCAATTCACCATCCTCAAATTCCGCTCGATGCACGTGCTCGAGGATGGCGATGTCATCACGCAGGCCCGCCAGAACGATCCGCGGCTGACCGGGATCGGCACGACGCTGCGCCGCCGCAGCATTGACGAGCTGCCGCAGCTGGTGAACGTATTGCGCGGCGACATGTCGCTGGTCGGGCCGCGGCCGCACGCACTGGCGCATGACGATAAATATTCGAAGCTGATCGCGAGCTATGCGCAGCGCCAGCACGTCAAGCCCGGCATCACCGGTCTCGCGCAGGTGCAGGGGCTGCGCGGTGCGACGCCGGCGATCGAGGACATGCAACTGCGCGTGGCGCACGACCTCATCTACATCAAGAGCTGGAGCTTCGTGCTCGACCTGCGCATCCTGCTGCGCACGGTCGGTGCGGTGCTGCGTCACAAAGGTATCTGACGGCTGGGCATCCGGCGCCAGGCGCGCCTTACTCCGGAATGCTCTGGTTGGCGTCCTTGAATTCCGCCTCGATGATGCGCCGGTTGGCGTCGCCAGCCACGCGATAGGCCTGCCCGATCGCGCCCTTCAGCTCCGGCGCGCGGGTGAGGATCAGGCGGATCTGCCGCTGCAGCAGATCGATCAATTCGACGTCGCGCGTGGTGTCGACCTGCGCCAGCAGGATCAGGCGCGGCGCGATCAGGTCGCTGCGGTTGAAGCCGGTGTAGTAGGACATCTTCAGCGCCTTCGACGCGGTCGGGTTCAGCCAGTCGAACCGTCCCGTTGCCGAGGCGAGGCCGAACCAGGCGCCGGCGTCCATCGGCGAGAGCCGAAGCGCACGCGTGAACGCGGCTTCGGCGGCCTCCGGCGACGTCTGCAATTCGCTCCAGCCGTTGCGCAGCCACAGCTCGCCTCTGACCAGGCCGACCTCTGCGGCGATCGCCGGTTTGCCGCGCAATGCATCGGCGGCAAGCCACCACGCCGACAAGGCCAGCGTCGCCGCGCCGATCGCAGCGGCGGCCGGCACGAAGGCCCGCGAGAGGTGCCTCGCATTCCGGCCGATCGCATCAGCCATCGTGTTGGCCATCGTCTTAGCCATGGCGCGCGGCCCGGTTGCCGGTCATCAGGAGGGTTCGCCGTGCTCCTTCGAGCTTGACGCAGGTCAGGCGGCCGGTCGCATAGGCGCCGGTGTCGACATTGATGCGGTTGCGCAGCAGCTCGGCCTCATGCACCGGCGTATGGCCGTGGACCACGACCTTGCCGAAATCATCTTCCGACATCAGGAAGTCGTCGCGGATCCAGAGCAGATCCTCCTTGCGCTGCTGGTTGAGCGCGATGCCGGGCCTGACGCCGGCATGGACGAAGAAGTAGCGTTTGTGCACATAACAGAGCGGCAGCGAGCGCAGGAAGGCGAGATGGGCCGGCGGCATCTGGCGGATCAATTGCCGGGCGAGCGCCCTTCGTTCGGAGGCGTCGGGATTGGGCGAGGGCGTCAATCCGTAGGACATCAGCGTTTGCAAGCTGCCGAACTGCCGCCATTGCGCGAGCATGTCGGG
The DNA here is from genome assembly GCF_023278185.1 of Bradyrhizobium elkanii USDA 76. Taxonomy (NCBI): domain Bacteria; kingdom Pseudomonadati; phylum Pseudomonadota; class Alphaproteobacteria; order Hyphomicrobiales; family Nitrobacteraceae; genus Bradyrhizobium; species Bradyrhizobium elkanii. The sequence continues at coordinate 6,205,372 of NZ_CP066356.1, read as the reverse complement.
ATTGACGAGAAACTCCAGCAGGCAGGCCTCGTGATTGCCGAGCAGGCAGACCATGCTGCGGGTGCGTCGGCGTTGATCGAGCATGGCGATGACATCGCGCGAATCCGGTCCGCGATCGATATAGTCGCCGAGGAAGACCTGGATCGGTCGCGCCGGCCGGAACCGCCGGATATCGGCATCGATGCGGGCGCAGATCTCGTGCAGCAGATCGGCGTGACCGTGGATATCGCCGACGGCGTAGATGCAGGTCTCGTCGCCCTCATGTTCGAGATCGCCGGCATGGCCGACAAGACGCTGGAGGAAGCGGCGCATCTGGCGTCTAGCCCGCCTGCAACCGTGAACGGCTGATCCGCTGTGCCAGTCCTGTTCCGATCACGGCTCCCAACACGATCACTCCGGGCAGCGCCGGCAATTCCGGCAAGGTGAAGCCAGCCAGCAGCAGCGTCAGCAGGACGGCTGCGGCCGATGCAGGGTAGGACCAGTCGCGGCCGCGATTGCGCGCACCGGCCGTGAACGCTGCGATGCCGACGATGATAGCCGCGACTGAAGTCCAGAACATGGCGGAACCGAACTGGGCGATCAAGGCCGCCGTGCTGGTCACAACCACCGGCCGCGTGGAGGCGCCCTGCCAGTCCATATAGGTCGACGCCAGCGTTGCTGTGGTGCCGGCGCCGCTGCCGAGCGCGGGCAGGTCGGCGAGCAGATTGTGGGTCGATTGCACGAACTCGGACGGTGCATGAACAAAGGCGACCGCAAGCGGCACGTCGGGATGGCGATTGGCGATCGCCGTCGCCAGGGCGATCAGCGCGATCGCCGCCGCAGCGGCAGCGCTGCTCCAGCGGTGCAAATGAAGTTTCCGCGCGGCGAAGGTCATCAGGACAAGGGCGATGCCCGCGGCGAGTGCGATCGCGGCGCCGCGCCCCACGTACCAGCAGGCGCTGGCGGCGCAGAACAGCGCGCCGGCGGCGAGCAGCCAGCGCAGCCGTGTCAATTGGGCTGCGGTGCGGCCGTCAGCGTGTCCGCCGACGTCGAGCGCGCGCGCAAGGCTGAGCGGAACGCCAACGAGAGCGACGACCAGGAATCCGCTTGCCGTCTCATCGCGCGCAGCGCCAGGCCAGACTTTGATCGGATCGCTTGATAGCAGCAGGATCAGGGCCGCGACGGCCGCCGTTGCTGCAATGGTGCGGGCCAGCACATCGGCGCGGCGGGCGTCGATCGCGATCGCGGCGGCGGTGATCATGACCGACACGAGTGACAGCCAGATCAGCAGCGTGCCGAGGCTTGCGCCGGTGTCGATCGTGATGCTGCCGCTGAGCTGTGCTCCCAGTGTTTCGCCGGCGAACTTCCACACCGGATGCGCCAAGGCCGCCAGTGGCAGCATCTGCAGGACGATCCAGAGCATCGGCAGAAGCGCCGCCGCAACAGCGGGACCGGCGACCGACCTCAGGAAGGACAGCTCACCTGGACGGATCGCCACGAGGCTTGCGAGCAGCCCGAGCGACGTCGCCGCGCCGACGGGACCAGTTGCGAGCGATGCGTCGATGAGACCCAGCGGAATCGACGCCCCGATCAAGATGCAGATGAAGGCCGTGACGTTCCACACGGGAGGGGGAGGTCCTGCGGAGGATGAGACGCAAGACAGCGGGATGCCCCGGGCTTGCCGCGAGGTCAACGGAAATCGGCCGCGCCAAAGGGGGCAGTGAGATGCCCTGCTATTGCGAACGGCGCAGGGCGAGACGCGGTGTCGAGGTACGAGACCGGAACGGCGGCGCGAAGGTGCCTGCCAGATAACCGACTTGCAGCGCTACGATCGCGATGATCATGAGCAGCGCGGTTTCCGACCACGACAGGCGCGCGACCCCGATGGCGGCCAGCAGCGCGAGCTCTGCGAGCGCCACCGGCGCCAGCACCAGACAGTGCTGGCGCAGCCCGAGAACGGTTCCGCCGATCAAATTGCCAAGAAAAACAAATAACATAACCAAACCCTGCGCCCGCATGGTACCGGGCCGGGCCTAAGCCGGGGTTAACCCGCACGCCGCAAGCGGCCGGCGTGACGCCGGTCGACGCTCGAATGACCAGTGGGTTTGTTAATCGATTAACATTCAGAACGGGCGCAGATCACCGTAACTATAGGCCGCCCAATAATCGCGGCCGCCATACGGTCCATAGGCGCCGTAGAGCGGCGCGCAAGAGTAGCGATCGGGACAGCCGTGCCAGCAAACCCGTTTCCACTGGCAGACGTCGCCACGACAATATTGCAGCCGCTGACAGTTGCCGCCGACCCGTTGCACGGCGCGCGGCGCAGGAGAAACGCTTAGTTCTGCGGCAAAAACGCCGGAGCCACCGAGGGGGCCTGGCAGCGGCAAGGCGACCATTCCCAACGCGATCGCCAGTGACTTCATGCGGGCCATCGAACCCTCAATCGGTTAACTTAAACCATCTCATTCACAGATAACGGGAACATCGGACGAAATCAAAGCCGGAGTGACGGCGCGCGGGGCTTTGTCTCACAGCGGTGCGCCGGTGTCGCCGATTTGCCTCACCTCGCTAACATTATTTATCAATTGCATCGCAATATATCGCGAAACCTTGTGATTATGATAGTCGGCGTGTTACGGCACGGCCGGAGTATTTAAATGTCGCGTACGATTTTCATTCGGGTAATGTTATTACTTGCGTCCGCCTGTTGGGTCAGCGGTTGCCATTACATGCCGACCAACGGTCCGACGAGCTCCGATGTCGTGGCCGGGCAGCGCGATCCTGAAAGCCTGCCCTATGCGATGGTCAAGATCACACCGCAGATCGAGAACGTGCTGGCGTCATTCGCGCCGCAACTTGCCGGCGGCATCCAGGGCCCGCCGCCGAAGGACATCCGTTTCGGCATCGGCGACGTCGTCAGCGTCACGATCTTCGAGGCCGCCGCCGGCGGTCTGTTCATTCCGGTCGAGGCCGGCGTGCGTCCCGGAAACTACATCACGCTGCCCAACCAGAACGTCGATACCGACGGCAACATCTCGGTGCCCTATGCCGGCGCGATCCGCGCCAAGAGCCGCACGCCGACCGAAGTGCAGCGCTCGATCGTCGATGCGCTGAAGAACCGCGCGATCGAGCCGCAGGCGGTGGTCGCCCTGATCGAGCAGCGCACATCGCTGATCTCCGTGCTCGGCGAGGTCAATTCGCCGAACCGCTTCCCCGCCAACGCCGCGGGTGAGCACGTGCTCGACGCCATCACGCGCGCCGGCGGCCCGAAAGGGCAGGGCTTTGATACCTGGGTGATGCTGGAGCGTGACGGCAAGCGCACCACTGTGCCGTTCGGCCAGCTGGTCTACGAGCCCAAGAGCAACATCTACGCGCATCCCGGCGACACCATTTATGTCTACCGTGAGCCGCAGACCTTCGTCGCCTTCGGCGCTTCGGGCGCGCAGGGCCAGTTCAATTTCGAAGCCTGGCGCATCTCGCTCGCCGAAGCGGTCGCCAAGGCGGGCGGCCTGAACGACTCCTCGGCCGATCCGGCCTCGGTGTTCGTCTATCGCGGCGAACTGCCGGAAGTGGCCGCCAAGCTTGGCGTCGACGTCAGCAAATATTCAGGGCCGATCATTCCGGTCGTCTACAACATCAATTTCCGCGATCCGGCCGGCTATTTCCTGGCCACGCGTTTCCAGTTGCGCAACAAGGACGTGCTCTATGCGTCGAACGCGGCATCCGTCGAGGACGCCAAGGTGATGCAGCAGATCCGCCTCGTGACCGCAACGGTGAACGATCCGATCGTGGCCGCCTACAACGCAACCTTACTTCGTAATTCGATCAAGCTTGCGCCCTGATACTGGGGCGTGAGCCGGCACGGCCGGCTTCATGACACGTTTGCGACTAGCTTCCGGCTCGGGCGAGGCGACGGCATTGCCGTGGCCCGTGCGCTGGTCGTCGTGGCTGTTCTGCGCCGTCGTCGCGCTGGCGCCGCTGCCGCTCGGCTCGATCGGTGCTGTTGCTCCCGCGATCTGGTCGATCCTGCTCGGGATTGCACTGCTCGGGGTGTTGCCGATGCGCCTGCGCGGCAGTCAGCTCGCGATCCTCGCCGTGACGGCGCTGTTGACGGCGCTTGCCATGCTGGTGCTGCGCGAGCAGTCGGCGCTTCGGCCCTGGTCGGGTGTGGCGCCGAACGCGTTGTGGGCACAGGCCGGCAAATTGCTGCCTGCCGAGCTGCCGCCGGCCGTGTCGATCGCGCGCAGTCAGCCGTTCTACTCGATCGGCGTCGGGATCGTTTGCCTGCTCAGCTTCGCCATCGGCGTCGTGCTCGGCGCCAACCGCGGACTGGCGCGCGGGTTGTTGCGGGCGGTGGCCGCGGCGGGCCTGGTCTATGCGATCTGCGGCATCGTCACTTTTGCGATCGATCCCACCCGGATCTACCTGCTGCACGAGAAGCAGGCGCACCTGGCGTGGCTGACATCTCCCTTCGTCAATCGCAACACTGCCGGCATCTATTACGGTTGCTGTGCGCTGATCTGGCTGTTGTTCGGCTGCGAGCTGATCGAGCGGCATTGGCCGTCGCGCCGCGCCAGCCTGTCACGGCTGCTCGCGCGCCTCGATATGCCGGCGCGGCGCCGGCTCGCCGGCCATGCGTTCGGCTGGCTCACCTGCCTGCTGGCGATGTTTCTGACCGGCTCGCGCGGCGGCGCCGGGATCTCGCTGCTCGCTGCGGTCGCAGCCGCCGCGATCTTCTTTCGCAACCGGGTGCCGCGCCGCTACGGCATGATCGTGGCGCTCGGCGTCGGCAGCCTGGTCGCGCTGGCACTGCTGCAGCTTCTCGGCGGCGGCGTCGGCGCGCGCTTCAGCACGATGGGCCTGTCGGATGAGGGACGGTTCTCGACCTATCGCGCAACGTTGCGGATGATCTGGGACCACCCTTGGCTCGGCGATGGTTTCGGGACCTTCGAATGGGTCTATCCGGCCTATCGCACCGACGACATCTCGCTGCGCGGGACCTGGAACCGGGCGCATAACAGCTGGCTCGAACTGGCGTCCGACGGCGGAATGTTAATGGCCGGCGCCACCATGATCGCGCTGCTCGCAGCGTTCGGCGTGCTCGCGCATGGCGTGCGGACCCGCCACCGCGACGTGATCGTGCCGCTCGCGGCGCTCTGCGCGTCGGCCGCCGGCGCGCTCCATTCGATGATCGATTTCTCGCTCCAGATCACCGGCTATGCTGTTGTAATCGCGGCCTTGCTCGGGGCAGGCCTGTCGCAATCCTTCCGCTCGGGCAGGGGCGGCTCCGGTGGCGGCTCCGACCGTGACGCCCATGTTACGGTCGGGCGGCAGGTTAACGTTGATTTGGCGCGCCGAAGCGGGGGCGCGGCCGGCGAGGCTATTTAATTGGCGCGATAACTCTGACTATGCTAACGAACTGTTAGTATTCGTTAGGGAGATAGCTGTGTTCACATTTGAGCGATCCGGCGGTTTTTCCGCTCCGCGCCTCGCGATGCTGGTGATGTTGGTGCTCGCGGTGCCCGGTGGCGCGGCGATGGCGGAGACCCCTGGCGGACTGATCCAGCTGTCCCAGGCGGTCACCAATTTCAAGGCCAATCCGGAGCAGCTGCTGACCCAATATCCGAATGCGGGCGTGGAGTTGACCTCGCGGGCGCGCGATTTCGCGCTCAACGATCCGACGTCGCTCGACCCGCTGATTGCGCTGATCGCCAAGGCAAGCAAGGATCAGAAGACGGCGATCGCCGCCGGTCTCGCCCAGGCCGCGCGCATCGTGGTGCGCAGCAACCAGCCCTACGCGACGCGCATCCAGCAGGCGATTGCCGACACCAAGGATCTCGACACCGTGATGGCGTTTGCCGCTGCGTCGGGCGACAGCGGCACCGCTGCGACCGGCGCCGGCGGCGCGGGCAGCGCCGGTGCATCCGGCGGCCAGACCAGCGCGCTCGGTGCCAGCGGCGCCGGAGGCGGCACGCTCGAGGCCATCGACGGCAACAGCGTGAACACCGGCATTTTCAGCTTCACCTCGTCGGTCAGCAGTTCGGGTAGCACGACGACCGGTACGGCCACGGGCACTGGCACCACACTCATTTCAACAGTAACTCCCTGAGCGGACGTCCGATCGCCAATGGAGAACTCTCTGCAGCAACGCGCTTCGGTGTCGGCGGCGGGACGCTTCGCAGGATCATTGGAGGGCGCGAGGGCAGGCATCAACCTGCCGGCGCGGCGATAGGACGAAATGCTTCAGCGCAACCAGATTTCGCCGTCTGTCGACTTAAGAAATCGTCCGGCCGAATTGCCGTCGCTGGCGGAAACCTTCGACGCCTTCGGCACCTATTTGCTCCGGCAATACTGGGTCATCCTCGGGACCGCCGGGCTCTGCCTGTTCGGCGGCATCTGCTATCTGATGACGGCGGCGCCGAGCTATACGGCGCTTGCCACGATGATCATCGACACGCGCAAATTCCAGGCCTTCCAGCAGCAATCGCCGGTGAGCGAGGCCCCGGTCGATTCCGCCGCGGTCGAGAGCCAGGTCGAGATCCTGAAATCGGAGAATGTGGCGCTCGCGGTGATCCGCGACCTCAAGCTCAACGAGGATCCGGAATTCGTCGGCTCGAGAGCCGGCGCGGTAGGAGCTGTGGTCGATTTCGTGTCCGGCCTGCTCGCCGGCGGCGCGCCGCCCACCGAGTTCGACCGGACCCGGCGCGCGGTCCGCACGTTCCAGAAGCAGCTCGACGTCCGCCGCCGCGGCATGACTTATGTGATCGAGGTCAGCTTCCGATCGCTCGATCCCGAGCGCGCGGCGCAGATCGCCAATGCCGTCGCCGACGCCTACATCGTCGACCAGCTCGATTCCAAGTATCAGGCAACGCGGCGCGCCAGCGTCTGGCTGCAGGACCGCATCCAGGAGCTGCGCACGCAGGCATCCAACGCCGAGCGCGCGGTGCTCGACTACAAGAAGACCAACAACATCGTCACCTCCAGCGGCAAGCTGCTCAACGAGCAGCAGCTCGGCGAGCTCAACACCCAGCTGCTCCACGTGAAGTCGCAGGTCACCGACGCCAAGGCCAAGCTCGACCGCATCGAGGCGGTGGTGAAGGGCGGCGTCCCCGATGCGACGGTGGCCGATACCCTGAACAACCAGGTCATTACCAAGCTGCGCTCGCAATATCTCGAGCTGGCCAATCGCGAGGCCGACTGGTCGTCGCGCTACGGCTACAATCATTTGGCCGCCGTCAACCTGCGCAACCAGATGCGCGAGATCCAGTCGTCGATCGTGGACGAGCTGAAGCGGCTCGCCGAAAGTTACAAGAGCGACTATGCGATCGCCCTGCAGCGCCAGAACGAGATCGAGCGCGCCGTGAACGACTCGGTGTCGCAGTCGCAGTCGACTAACCAGGCGCAGGTCACGCTGCGCGAGCTCGAGAGCTCGGCGCAGACCTATCGCTCGCTCTACGACAATTTCCTGCAGCGCTACATGGAAAACGTGCAGCAGCAGTCGTTCCCGGTCAGCGAGGCGCGGGTGATCACCCGCGCCTCGCGTCCGCTCGGCAAGAGCCATCCGCAGACCTTGGTCGTGCTCGCGCTCTCGGCGCTCGGCGGCCTGATCGCCGGGCTCGGGCTCGGCGTGTTGCGCGACCTCTATGACCGGGTGTTCCGCACCGCTGAAATGGTCGAGACGATCCTCGAGGCCGACTGCGTCGCCATCGTTCCCCGCGTCTCGCCGGGCCAGATCAAGGCGCCGGTCGCCGGTCGTTCCAATCTGCCGATCGGTCCGCGCACGATCCGGCGCGGCGACGAGCCGGTGCTGTGGGCGGCGATCGATTCGCCGTTCTCGCGGTTCTCGGAAGCGATCCGCTCGATCAAGGTCAATGCCGACCTCAACGTCACCAAGCCGTCAAAGATCCTCGGCCTGACCTCGGCGCTGCCCAACGAGGGCAAGTCGACGCTCGCCTTCGTGTTTGCGCAACTGGTTGCCCAGAGCGGGGCCCGCGTGCTCCTGATCGATTGCGACCTGCGCAATCCCTCGCTCAGCCGCAAGGTCGCCGCGACTGCCGAGCGCGGCATCCTCGACGTGCTGTCGAACAATGCGACATTGCAGGACACGCTATGGCGCGATCCCGAGACCGGCCTCGCCTTCCTGCCTGGCGCCACGCGCTCGCGCATCGCGCATTCGCACGACGTGCTGGCCTCCGACCAGATGAGGGATTTCATCGACGGGGCCCGCAGCCATTATGATTACGTGATCGTCGATTTCCCGCCGCTCACGCCGGTGGTCGATGTCCGTATCACCGCCCACTTCGTCGATTCCTTCGTCTTCATCGTGGAATGGGGCAAGACCCAGGTGCAGGTGGTCGAGCGCGCGCTGCGCAGTGCGCGAGCGGTCAACGAGAACCTGCTCGGCGTCGTGCTCAACAAGGCCGATATTGCGGCGATGAGCCGCTATAGCGGCTATGGCGGCAAGAACTACTATTACAACTCGCACTATGGGCGATATGGCTACACCGAGTGAGGCGCACGGTGGGATGCCCGGGCGCGCAGCCGCCTGGCTTGCGCGCGGCTTGCTGGCCGCGGTCGCGTGCTCGTCCGTCGCCTGGGGCACCACCACCTTGCCGGACTTTGTCGACCAGACCCGGCTCGACGGCGCAAAGGACCTGATTCTTCGCAACGTACCGGTCAGCGACGCCGAACTCGATGACCTCGGTCCGCTGCTGTCGCGCGCCGTGGCGGAAAAGGATTGCATGCCGGCCATCGATCGCAGCGCGGCGGTGATCCGGTTGCGGCGCGCCGAGAACGCGCTCGCATCCGGCGAGCAGGTCGACGCCCGGATGGGCGAGCTTGACGAAGCTGTCCGCAAATCGCTCGGCTGCGCGCCGGCCGATCCCTATCTCTGGCTGGTGCTGTTCTGGCTTCGCAATACGAGGCAAGGTTTGAGCGACGCCAATTTCGACCTGCTGCGGATGTCGTACCGGCTCGGACCGAACGAGGGCTGGATCGTGGTCAAGCGCAGCGCGATGGCGCTTACAATGTTCGACGCGCTGCCGGCCGACCTTTCGTCCGACGTGGTTGCCGAGTTCGCGCGTCTCGTGAAGACCGAACTGTACACCGAGGCAATCGATCTCCTGAAGGGACCGGGCTGGGTGCACCGCGACAAGTTGCTGGCCGGCCTCGCAGCTGTCCCGCAACGGAACGTCGACATCCTGACCACCACCATGGCCGACATTGGATACGATCTCGACCGCCGCTCGCCGGCGGAGCGGCGCAATTGGCAGCACAAATCGAACGATCGCTTCGACGAGCTTGCCCGAATGCCGCCGGAGGCGAGGGCTAGGCCATGACGATGGAATTTTGCGTCGGACAGCACAACGCGCATTATGAGGGCGTCTATTCGGCGCAGGAGCGCGACTGGCGCCGCGTCTGCGCGGTCGACAAGGCCGATCATATCGCCGGCTTGCTCGGCGCAGCCGCCGCGAGGGTCGGCAATGTGCTCGAGGTCGGCTGCGGCACCGGCGCCGTGCTGGCGCGGCTGTCGGCGATCGGCGTCGGCCGCGACTTCACCGGCATCGACGTGATCGATCCCGCGACCAATCTGGAGATCGACGGCGCAGCTTCAGCTCCATTCCGCTGGTCCAGCTATGACGGTACGACGATCCCGTTCGCCGACGGATCGTTCGACCTCGTCTATGCCAGCCACGTGCTGGAACACGTGCCCGAACCGCGCGCATTGCTTTACGAACTCGCCCGCGTCTCGCGGGACTTCATCTATGTCGAGGTGCCCTGCGAATTGCACGCGCGGACCAGTCGCCGGGCGCTGCAATCGACGCTCGACATCGGCCATATCAATTTCTACACGCCCGATACGTTTCGGCTGCTGCTGGAGACCGTGGGGCTCAAGGTCAAGGACTTCGGCACCTGGGACCACAGCCTGCCGGTGCATGCTTTTCATTCGTCGCGGATGAAGGGGCTCGCGAAGAGCATCGTGCGGAGGTCGCTGTTGACGGTCAGCCCAGGGGTCGCGACCCGTCTTGCGACTTATCATTGCGGGGCGATCTGCCGGCACGACTCGGCGCCGCCACAGGACCGATAAGCCATGGCGTCGCGCGTGGTCGTCTTCAACAACATGATCACACCTTACACCAACCGTCTCTACAACGAGCTGGCCAGCCGTGGGCTGGATCTCGCCGTACTGTCCTGTACGCCGCAGGAGGCCGATCGCGCCTGGGCCGGCTCGTTCACGCCGCGCTACGTCACGCGCACGGTGCCGGGTGTATCGATCCCGCTGTCGCGGTCGCGTCACACCCATGTCAATATCGGAATCGGACGTGCCTTGAATGCGCTCGCGCCCGACCTGCTGTTCGTCAACGGCCTGTATCCCTCGATGCTGGCCGGCGCGGCATGGGCGCGCACCAACGGCAAGGCGCTCGCGCTGACGATCGACGGCTGGCGCGAGACGATGCCGAACACCGCCTATCACCGTCTGGCGCGGCCCTGGCTGCTGCGCCAGTGCGACGCAGTGGTGTGTTGCAGCGACAAGGGCAGGGCGTATTTCCGCGGCGAGGGCGTTCGTGCCGACGATCTGTTCGTGGTGCCGCTGGTGCCGGCATGGGATCCGCCGGCGATTGTGCCGGCATTCCACGACCGTCCATTTCATCTGCTCTGGTGCGCCCGCCTCAATGACGACGCCAAGAACGCGATCTTCTTCGAGAACGTCGCGATCGCGCTTGGCCGGATCGTGCCCGGGCTGAAGGTGCGCGTGGTCGGGTCCGGCGCCGCCGAACAGCGCATGCTGGCGCGGCTCGGCGGTGCCGGCATCGATGTCCGCCACGACCGCTACCTGCCGTGGCAGGCGATATCGGACGTCTTTCTGCAGTCGCGGCTGCTGCTGCTGCCCTCATTGCTGGAACCATGGGGCCTGGTGTGCAACGAGGCCCTGCAGTGCGGGGTTCCCTGCCTGGTGTCTCCCCATGTCGGGGCAGGCGGTGAGTTGGTCCGTGACCAGGACAATGGTTATGTTTGCGCGCTCGATGAACAGGTTTGGGTCGATGCGGCGCGCGGCTTGCTCGAACATCCCGCGCGCTGGGAAGCGATGTCGCGGCACGCCCGGCAGAGCGTGCGACGCGATGCGCTTGCCGACGCCGCGGCGCGTTTCACCGCCGCGGTCGATCACCTCTTGAGGGCGCCGGCCCGGCAGGAGGCCGTGCAATGATCGGCAGATGGTGGCTGCGAACCGATGTCTTTCTGCACGCCTATCTGGTGATGGTGCTCGGCTGCATCTATTTCCTGTTCAATTTCATCGAGGGCATCTCGTTCGCGGAAAGGGCCGGGGAATCCACGCTGTTCCGCGGCGCATGGCTGCTGCTCTACCTCCTCTTGATGCTGCACGTTGCGATCGACCGGCAGCGCTTCGGCCTGCTGATGCTGCAATCGCATCTCTACCTGACGTTCATCGCCTTCGCCCTGGTATCGCTGGCGCTGAGCGCCGACCCCGCCGGCTCGTCGATCAAGTTCGCGATGTATCTGCTGACCACGATGTTCTCGGCGTGGGTTGTGATCAGCTGCCCGGTCGATCGTCTCGTCGATACGCTGTTCCGGATCGGGATCGTGGTGCTGATCGTTCACGTTCTGCTGTTTCCGGTAATCGGCTCGCAATGGGATTACGACCCGCTGCACCGGCCGACGGTGCTCGGAACCCAGGCCTATGCCGGCGTGTTCGGTCACAAGAACCTCGCGGGCGCCTTCTTCGGCCTGATGGTGCTGATCTGCTTCGTGCGCATGCTGGCAGGACCGCGGCGGCAATTCGGCTGGACGCTGCTGCTGATGGGATGTCATTTTTTCGCGCTCGCCGCGGCCGGCGCCGCAGGACCGCTGATCAGCATGTTGACGGCGCTTGCCGTGACCTTCGGGCTGCTGCTGGTGGTGCTCGGGCACAGGGGCGCTGCCTCGATCTACTGGCTCGGCCTCGCCTTCGTTGCGCTTGTCGTGTTCGCCGTGCCGAGCGACGAGTTGTACGGGCTGGTCGGCCGCAGTGGAAACCTGACCGGCCGCTCGTTCCTCTGGTCGGTCTGGCCGCACTTCTTCTGGCAGCACCCCTGGCTCGGCTACGGGTTTTCGGGATTCTTCAACGAACTGCCGAACTCGCCCGTGAACGAACTGACGAGCATGGCGCCGTGGAATACCGAGTTCGGCTCATTCGAGAATTCCTATCTCGACGCCTTTCTCCAGTTCGGCCTGCTGGGCGGTGCGCTCTATATGCTGCTGCTGGCGCTCGCATTGTGGAACACCATCGTCTTCGCGTTCGAGCGGAGAGGGATGTACTGTATGGCGCCGTTCGCGATGCTGCTGTTCGTCGTGATCGCGTCGGCCAATGACTCCAGCCAGCTGCTGCACAATTATTTCGGCTGCGTGCTGGTGTTCTGGTGCTATTTCGGCCCGGAGGCCAGGCTGCAAATGGCGCCGCGGCGGACGTTCAACAGACTACGGGTGAGTGAGGCGTGAGCGCGTTGACCGACAGGCTGGACCGGGCGGCGGCCCAGACCCGGGTCGCCGGTGCCATGAGCGGATTGCTTCGCCGGCTGCGGCGTGCCGGGGGCAATGTCGCGCTTGGCCTGATCGATCAGGCGCTGCTGAGCGGGTCCGCCTTCGTGCTGACGATCGTGCTCGCCAATGTGCTCGACATCAATTCATTCGGCAGGTTCAGCGTCGCCTGGTCATTCTCGATCCTGATCGAGGCGGTGTTTCTGCGCGGCCTGTTCGACGACGGGTTGCCGGCGACCGCGCACCGCATCCCGAAATCGCTATGGCCGCAGCTGCGGCTCGGCCTCTATCTGTCGTCACTGCTCGCCTCGGGTGCGCTCGGCCTTCTGCTGGTGAGTGCGGGCCTTGTAATCGTCGCCGTCGGCGGAGACGCCGGTGGGCTCGTGATCGCAACCGGGCTTGCGATCCCGGCGGTTCGCCTGCAGAGCATGTTCCGCCGGATTTGCTATCTCGACGGCAGACTGCCGCGCGCGCTGGCGTCCTCGCTGACCTATTGCGTGGCGCTGGTCGTCTCGGCCGGGCTGATGATCGCGCTCAAGCTCGCCGGCGCGACGGCGGCGATGGCGTGTATCGCGATCTCGGCCGCGCTCGCCGGCAGCCTGCTGCTGGCCCGCACCAGCGAGCTGGCCCGGCCGCAAGCCAGAATCTTCCGCGGTTCGCTGCAGCGGCTGTTTCGAAACGGTCGCTGGTTCGTCGCGACCTCGCTCACCTACTGGATCGGCAGCATCGGGCTGATCCCGGTCTGCGGCTTTCTCATCGGGCTGGACGCGAGCGCGTCGCTGCGGATCCTGCTGTTGGTGTTCGCACCGCTCAGCCAGTTCTGCGCGACGATGTTCTCGGTTCGCCTACCGGAAATCGCGGCCGAACTGCGCGCCGGCCGGCGCAGCGCAGTCGCCGCGGCCGCGCGCGAAAATGCCCTGCTGCTCGGGTCGATCGCGGCCGCCTACGGCACGGCGGTCGTGCTGCTCGGCCAGCGCATTCTGGCGCTTGTCATCCACGGACAGAGCTATGAGATCGGCACCGGCAGCCTCGCCTTGATGGGCGCGGCGATGGCGCTCGACGCGGTGTGGCTCGGCCTCGCGCTGCCGCTGTTTGCGACCGGCAAACCGCAGCGATTCATGCTGAGCCGGATCGCCGGCCTTGTCGCGCTGTGCTGCGTCCTGCCGTTCGCGGCGGAGGCCTGGCAGGTGATGGGCGCGGTTGCGGCGATGGTGGCCTCCAGCGCGGCGTCGGTGATCACGGTTGTGCTGACCAATTCGGCGCGGGAGCGGACATGACCGACGACGCGCGCGGCGGATCGCTCGAAAAGCTGCATATCGGCGCCTTCAATTGCGGCATCGACGGCTGGATCAATACCGACATCACGATGCACCTGTGGATCGCGCGGATGCCGTTCGCGGCGAAAGCGCTGCATCTCGCCGGTGTGCTGAGCGATGCCCGCTATGCCGAGCATCGCCAGGGCAAGTTCGCCGGGCTGCGCCACATGAACCTGACCAGGCCGCTGCCGTTCGCGGATCGCAGCCTCTCGGCGGTGTTCAGCGCGCATGTCTTCGAGCACCTGTTTCCCGACGAGGTCGAGCGGCTGGCGCGCGAGATCGCGCGGGTGCTGGCGCCCGGCGGGGTGTGCCGGATCGTCGTCCCCGACATGGAGCGGATCGTCGCGCTCTACGATCCGGCGGCGCCGCAGGCTTTCCTCAAGGGCGTGTTCGAGATCGATCGCCGCAAGGAGGCCGCCTTTGCGCATCACTGGGGCTTTACCCGTGCCTCGCTCGCGGCCCTGTTCCGCGACGCCGGCTGTTCGGAAACCCACACCCGTGCCTATCGCGAGGGCGTTTGTCCCGACATCGACCGTCTCGACAACCGGCCGGACGAGTCGATCTACTTCGAGGCCATCAAGTGAGCGCGACAGGAAAATCGATGCATCGTTGGGTGAGGGATCGCGCAGGCCGTGCCAGTTCGAACCGACCGGTAGCAGGAGACTGACCTTGCTGGGTGCGATCCAAGCCCGATTTTCCAATGCGGCACGCCAGCGGCGCGGCGAATTCCTCGTCCGCACCGTAAACCTGCCGCTCGACGCGAAGATCCTCGATCTCGGCGGCGGCACCGGCCGGCACATTCGCGCGATCCTGCCCCGCCATACCGACATCACGGTTTGCGACATATCGGCCGACGATTTGAAGGCCGCGCGCGAGCGCTTCGGCTTCAAGACCGTTCTGCTGCAGGAGACCGAGCGCCTGCCGTTCGACGATCAGGCGTTCGACTTCTGCTTCTGCTCGTCGGTGATCGAACACGTCACCGGACCAAAGCAGGATGTCGTCGCGATCGAGAGCGACGCAACGTTCCTGAATATCGCGCGCGAGCACCAGAACCGCTTTGCGGGCGAGATCTCGCGGGTCGCGAAGTCCTTCTACGTGCAGACGCCGTACCGGTATTTTCCGATCGAGAGCCATACCTGGCTGCCGGGCATCATCGTTCTGCTGCCGAGGCGGCTGCAGATCGCGCTGATCAATATATTCAATCGCTTCTGGTTCAAGCGGACCGCGCCCGACTGGCACCTGTTCGACTGGCGCGAGATGACGGAAACATTTCCCGACGCGAAGATCTATCGCGAACGCTATCTCGGCATGACCAAGTCGCTGATGGCGATCAAGGCCTGAGGCGGCCATCCGCCTGCCACGTCAATCGTCGCGCCGGGCCAGGATGTTGATCAGCGTGCCCACTGCGGGTTGGCGATCGAGCGCCGGGGGGAGCGGGGAACCGGCAAAGCTGCTCCCCAGCATCGTGAGGCCGTGTTGTCGGAGCAGACCCTGCATGGCCGCCGGCGAGGTGTCGAATTTGGAGAACGCGAGATAGCGAAACAGCGGCCGCGCCGACACGCGTGAAGAGGCCGCATGCGCGAGCTTGTAGCCCCGGCGCAGCAGCGAGTCTCGATTGGGGATCGAGAGCAGCAGCAGCCCGCGAGGCCTGAGCACACGATGAATCTCGGCGAGGCACTGCGCCACGTCGGGAACATATTCCAGCACGCTCGCGCACAGCGCGCCGTCGAAGGATCGATCGGGAAACGGCAGGCTAGCGATGGTCGGGATCTGCTGGAATGTGAGGCGCCCGGCGAGCGTGCCGTCGGCGAGGTGGCTGCGAGCCGCCGCAATCATCTCCGATGAGGCGTCGACGCCGGTGACGTCGCAGCCGCGCGCGGCGAGCAGGCGGGACAGCGTTCCGGTGCCGCACCCGGCGTCGAGCCAGCGCTGCCCGTTGAGGTCCGCATTGCCGACCAGACCGAACATCGCGGCCGTCCGCGCCTTGAAGGTACGGCTCTGATGCAGCGTCTCCCATCCCGACGAAATCTCGTCGTGAAAGCGGATTTCGGGTCGCTCGCGGGTCTGGCCCATGGTGGCCATGATATTCCCTACCAGTGAAAGCCGCTCACTTTGGCGCGCACCTGCTCGGGCAATCCGATCTCCGACAGTTCGAGCACGACCTGGTCGGGACGGGTCGCAGTCAGCGCCGCAACGAAGCGCGGATCGGCCGTCGTCAGCACGATAATGTCGGCCCACTCGATGGTCGCGGTCACATCGTCGTTCAACAGGCCGACCAGCTCCGGATTGCGCATCAGGAATTCCCGGTTGGCGCCGATCAGTTGCGACAGCTGCACATTGGGGTCGTAGATCCGGATGTCGCGCCGCTCGCCGCGCAGGCTCTTCACCAGCCTCACGAAGGGACTGTCGCGGACATCGTCGGTGCCGGCCTTGAAGCTGATTCCGAGGAATGCGATGCGGCGGCCCTCATGCGACAGGATCCAGTCGGCGCCGCGCGACATGATCATGTCATTGCTCGGCAGGATGCTTTCGAGCACCGGCGTCGACAGTCCGCGGCTGTGTGCAAGGTGTTTCAGCGCCTTGACGTCCTTGGGCAGGCACGAGCCGCCGAAGGCGAAGCCTGGCCGCAAATAGGCCGGCGAGATGTTGAGCCTTGTGTCCTGCATGAAGATGTTCATGACGTCGCGCCCGTCGATGCCGAGCGTCTTCGCGATCGTGCCGATCTCGTTGGCAAAGCTGACCTTGAGCGCATGCCAGCTGTTGTCGACATATTTCACCAGTTCCGCGGTCTCGACCGGCGGCGTGATCTTGGCGCCCGGCAGGTCCTTGTAAAGCGCCATGACGCGGTCGGCGGTTTCCTGGTTGAAGGCGCCGACCACGGTCTTGGACGGCGCGTTGAAATCCGCAATCGCGCTGCCCTCGCGCAGGAACTCCGGATTGAAGGCGAGGTCGAAGTCGCGTCCGATCCTGTTGCCGGAGGCTTCCTCGATCAGCGGCCCGACGGTGCCGCGGGTGGTGCCGGGCAGCACGGTAGAGCGGATCGTCACGGTGTGCGGTGCGTTCTTGGCGCGCAGTCCGCGGCCGATCTCGATCGCGACCTGTCGGATCGCGGTCAGGTCGAGATTGCCGTTGCCGGACGAGGGCGTGCCGACGCAGACCATCGATATGTCGCTGTTGACGATCGCTTCGGTGGCGTCGGTGGTCGCGGTCAGCTGACCGGTTGCCACCGCGCGCGCCACCTTGTCCGAGATGCCCGGCTCGACGACCGGCGATCTGCCTCCGCGGATCAGGTCGACCTTCGCAACGCTCTTGTCGACGCCGATGATCTGATGGCCGAGCTCGGTGAAGCAGGCGGCGCAGACCGTTCCGACATAGCCGAGGCCGAAAATGCTGACGTTCATGCTTCGACCTTCAACAATCCAGGACGTGCGCGTGGCCGCGTCGCGTTTGACGTGAGTGAAGCGGCTGCGCGTTCAAGACGATGCCCGCCCGGCGGCTGCGTTCGCGCTGGACGGTTCCGAGGTCGGCCGCTCGGCGGGTGCATGCGCGCGCGGCGCACGGCTTTGCGCGGGCACCGTCCCGGCAAACAACGACTCATAGGCCGCAAGCAGCTTCGGCTCCTCATGTGTCCACGACAGCGCACGCTCGACGCGGTTGCGGCCAAATGCCCCCATCGACTGCCGCAATGACGGATCGTCGATCAACGTAATGATCTTGCTGGCGAAATCCCTCGGATCGTTCTTCGCGGCATAGAGCGAGGCGTCGAGCGCCGAGCGGCGGCCTTCGCGGACGTCGAACTGAACGATCGGCCGTCCGAGCGCCATGTACTCCATGATCTTGTTCATGGTGGAGATGTCGTTCATCGGCGTGACGCGGTCCGGATTGACGCAGACGTCGGCGGTCGAGAGCATCGTGAACAGCGCGTCATCCGCGATGGCGCCGGTGAAGTTCACGTAGTCGGAGAGCTGCATCTCCTCGCAGAGCTTGACCACCGCATTCCACTCCGGCCCGGTGCCGGCGATGTTGAACTGGATGTCGGTGCGGCCGAGATCGTGCACAATGTGGCCGATCGACTGCAGCAAGAGATCAATGCCTTCCGATTGGCCGATCACGCCGACATAGCCGACGCTGTAGCGTCGGCCACGGCGCCAGGCCGGATCGGCCGGCCGCGAACGCACCCGGTCGAGATTGGGGCCGGATCGCACCACGAAAACCCGGTTGGCCGGCATGCCGCCGCGCGCGATCGCGATCTCGCGATAGGATTCGTTGGTCGCGATCGAGATGCTCGCCGTCTTGAAGGTGAGATACTCGACCAGCCGCAGCAGCTGCCAAAAGAAGTCCCTGCGGCCGAATTTTGCTTCGTAGAGCTCGGGATTGACGTCGTGATGATCGAACACGAAGCGCTTGCCGCCGAGCTTGAACAACAGGCCGATCAGGAAGATGAGGTCGGGGGGATTGCAGCCCTGGATCACGTCGAAGCCGTGCTTCCACGCCACCTTGATCGCCAGCAGCGTTTCCCAGAACAGTGCGACCGGATATTCGATCAGGTAGGCGGCGATCCCGCGCGCCTCCACCGGCATCGGATGACGGTAGATGTGAATGCCCTCGAGGCATTCGTAGGATTCGTCATGGCCGCGGCCCTTCGGGCAGATCACCGAAACTTCATAACCCGCCTTGCGCAGCGACGTTGCTTCGCACCACACCCTGCGATCGAAAGGAACCGGAAGGTTCTCGACGATGATCAGGATCCGCCGCGGTGATGGTTCAGCTCTCGACATCTGCGATGATCTATACCATTGACCTAACAACATCACAATCCGACTAACATCGGCATTAACATGCGCGGCTTCCACTATGCAATCCCGACGCGGATGTGACGGCGACGAGACAGGGACATGGCAGGCAGAGTGAGGGATTGGGGCCAAAGGGCATTGATTGCGCTGGTTTTGAGCGCGCTGCTGCCGCTGGCCTACAAATGGCCGCTGCAGTGGGCTGGTTTGACGGCATACGATGCGCTCAATGCGAGCCGCGTGAATGCGGTGATCCCGCCGACGCTTTTCGGCATGACGATCAACGCGATCGGGCAGTCGCAGTCAAAGTCGCAGCCCTGGCCCGAGCTCAAATTCGACGGCGTTCGGCTGTGGGGCGCGATCTACTGGGCGCAGATCAATCCGGCGCCCGGCATCTACAATTGGGCGCGCTTCGACGCCATCCTTGCCGCGGCGGAGCGCGAGCACGTCGAGATCGTCCTCAATCTCGCCTATACGCCGCGATGGGCCGCGTCGGTGAAGGATGCGCCGCCGGCGTTCACGCCGGGCGCAAGCTCACCGCCGGCCGATCTCGCGTCATGGGACGACTGGGTGCGTGCGGCGGTCACGCGTGCCGCCGGCCGCATCAAATACTGGGAAATCTGGAACGAGCCCGAGGATCCCAAATATTACTCGGGCAATATCGCGACTATGGTCCAGCTGCAGAAGCGGGCCTACGAGATCATTAAAGCCAGCGATCCCACGCTGACCGTGCTGACGCCGCCGTCCAATGGCACGCCGGACGGGTATCGCTGGCAAGAAGCCTTCATGGCGCAAGGTGGCGGACAATATGCCGATGTGTTCGCCTTCCACGGCTACACGAGCGAACCCGAGGCGGTGCTCGGAATCATTGCGCGCTTCAAGAAAATCCTCGCCGCGCACGACCTGTCCGCGAGGCCGATCTGGGACACCGAGGCCGGCTGGTCCTCCTATGAGGACAATCCCGACGGGTGTCTGGCGCGCGCATACATCCTGAAATGGATCAGCGGTGTCGACCGCTTCTATTGGTACGAGTTTGCCGGAGGCGGCAGCGACTTTGGAAAATTATGGGACCCGGTGCGCGGGCTGCTGCCGAGCGGAATTGCCTACCGCACGATCCAGTCCTGGCTGGTCGGTGCAAGCGTCGTGGCGGCAGGCAGGACGTCGCCGTCGACCTGGCGCGTCGAGCTTCGCATGCCGGATGGCCGCAACGGTCTGATCCTCTGGACCACCAAGGGCCGGTCCGTTTATCGGGTCGACCCGCATTTTAGCCTCTACCAGGGCCTCGACGGCGGCGAAGGGCCTGTCGCCAGCGGCGAGGTCGAGATCTCGCCAAAACCGGTCCTGTTGCTGGAATGATAACAATGTTAAGTCTCCGGCAATGAGATAATTATGACCTGGCTTCATTGCGGGCGGCGGGCGCGATACAAGGAGCGCTGTTAACTTGAGGCGATTGACCGACCGTGAAGCAGATCGCGCAGAACTATAAGAGCGGCGAACTCAAGCTGATCGATGTGCCGGCGCCGCGCTGCCGCCCCGGCGGGGTTTTGGTGCGCACGGCGTTCTCCGCGGTGTCGACCGGCACCGAGATGATGAAGTTCACCGAAGGCCGCCTGTCGCTGTTCGGCAAGGCGCGCGCGCGACCCGACCAGGTTGCCAAGGTGGTGAGCTCGGTCCGCCAGCAGGGGTTGCTCGCGACCTATCAGAAGGTGATGAACCGCCTCGATTCCTACACGCCGCTCGGCTACTCGCTGTCGGGCACCGTGGTGGAGGTCGGCGAGGGCGTCGGCGGCTTCTCGGTCGGACAGCGCGTCTGCTGCGGCGGCAATCAATATGCAACCCACGCCGAATACAATTGGGTGCCGGTGAACCTTTGCGTGCCGCTGCCGGACAGCGCTGCGCTGGACCAGGCCGCATTCACCACGATCGCCTCGATCGCGCTGCAGGCGATGCGCCAGTCGGAGATCCGCTTCGGCGAGACCGCCTGCGTGATCGGTCTTGGCCTGATCGGGCAGATCATGGTGCGGCTGCTGCGCAGCGCCGGTGTCGTGGTCGCCGGGCTTGACAGGCTGGAGGCGCGATGCCGGCAGGCGGAGGCTGCGGGCGCCGCGGTCTGTGCCGTCGCATCGGATGATGCCGCGGCCGAATTCCGCGCCCGGATCGACCAGCTGACCGCAGGCAACGGCGTCGATTGCGTGTTCATCACCGCGGGCAGCGACGATCCCGATCTCGCATCACGTTCGGCGGCATTGCTGCGCGACCGCGGCCGCATTGTCGATATCGGCAAATGCACGCTGAACCTGCCGTGGAACGAATTCTACGACAAGGAGCTCGACGTGCGCTTCTCGCGCTCCTACGGCCCTGGCCGCTACGATCCGCTCTATGAGGAGGGCGGCATCGATTATCCGATCGGTCATGTGCGCTGGACCGAGAAGCGCAACATGGAAGCGATCGTTGGGTTGCTCGCCGACGGGCGGCTGGATTTCTCCTCGCTGATTTCCGAAATGGTACCGCTGGAGCAGGCGACGTCGGCGTTCGAGCGCATGAGCCGCGGCGAGGTCGGCCTCGGCATGGTGTTCGCCTATCCGGACGCCGCTCCCCGCGCGATGCAGATGATCTATCGTCCGGCGGTTGCCTCGCGCAGCGGCCGGGTGCGGCTCGGCGTCATCGGCGCCGGCAATTATGCCTCCAGCATGCTGTTGCCGCAGCTTGCGAGCAACCAGCGCGTCGATCTCGTCGAGGTCGCCACCAATACCGGCCTGAGCGGCACCACTGCGGTCCGCAAATTCGGCTTCGCGCGCGCCTCGACGGACGCGGCATCGGTGCTCGGCGCCGACGACATCGATGCCGTGCTGATCGCAACGCGCCATGCCTCCCATACCGACCTCGCGACGCAGGCGCTGCGCGCCGGCAAGGCGGTGTTTGTCGAAAAGCCCTTGGCGATCGATACAAACTCGCTCGATCGATTGGAGCAGGTGATCCGGGAAACCGGCAACAACCGGCTGATGGTCGGCTTCAACCGCCGCTTTTCGCCGCTGCTGCAGGGCATGCGCGCGACGTTCGCGCCGGCAGGACCGCAGACCCTGCAATATCGTGTCATGGCCGGGCCGCTGGAGAAGTCATCCTGGTATCTGCAGGCCGAAAGCGAAGGCAGCCGCTTCGTCGGCGAGGGCGGCCATTTCATCGACGTGCTGTGCTGGTGGCTCGGCGCCGGGCCGGTGCGTGTCTTCGCGAGCACGGCGGGCAAGGACGTCGACAATCTGGTCGCCACCTTCGATTTTGCCGACGGTTCGGTCGCAAGCCTCAGCTATCTCACCGGCGGCGATCCGCGGGTGCCGAAGGAAGCGCTCGAGATATCGGCAAGCACGGGTTTTGCCGCCTTCGACAATTTCTCGGGCTTCGAGGTCTGGCACGCCGGACAGCGCACGGCCAAGACAGCGCGGCTCGACAAGGGCCAGCGGCCGATGCTGGATGCCTTCATCGCTGCGGTCGCATCGGGAGCTGCGATGCCGATTGTGCTCGACTCGCTGCTGGCGACCACGCGCGCAACACTTGCCGTCCAGGAAAGCGCGGCCGCCGGGATGCCGATCGATCTGACGGCCGGCGCGGCGGAGCAGGGCGTCGCGCGCGCCTCGACTGCGTTGAGATGAATCCGGCCTGGTATCTGCGCAGGCTGCAGCGCATGGAGCCGTCCGAGCTTGCCGGACGGGTGAACGACCAGGTGCTGCATCTGCTCTGGCGGATCACTCCGCCCGATATCGCACGGCGCGCCGGCGCCAAGCTCGCTCCCGGCCCGCGGCAGCCGCGCCTGAAGCCGCTGCCTTTGCCCGCCCACGCCCCGGGACAGGCCGCCGAACGGCTGATCCAGAGCGCCGACCGGATTCTCGCCGGGCAGTGGCGGATTTTCGCCAGGGATCATGGGGCCCTCGGCGAACGGCCCGACTGGTTCGTCGATATCAGAAGCGGGAAGCGGGCGCCGGCCGGCGTGCACGCATTCGCGGTTCCCTATCGTGACGAAAGCGCGGTCGGAAACATCAAATACATCTGGGAGCCGTCGCGTCACCACCATCTCACGGTGCTCGCGACCGCGTATTACCTGACCTCCGACGAGCGCTACGCCAGGCGCGCGGCCGAGCATCTGGTGAGCTGGTGGCGCGAAAATCCGTTCCCGCGCGGCCCGCACTGGATCAGCGGCATCGAGCTTGGCGTGCGGCTGATCTCGTGGGCCTGGGTGCGCCAGCTGCTGCAGAATTGGCCCGGCGCTGCTGCGTTGTTCGAAAACAACGATCTGTTCCTGACGCAGCTCTATGCGCATCAATACTGGCTGTCGCAGTTCCCAAGCCGTGGCTCCTCGGCCAACAACCACCTCATCGCGGAGGCTGCCGGGCAGTTCGTGGCGGCTTGCGTGTTTCCGTTCTTCCAGGACAGTGCGCGATGGCGTGAGCAATCGGCCGGCACGCTGGCACACGAAGCCGTTGCGCAGACGCTTGCCTGCGGCAGCAACAGTGAGCTCGCGACCGACTATCACGGCTTTGTTCTCGAACTGCTGCTGGCGGCGGCAGTGCAGGGCCAGTCGTCCGGACATCCGCTTGGCGATGCGGTCTGGACCACGATGTGCCGCATGAGCGACGTCATTGCCGCGATGCTGGACGATCGCGGTCATCCGCCGCGGCAGGGCGACGGTGACGACGGCATCGGCCTGTTGCTCGACGATCACGCTGGCAATCGCTGGCTCGGCTTGCTCGCCACCGGTGCGCGCCTGTTCGGCGAGCTGCCATGGTGGCCCAAATCGCCGGAGCCCGATCTGCGCACCCTTGTGCTCACCGAAGGCAATGAGGCCCGTGCGATCGCTGGGCGGCCCAAGCACCGCCCGCATTTGCTTGAAGGGGCGGGACAGGCCTTTCTGATCGATTCCGAGCGCGCGGTGTGGTGCCGTTGTGACCACGGCCCGCATGGCTTCGGCCGCATTGCCGCCCACGCCCATGCGGACGCGCTGTCGCTCGAATGCAGGATCGGTGGTGTGGAGATCTTCGCCGACCCCGGCACCTATTGCTACCATGGCGATCCGCGATGGCGGGCCTACTTCCGCTCCACGCTGGCGCACAACACGCTCTGCCTGTTCGCGCGCGACCAGTCGGTGTCGGGCGGGCCGTTTCTCTGGACACGGCATGCGCAGACCCGGCTTGTCGCAGCAAGCGGCCTTGACGATCGCGATGCGGATGCGAGCTGGGTTGCGGAGCATTCGGGATATCGGGGCGAAGCAGGTGTCGTGCATCGCCGCTCGGTGCAATTGCAGCGTCAGGCGGCGCGGCTCGTCGTCACCGATGTCGTGCTTGCCGATGAAGGGCTTGCGGTGCAGGCGAGCCTCAGCTGGCATCTCGGTCCCGACGTCGAATGCAGGCTCGAAGGGCACAGGGCGCAGCTGGCATGGCCGGGCGGGCGCGGCGAGCTCGATCTGCCGGCGGCACTGAGCTGGATGCCGCATCGGGGTGACGAGACCATGCCGGCCGGCTGGTATTCGCCGTCCTTCGATCTCAAGGTGCCCTCAGCGACGCTGATCGGCTCCGGTACGCTCGCGGGCGGCCAAAGCCTGGTGACCGAGCTGCGCTGGTTCTCTGATCCGGCCCGATCATGAAGATCCTGGTCGCCCACAACAGGTATCAGGGACGCGGCGGCGAGGACGTCGTGTTTGAAGCGGAAGTGGACCTGCTGCGCGCCGCAGGACACAGCGTTGAAACGCTCACGGTCAGCAACGAGACGATCAATTCGCTCCCCGCACGCATCACGACCACGCTGTCGATCGCCGATAATGCGGAGGGAAAGCGGGTCGTGGCGGAGGCGATCGACCGCTTTCGCCCCGACGTCGTGCACGTCCACAATTTCTTCCCGCTGCTGTCGCCCGCCGTGTTCGATCTCTGCCGGCAAAAGCGCGTGCCCGCGGTGGTGACGCTGCACAATTATCGCACCATCTGCACCGGCGGCATGCTGCTGCGCGACGGCCGCATCTGCCACAAGTGCCTGGACCGTGGACATCGCTGGGGCGTCGTGCACCGCTGCTACCGCGGATCGCTTCCGGGCTCGATCGCTTCGGCCTACATGATCGAGCAGCACCAGCGCCGCGGCACCTGGACGCGTCCCGGGCTGCGCCTGATCGCGCTGACGCAGTTTGCCAAAACCCTGTTCGCGCAGGCCGGCTTCGACGCCGACCGGATCGACGTGAAGCCGAACTTCATCGCCGATCCGGGGGCGCCCGATTGGGCGGCGGCGCGCAGCGGGCTGCTTTACGTTGGACGGCTGAGCCGCGAGAAGGGCGTCGGCGTGCTGCTCGATGCCGTTGCCGGGACCGGCATGCCCTTGCGGATCGTGGGCGAGGGGCCTGAGCGCCTCGCGCTCGAGGCTCGGGCGCCCGGCCATGTCGCGTTCCTGGGCGGGCTCTCGCGCGGTGAGGTGCTGCGGGAAATGGCGAATGCCGAGGCATTGGTGGTGCCGTCGCTGTGGTACGAGGGATTTCCGATGGTCGTGGTCGAAGCCTTCGCGCGAGGCACGCCGGTGATCGCCTCCGGGATCGGCGGACTTGCCGAGGTGGTGACCGCCGGCAAGACCGGCGCGCTGGTGCCGCCGGGCGACGCGGCCGCGCTCGGAAAGCGGATCGGTGAGGTTCTCGGCGCCGCCGGCCTGACCGCCGCATGGGGACGGGCCGCACGGGCCGCCTATCTCGAGCACTACGCGCCGGACGAGAACCGCAGAATGCTCGAGGCCATCTACGCGCGCGCCGCCAGGGGATGATCGCCGCAGGTCGGCGCTCGGCCCGCGATCGGGCCTCGTGCCGCCCGTTCCATGCGCGTCGCTAACATGTTGCGCCAAATCTGATGTTAATTTGTTACAATGCGGCGTCCGGTCGGCGTCGCGCCAGGTTTTGATCGCGCGGTCGAACGGCGCTGATTCTGCGGGTGATTCCTCGGATCTCGCTTGATCGAGCCCGCAAACTGCGGCCAGGCGGCGTTATAACACTGGCCGGCGGGGCGCCGGCTGCGAAGTTTGACGCTTTTTTGCAAAACGTCTCACGCGATGCAGAAATATTTTTTTCAGATCAGAAAATCCCATCGAAGCGCTCGCGGCATCAGTGAAATTCAGCGCGCCCGCGGTATCCCGGGCCCCCGTGAAACCCCGTATAATCACTACCTTTTTTGCGCCGCGGCTAACATTGGTGATTGCCCTGCGCTGAATGTTATAGTGCATACGAAGTGGTGCTAAGTCTCACATAAATCTCAGGGAACCAGGTGTTAACAGCGCATTGCTGATTGACACTCCGGCCTAGCGGACTTAACAATGGACTTAACAAGTTCGTAACC
This sequence comes from Bradyrhizobium elkanii USDA 76, assembly GCF_023278185.1. NCBI lineage: Bacteria > Pseudomonadati > Pseudomonadota > Alphaproteobacteria > Hyphomicrobiales > Nitrobacteraceae > Bradyrhizobium > Bradyrhizobium elkanii. The sequence goes on along the minus strand of NZ_CP066356.1, from coordinate 6,179,404 downwards.
TGGGTCCACATTTGAGTTGCATCGCAACAAACTAGTTGTGAATCAACAGCTTAAGTGTGGGCGAGCGGCTTGAATCCTCGTATCCCAAGCAGGGGCTACATCGATGGCGACTTACAATCTAGACCAGACCGACCTTAAAGCGGCGATCAACTCCACGATCGATCACTCGACCCAGCAACAGATCCTTGACTATCTGATCAACGCGGGGATCGGATACACCAGCCCGGATAACGGCGCGACGATTCCGGTGCAGGAGGGGTCTGGGATCACCAACCCGGATCCGAACGCCAATGTTCTGATCGAAACCAACCCCGTTAACACTGTTAACACCGACGCCAACCTGAAGGCGATCATCGAGGCGACCAATCAGGACGTCACGCTGACGGTGAACGGCAGCACCCCCGTGCTGGCTGCGACCGGCTCCGGCAACGATCAGGTGTTCGTCAACAACACCGGCGACACGACGGTTCTCACCGGCTCCGGCAACGACACCATCTTCGGCGGTGCCGGTCACGACTCGATCGATGCGGGCTCCGGCAACGACGTGCTGGTCGACAACGCCTCCGGTCACAGCACGCTGGATGGCGGCAGGGGCAACGATCTGCTGTTCGGCTCCGGTGCCGACACCCTGAACGGTGGCGCCGGCAACGACACGCTCTACGGCGGCAGCTCGTCGCAGCTGAGCGGCGGCAACGGCAACGACGTGCTGGCGTCCGGCAGCACCGCCGGCAATTCGAGCACACTGGATGGCGGCAAGGGCAACGATGCGCTGTACGCTGGTGCGGGCAACGACAGCCTGGACGGCGGCGCCGGCAACGACACGCTGTATGGCGGATCCGGTGTCGACACGCTGCATGGCGGCAACGGCAACGATCTCCTTGTCGGCGGTACCCAGACTGCTGCCGAGTTCGGCGGCAACGGCAAGGACGTGCTCTACTCGGGCAGCGATGCGTCGCACGCGACCTCGCTCGATGGTGGTGCCGGCAACGACTCGCTGTATGGCGGTGCCGGCAACGACACGCTGTTTGGCGGTTCCGGCAACGATACGCTGGTCGCCGGCTCGGGCACGCAGACGCTGATCGGTGGCGACGGCAAGGACTCGTTCGTCGGCTCCGACACCGGTACGGCCTCGATGGTTGGCGGCTCCGGTCAGGACTACTTCTACCTGAACAACGCCACCAGCAGCGACACCATCGATGGCGGTGGCGGCAACAAGGACTCCCTGACCTTCCTGGATCACGCTTCGACCGACGTGAGCGACATCAGCCCTGGATCGAACGGTTCTATGGACATCACCTTCAGCAATGGTCAGGTGACCCAGATCAGCAACATCGAATACCTGATCTTCAACGATGGTAACTCGACCAAGCTGTAAGATCCTAGGTCTGCACTAAGCGAAGGCGCCGCCCCAACCGAGGTTGAGGCGGCGCTTTTTTCTTCGATCGTCGGCATGGCCGTCAAAAGTGGGTGATTGATGATCGAATAGGCTGCGGTTGACGATCATGACGCGCCTGCGATGAGTTCGACGGCTCGCGTCAGGGGAAGTGCATGCGCACATTCCGATTGGAACCTTGTCGACCGATCCGAGTCGGATGTATCAAATCAATCACAAGTTCCGCCCCGGGCATTTTAGCCAATCGACGTTAGAAGTTAGTTCGTCACATTCGGACCACGTAGCTTTTGTAAAGCCGTGCCGCTCGCTTGACACGACGGTGCTGGGGCCGACGGCTATCTGCGGCCCCGGCACATTTGGTCAAGACGAACGATCGCTGCAGAACTCAGCCGCTTAACGAACCCGCGGAGCTCTCGAATTGGCCACGAAGAAAATGCTGAATGCCGGCGCTGGATCGACGGTTACCAAGCGCATCCAGCCGCTCCTGACATCGCATGAATGGGACGAGATTCGATTAGACGTCGACAGCGGCGTGAATCCCGACGTCGTCGGGTCGATTACCGATCTTGCCCGATTGTTCCCGGCGGCCTCGTTCGATGCGATCTGGTGTTCTCATGTCATGGAGCACCTCTATGCCCATGAGGTTCACCCCACATTCGTCCAGTTCCGCCAAGTCCTCAAACCGGACGGATTCGCACTGATCATGTCTCCCGACCTCGAGGCGGTCGCTCAGCACATGTTGACGCGCGGCCTCGGTGCGATCGCTTACGTCTCGCCGGCAGGTCCGATCCGGCCATTGGACATGATCTACGGGCATTCCGGCGCGATCGAGCAGGGGCGCCACCACATGGCGCACAAGACCGGCTTTTCGACCGAGCGGATGGGGAACCTGCTGCTCAGCGCCGGTTTCCCGACGGTGTCGGTTCGGAGCGGGAATTTTGAGATCTGTGCACTGGCACTCATGCCGGAGGCCAGGGACGAGCGGATCAGGCCACAGCTGGAGGCCTGCGGATTCGACTTCCAGGAGACGGTGACCGCCGACTCGTGATTTGTCGATGTTAAACAATGTTATAAGGTTCCCTGGTTAAGTCGCACGAGAACGCGCTCGAAACTGGCTTCGCGGCCTGCCGCGAAACATATCTTTTTCGGGCGACGCGCTGAAAATGCTGCGTTAGCGAACTAACAGTGATAAGTTATATCTCGCTGGGGACCGGACCTTGCGCAGTCGAAACTTCGAGGCATCCATGACCAAACACCTCTCGCTCGTCGGCGCACCTTCGGTGGAGGCCCTGCCACCTTCGGGGCTCGCTTGTCTCGTCATCGTGGCAAGACAGCATGGTTTGCATCTGACCCCGTCCCAGCTGATCCACGACAACCTCCTGGGCGACCAGGAAGTCACGCTGGCCGAGCTTTTGAAGTGCGCGAATTCCTCGGGCATGACGGCAAAGGCCGTCACGCTGGACTGGAAGAGCCTGAGCCATCTCAAGAGGGCGCTGCCGGCCATCGTTCGGCTGCGCGACGGCAGCCACATGGTGCTGCTGCGCCTCGAAGGCGATGAAAACAGCTCCCGGGTGGTCCTGCAGGATCCGAATGCCGGCGAGGACGCGTTGCTCGTCATCGACCAACCGCGCTTTGAGGACATCTGGTCGGGCGACGTCGTCATGGCCAAGCGCGACTATGAGATTTCGGACGAGACGCAGCCGTTCAGCTTCGGTTTCGTCGTCGCCCTGGTGTTCCGCGAACGGCGCATCATGCGCGACGTCGCGATCGCGGCGCTGGTGCTGGGCTTCATGGGGCTGGCACCGATCATGTTCTGGAGGCTGCTCTCGGACAAGGTCATTTTCTACAAGGCGTACAATACGTTCTACGTGCTGTGCGTTGCGATGCTGGTGATCATCCTGTTCGAGACGGCGTTCTCGTTCCTGCGGCAATACCTCGTGCAGAGCTTGACGGCACGCCTCGACGTCAAATTGTCGACCTACGTGTTCGAAAAGGTGCTCAATCTGCCGATCGACTATTTCGAGCAGAATCCTGTCGGCCTGATTTCCCGCGACATTCGCGAAGTGTTCCGGATTCGCGGCTTCCTGACCGGGCAGTTGTTCGGGACGGTCCTCGATTCGACGACGTTGATCTTCTTCCTGCCCGTCATGTTCTTCTTCAGCCCGATCATGACGCTGATGGTGCTGGGCTTTGCCGCAATGATCGTGGTCTGGCTCATCCTGATGCTGCCCGTGTACCGGCGGAGCTCCTCGGCGGTTCTTGCCGCCGAAGGCGCGCAGGGGGCGTTTCTGATCCAGAGCCTGAACGGCATGAGGACCATCAAATCGCTGGCGCTCGACACGCGCCAGCGGCACATGTGGGATGTGCTGGTGGCGCGCGCCGCCAAGGCGCGTCTTGCCGAAGGCATGACCGGAAACATGATCCAGACGCTGGTCCGTCCGCTGGAACGGTTGGCGGTCAGCGCTCCCTATGCACTCGGCGTCTACCTCGCCGTATCGAGCGGCGATCCGGTCTATGTCGGGGCGCTGTTTGCCTTTCTGATGCTGTCGCAGCGTGTTGCCGGCCCGCTGATGAAGATGGCCCAACTCATCAACCAGTATGACGAGGCGCGCACCGCGGTCACCATCGTCGGCAATCTGGTGAATCAGCTGCCGGAGGAGGGACGCTCTGGCCATGGCGTGCGGGTTCCGCTGAAGGGCCTGATCGAGTTCTCCGGCGTCACGTTCAAGTACAAGGGCGCGGTGTCGCCGGCGCTGAACAATATCTCCTTCGAGATTCCGCTCGGCACGACGCTCGGCGTGATGGGCAAGAGCGGCTCGGGCAAGACCACGATCACGCGGCTGTTGCAGCGCCTGCACTCCGACTATGGCGGGTTGATCAAGGTCGACGGTATCGATGTTCGCGAATACGATGTCGACCATCTGCGGCGCAACGTCGGCGTCGTGCTGCAGGAGAACTTCCTGTTCAGCGGCACGATCCGCGAGAATATTGCCGCGGCAAAGCCGGACGCGACCTTCGACGACGTCGTCAGGGCGGCGCGATTGGCCGGCGCCGAGGAGTTCATCGACAAGCTGCCGCGGGGTTACGAGACCTATGTCTACGAGGGCTCCACCAACCTCTCCGGCGGACAGCGTCAGCGCCTCGCGATCGCGCGCGCGCTGATCGTCAATCCGCCCATCCTGATCCTGGACGAGGCGACCAGCGCGCTCGATGCGGAGAGCGAGACGATCGTGAATGCGAACATTTCGCGGATCGCGCACGGCCGCACGCTGATCATCATCTCGCATCGCCTGTCGTCGCTGACGAAGGCCGACGCGATCCTCGTGCTCAATCGCGGCGTGGTCAACGATATCGGTCGCCACGAGGAACTTCTGGAGCGCAACGACATCTACAGTTCGCTCTGGTACCAGCAGAACACGCATCTCGTTCCGACGGGCCGCAACGACAAGCCTAACTTCAGGAGTCCGACCCTTGTCTCCTAATCAAGCTTCGCTCGCGACCGTTCGCCAGTTCCAGTCCGAAACCGACGCCATCCGCGAGGCGCCCGAGCCGATGTTGGCCCGTGCGACGCTGTTCGTGCTGTCGGCGCTGCTGGTATCCATCGTGGCGATCATGTGCCTGACGCGCCTCGATCGGGTGATCACCAGCGTCCGCGGCAAGATCGTTCCGGTCGATCAGATCAACGTGCTGCAGGCCCTGGACCCGTCGATCATCAAGACGATCGATGTTCGGGAAGGCGAGCAGGTCGACACGGGACAATTGCTTGCGACCCTCGACTCGACCTTCACCGCGGCCGATGTCACCCAGTACAAGCTGCAGATCGCGAGCCTCGATGCGCAGGTTGCGCGTGACGAGGCCGAATTGTCCGGCAAGCCGCTGTCGTATGGCAACGCCAAGGATCCGGATGCCGCCAGGTACAACGCCTTGCAGAAGGCGCTCTACGACCAGCGCGTCGCTCAGTACAGCGCGCAGGTGACGAGTTACGATTCCAAGATCAGCCAGACCGAAGCGACAATCTCGAAGGCGAAGAAGGACGACGAGCGGTATGGTCAACGCGCCGAGATCGCCGGCAAGATCGAGGACATGCGCTCGACCCTTGCCGAAAGCGGCAGCGGGTCCAAGCTGAACCTCTATCTGTCGCAGGATACGCGCCTGGAGTTGCTGCGTCAGATCGACAACACGCACAACACGCTGCTGGAAGCGCAACACCAGCTCGACTCGCTGAGGGCCGATCGCAAGGCCTTCATCGAGCAGTGGAACGCGCAGCTGAGCCAGGATCTGGTCACGACGCGCAACAATTTGGATACGGCCCGGGCAGCCTACGACAAGGCCATCAAGCATCAGGACCTGGTCCGATGGACGGCTGCCGAGCCGTCGGTCGTCCTCACCCTTGCCAAGCTCTCGGTCGGATCCGTGCTGAAGCCGGGCGATCCCTTCATCACGCTGATGCCGCTCAAGACGCGGCTGGAGGCGGAGATCCAGGTGCTGTCCCGCGACGTCGGCTTTATCCGGCCGAATGACCCCTGCACGCTGAAGGTTGATGCCTTCAACGCGGCGGAGCACGGCACGGCGGCGGGCAAGATACGCTGGATCAGCGAAGGCGCCTTCACCACTGACGACGACGGAAAGCCCGTCGATGCCTACTACAAGGCGCGATGCTCGGTCGACCAGAGCAACTTCACCAATGTTCCGAACAATTTCCGCCTCATCCCCGGCATGACGCTGCAGGGCGATGTCAATGTCGGCACCCGTTCGGTGGCGATGTATCTGCTCAGCGACATGCTGCGCGGCATGACGGAAGCGATGCGCGAGCCATGATGGAGTCTGCGAGATCCCTGCTCGAGTTGTTCCGGCCCGACTCCTCCCGTTCAGACCCAAAGCAGTTTGAACGGGGACTGGAGGCTTACGAGAACGGGCGATACCTTGAAGCCCTGCGCTTTTGGCGGCTTGCCTCGCGGGCGGGCAAGCCTGAGGCGGATTACCGGATCGGGCTGCTCTATGCGCGGAACGAGGGCGTTATCGGCAGCATTCCGGACGCGGTCGCGTGGTATGAACGCGCCGCGCTGAAAGGACATCTGGATGCGCAATTCCAGCTTGGCCTGATCTACCTCAACGGGGTCAAGGCGACGCTCGGACCGAACAGGCCCGAGATGTGGCGGCAATCCACGGCGGCCCGTCTCGGCGACAAGGCGATCAACCTCCACGATCTGGTCTTCCCGAACGGGACAGGCGTGGCCAAGGACGTCGATGCCGCATTCCTCTGGATGTCGGTGGCGGCGGAAGCCGGCAAGGCGGAGGCGCAATCGATTCTCGGCGACATGTATGCCAACGGGCAAGGTTGCGTGCGGGATCACGCTGCTGCCCTGCGCTGGTATCAGGCCGCGGCCGAGCAGAAAGCGGCGTCCGGCGAATTCGCACTCGGCGATGTGTATTATCAGGGCCGCGGCGTTCCGGTCGATTACGCGCAGGCCGCGATCTGGTATCACAAGGCGGCCGAGCAGGGACATGTTCGCGCACAGGTTGCGCTGGCTTTCATGTGCCTCAAGGGCACCGGGCTTCCCGAAAATGTCGAAGAGGCCGCACGGCTGTTCCAGAGTGCCGCTGCGCATGACGATACGATCGCGCTCTACAACATTGCGCTGTTGCGGTTGAGCGGCAAGGGGGCTGTCAAGGATCTCGACAGGGCCGAGACCGCATTGCGCAAGGCGGCGCGGAAGGACTACCTGCCGGCGATCCAGGCGCTGGCCGAGTTCTATGCGCTCGGGACTGCCGCCGAGCCGGATCTGCGCGAGGCGGCGTATTGGTACGAGAAGGCGGCCGAGCGCGGCGATACGCAGGCGCAGTTCCTGACCGGACGCTTCTATGCCACCGGCACCGGCGTTCCGCCCAGCATCCGTCAGGCTGCGAAATGGTTCGAGCGTGCGGCGGAGGGCGGCCACGCCACGGCGGCCCACAACATTGCGGTGTTCTATCTCAATGGCAGGGGCGTGGCGCGCGATGTCGCGGCTGCGATCAAGTGGTTCGAGCGCGCGTCCGAGGGAGGCATCAGCGCCGCCGGCGTGCAGCTCGGTCGGCTCTACTCTGCCGGCAACGGCGTGCCGCGCGATCAAGCGCGTGCGGCGGAGTGGCTCAGCAAGGCGGCCGACGGCGGCGATGCCGATGCGAAGATGGCCTATGCGATGTTTCTTATCCAGGATGAGCCGTCCGCGGAGCGTCTTGCGCAAGCACGTGCGCTGCTGACCGACGCGGCCGAGGCCGGCCATCCGGCTGCGGCATTTCAGCTGGGCGGGCTTCACATGGGCAGATCCGGCGGTGCCGTCGATGTTCCGGCCGCAGCGCAATGGTTCAAACGTGCGGCAAGCGCCGGCCACGTCGAAGCCCAGCACACTTTGGCGCTGCTGTATTCCGATCCCAAGAGCGGCCTCAAGGATCCGCAGGCCGCCGCCGGCTGGATCGTCAAGGCGGCGGACGGCGGCAACGCCGCGGCGCAGTTCAAGCTTGCGGTGATGTATTGCACCGGGCAGGGCGTCGAGCAGGACCTCGCCAAGGGCGTCACCTGGTACGAGGCGGCGGCGCGCCAGGGCCACACGACGGCGCAATACAACCTTGCCGTGATGCTCGGCCGGGGACAGGGGCGCGATGCCGATCCGGCGAAGGCGGCCGAATGGTTCGAGGCCGCGGCGAAGCAGGGCATGGTCGAAGCCCAACTCGCGATTGGCGATGCACTGCGCGCCGGCGACGGCATCGCGCAGGACCGCGACCAGGCGCTGCACTGGTATCGACAAGCGGCACAGCAGAACAACGAAGGCGCGCGACGTCGTCTGCAGGCAATGGGCGAGAGTGTTGGCTGAGATTGTCGGAGGCGGGCTTCGCACGCGGCGCCGAGCGGCGGCTTTGTTTTTAGGCGCGAAGGCACTGAAGCAGGCAGCTTCGCGCGACAATCTGGGCAGAACTAACGATGGCTTTCATATCGACGACAGAGAGATTGCGTTAATGTGGCTATCGCCAACAAATACTCATTGTGGTTGTGTGAAGTTGACTGATAAGCATCAGGTCACGATCCGGGGCAGGTTCGAACGGCAACGCGATCTCGGGATATCGATCTTCCACACGGCTGATAAAGAAACTGGAACCAGCGTTAGACGTTGGTAGGAGCTTGAGAAGCGATGAACAAGATGGTGGAACGGAGCGTCAGGGATACGAAGGATATGTTGCCCGTTGCCAGTCCGGTTCAGCAGGACGATCAATCACAGAGTGTATTCCTGGATCCCGATGTCAGCGATTTCCAGTCGGGACCGAGGCTGCGTGGTGCGATCCTCGAGCACTCCGGGCGAGTGATCTCCGGCTGGATTGTGGATGCGCAGTCGCCTGCTTCGACCGTTGCGATATCGCTTTTTGTTGCTTCCCACTGTGTCGAAGAGGGACGGACGGGCCGGTCGGTGCCGGCCAGCGTCGGTCCGCACACCGTGATCGGGCGTCCCGGATTTCGGATCAATCTATCCACGCCAAGCGTGCGCCGTCGTTTGGCTCGCGCCCTGAAGAATACGCTGCTGGAACGCAAGCCCGTGCAGATCTACCTGCGCATCAGCCTGAACGACGGCGAATACTACGAAATACCGCTGTTCGAGAAACTCGAGTCGAACGAGGTGGTCGTCGCGCTCGGCTTCTCGACCGACGATTACGACGATCTGTTGTTTCCGAACAACGACAAGAAACTGGTTGCCGCCATGGCGGGCGCCGCCTCCGTGAAGGAGGTACGCTACGTCTGCTTCTACCTGCCGCAATTCCATTCGTTCGCGGAGAACGACCGTTGGTGGGGGCCTGGCTTCACCGAATGGACCAACGTCTCCCAGATGCGTCCGCAGTTTGCCACGCACCAGTCTCCGTGGTTGCCCGCGGATCTCGGCTTCTATGACATGAGATTGGTCGAGACCCGTCAGCAACAGGCAGACCTGGCTCGCCGCTACGGCGTTCACGGCTTTTGCTATTACGCCTACTGGTTTCAGGGGCGAAGATTGCTGGAGCGGCCGCTGCGGCTTTTGCTGGAGGACGGCGAGCCGAACATCCCGTTCTGCATCTGCTGGGCGAACGAAAACTGGTCACGGCGATGGGATGGTTCTGATACCGAGCTGCTGCTCGGCCAAAACCACTCCCTCGAGGATGACGTCCGCTTCATTGACGATATGGCAGATATCCTCCTGGATGATCGCTACATCACGGTTGACGGTCGCAAGATCCTTCTGATCTACCGTCCCTCGCTGATCCCGGACAAGGAACGCCTGTTCCAAACCTGGCGTGTGCGTGCAAGGCAACTCGGCATCGGCGAGCTGCTGATTTGCAATGCGATGACGTTCGGCGAGTTCGATCCGCGAGAATTCCATTGCGATGCCGCCGTGGAATTCCCGCCCCATACCGTCAATGCGCGGGAGCTGAGCCGGGCAGAGGTCGAGACGCCGACGGAGTTTTCCGGCAAGCTCTACGACTATCTTGAAGCCATGCGCTCGACGCTCGGCAAGGTCTACGAGTTTCCGTTCTTTCCAACCGTGATGCCGCGCTGGGACAACACGCCGCGCAAGGGCTCGCGTGGACACGTGTTCGTCAGATCAAGCCCCGAGGCGTTCGAAGTCTGGCTTCGTGAAGCGACCGAGCGGGCGCGCCGGAGTTCTTTCGAGCAGCCGATCGTGTTCATCAATTCGTGGAACGAATGGGCCGAGGGAGCCCATCTGGAGCCCGACTCGCGTTTCGGCCGTGCCTATCTCGACGTCGTCAGGCGTGTGTCTGCCGGCGAGTCGATCTCGGCAGAACTGCGCTCGAACTCCGCGCTGCTGGACTGCTTGAGCAGATCGGAGCTCGAGCAGACGATCAAGAGTGCTGCAGTTCATGTCGAAGTACTCGCCAACTTACAGCGCAATGAAGTCGCGCTCACCGGATTCCAGAGCATTCGCGAAGGCTTGCCGGTCGAAATTGAGGGTGCCATCGCAAGTCCGGATGGCTCGATGTTCGTGATCGAGAATATCAATTCGCAAACGGAGGAGCGCGTGGTGGTGGACCCGCGCTACAGGGTGCTGGTCCGAGGGTGGGTTTTTGCCAAGGATGGCTTCGAGCCCCTGAGAAACCGCATCTCGTTTCTGGTGTTGTCTCCGGAAGGCGAGACGAACGCCGGCAAGAGCGGGTACTGCCTCGTCATCGATTGGCACGAGCGAATGGACGTCACGGAGTATATGAAGGCGACCGCGCGCGAGTGCTGCTTCGGCTTCGAGGTCAGCTTCATGCTCAAGGGACTGCCGGACGGAGAGTACAGGCTTTCGATGCTCGAGGTTGGCGAAGGAGAAAACCTGCTGGTTGGATCAAGCCATTCCCTGGTCGTTCGGCATTGAGTTGAGAGTCCTATGTTAGCCAGCGTGGTGATTGCTTGCTACAAGCACGAGGCCTATCTCGAGCACTGTCTCGAGACGGTCTTCGACCAGACCCATCCCGAACTTGAGCTGATCATTGTCGACGACAATTCGCCGGACAACAGCTTCCAGCTGGCCGAAAGGCTTCTGAAGCGGAAGTCGTTCGCAAAGCGTTTTGCATCGTGCAAACTGCTCAAGAATCCCACCAACATGGGAGCTCACTTTACCTGGAATCGTGCGCTGTCGCTTGCTAAGGGCGACATGCTCTTCCTGCTCAACTCGGACGACGCCTTTTCGAAGGAGCGGGTCGAGACATTTGTCGGCCGCCATGGCGCTGAAAAGGTGTTCTTCGGCTTCTCCGCGATCGAGCCGATCGACGAGAACGGGAAATCCATCAAGAGTTATCAGTTTCCGGCGCGTCTCAGATACGCAACGAGCCAGGCGGTAAGCTCCGATCGCCCGCTGTCGTGGTCCTTCCTGGAGTCGCAGATCGCCGCCTCGACGGGAAATTTCGTGTTGAGCGCCGAACTGTTGCGGCAGGCTGGGTGGTTCGCGGACCTCAAATATTGTCACGATTGGGAATTCGCGCTGCGCGCGATCACGATCGTCGAACCAAAATACGTGGAATCCGATCAGTACATGTATCGGTTGCACGCAACCAACAGCTTCCGCGGACTAAGTTCGGTGGCCGAAAGCGAAACGCGGGCTTGCATGCAAAGCTATTCGCTGCGCGCGATGACGTCCAAGCCACCGAACGGGACCTGTCTCAGTCCGTTGAACATGGGGGAGGCGTTCTACAAGCTGATCAGGAACTACCCGAATTTCCGCTTTTGGATGCGGCAGCTCTACGCACCTTATCTTGCAGAGCACAGGACCGTGGAGCTGAACCAATGGACGGTCCCGGCCGAATGGCGCTAGCACAACGCGGCTGACGCCAGATCACGCGCCAAGTCACGGCTGCCAAGTCACGGCTGACGCCAGGTCGCAGCTGAACAAGTCCGCAGCTGAAGAAGCTCGCGGGCGCCAGCCTCAGCACATCAGCGCTAGCAAAGGTTTGGCCTTTGCTTGGATTGCGCGTCTTTCAGGACCTTGCGCAGGGCCTCCAGGCGCTCGGTCTTGCAGGGCAAGGTGGGGACAAGCCATCCGCCTTCGTCGTTTTCGTTCCAGGCATAAATCAGGATCGCGGGAGACTTCATCTCACCGGGCTGAGCTGCCCTCCATTCGATCGAGCGATGCAGATGATCCGACAGCTCCGCCCCGGTCGGCGCAATGAAGAAATTTTCCATCCCCACGCCGGGGCGCTGCTTGGCTTCCCAAGGCACTGGGCGTTCGATGCGTGGACGGCGGTCCCAGCCGGTCATCACGGTGGGGATGACGGGAAGCCGGCTCTTGGCCAGTTCATTCCAGTCTCGCTCCGCGCCGCGCGTGAGGTCGGCATAGGAGCCACGGACGCTGCCGTAAACGCCGGCATAGGAACTGACCGCGTCGGCAGTCAGGAAAGCGCCCTGTTCATTGAGCAGTTTCTTGTCACCGGTGAGCACCAGATACGGATCTCCGTGTCCCGCAGCCTTTACACGCGCTCTGAATTGCTCGATCTGGGCCCGCAGGTTCTCGATCCCACCCCATCGTTTTTCAACGTCGGCAACATGTATGAAGCCGAGAAAATACAGCGGTCTTCCGCCCGCTACTTTCAGGTAGTTGCTGTCGCCCATGAGTTTGACGTGTTCGTCAATCAGCGGGCTTGGCTTGTCGTGGGAGCCCCATCGAGGGAACTCGGTAAAGATGCAGTAGGAAATCTCATTCTTGATCGGGCTTTCCCTGAAGACCTTCAGGGCCCTCGACATCGGATCGGCGGAGCCGTAGGCGACAAACGCCCAGTAGTCGATGCCTGCGAAAACGGCCTGCTTGATTTCCTTGTCGATCGTCTGTTGCGTGATCTCCGGAAAGGCAATCTCACTGCGGCTCTTTCCAGTGGTCTCCTTCGCAAAGAATGGAACTCGCCAATGGTACTGCTGCGGCGAGAGCGATGTTTCAACCGCCTTCGTTGGCGTCGATCCGGGCGCATACCAGGCGTCCCACCGCAGCGCGCCCACCAGAGGCCGGTCGGTGCGCGCAGCCGCTTGCTGGGCGGCCAGGGCGCGCTCAACCGTATAGCTAAGGGCTCCAGCTGAGCCCAGGGCCAGGAACAATCGTCGTGTCAGCATCTTCGAGCGCTCGCCGTTGTTTTCCCAAACATCCTGTTGATTCTCTTCAAAAACGCCCTAATGATCAACTGACAGTACGGCTAATGATGGGCCAAACTTTTTCTGCGCGATGAGCTTAGATTGGCTAAAACCAGTCGATGTTGATTGCAACGCACAGGGACCGTGTTTGATGCAGCTGGTTGCATGGGAAAATGAATCTACTGCGATTTGCGATCGCATCCGGAGCAGCCATGGAGCGCTCAAGATCGTTCTCAAGACCAAGGATGATCCGTTTTTCCTTGCGGATTGGGTGGACCATCACAGGAAGATCGTGGGCGATGCGAACCTGATCATTCTTGACAATGGATCTGCCGACAGCAAGGTCTTGTCGGTTTACGAAGAGTTGGGGCCGGACTTGCTGATCGCGAGTTTCGGCGGATTTCACAACAATCTGCACAATCCCAAAAACTTCGAGGAGCTGTACGCCAGCCTGTCGGCTTCTTCCGATTTCCATTGCTTCCTGGATACGGACGAGTTTCTGGCGTTCTATGACGGCGAACGCTTCACGAGCGACGCTTCGATATTGCATCACCTGAACGACAAGGAAGGTGGTGCGTTTATCCCATCGACCTGGCTGTACAACGCGCCTTCCTATCGCGACAGGATGTTGTGCGGCACCGATTTGGGCACGCTCCGCAATGGCCTCACCTGGGGCAAGCCGTTGATCCGTTCGGCTGCCGCGCCTTTCTCGGGAGAGGTGAATCACAACTGCCAGATCGCCAAGGGAAAGAAGCCGCCGGCGCCGTTGTTTGGATTTTTCCTGCTGCATATGGCGACCTTGTCGCCCGCGCAGAGGATCCGCGCCAATCTCAACAAGCTGATTGCCCGCGGATTCATGCAGCGCGGGGACTCCCTTGAGAAAGTATTGGAGCGGGATATATCGCGGGCGACAGAGAACGAGAAGCTGTACGTGACCGAGATCAAGCGGATGCTCTCTCTTCGGGAAGACCGCGGTCCCGAGACGGCTCCCTTGGGAACGGGGTCGATGCGAATTGACCAGTCGGGCAAAGTTGAATTTGCGTCGCCGGCCGAGGAGCGCGTCTTTGCCGAGTTCGCTGCATCCTTTGACGCGCTATGCGCGCAAACGCTGCCTTCCTGAGGTTGGATCTGGCTGCTCTGTCGGGGCATTGCCGCCTTGAACGCTCAGGCGGCAAGCCGTGGTGCAATGTTGCCTTGTCGGGAGAGCTCGCCGGTCAGGACGGCTCTCCGCTGAACGACTGCAGTATGGCTTCGGCAGCGTCTCTCTTCGCAAGCGGCATGAAGAACGACATGTCGCCGGCCGTCGCAATCTCGCGAGCGATCTCTCTGACGCAATGATAGGCGGGGCGAGAGCTGAAATCGTGCATGCCGATGATTGCAGTCGGGCTGCAGTGCAGGACGATCTGGGCGAAGCATGCGACCCTGAAGCGGCCGTCGACGAGATAAAGATCAGCATCGGCGCTTTGCGGCGTTTCCCAGATGGTCGAGTGATAGTCCGGCCAACGCGGCTTTGTTGATGGGTCGACCGGGAAACCCCAATCGCCAGTGCGTCCGATGTCGATGAACGTCAAATGCGGCTTCGTACGAGCTGAGGCGCACGCACGATCGACCTGATCCAGCCAGTCCTGTGAGGAATCGATGGACAATATCGAGTTCGTGACGTGCTTTGAGGCGATGACCGTACTTCCGCCTGTGCCGAATTCGACGTAATCGCGGCTATTTCTCACAAATGACAAGAACAGTTCCGCTTCTTCCCGCGACATTCTTGGTAGCAATTGACGTCTCCTCGTTGTTCGCAGCCCCTGGGACAATTCCTTTTCACCGGGGGCGTTGGACGTGTCTGATGCCAGCACGTCGTTGCATCTTCAGGCCGCGCCGCAGTTCATCAGCGCCAAGTCATGGTCGCCAAGGGCTGCATCCTTGCACCCGATCGGCCGGACACCTTCCGGCCGAGGGATATTCCGCAAGTCCCACGATGATCGGCGCTGCCACCGTTGTTGATGACCCGCGGTGACCGGCGGCTACTGGTTCAGGCCGACGCGCTCCACCTTGTAGCCGCCCTCCAGGATGGAACGCCACCAGGGTTGCTCGTCGACATACCAGCGCACGGTCTTGGCGATGCCGGTCTCGAAATTCTCCTCGGCGCGCCAGCCGAGCTCGGTTTCGAGCTTGGTGGCGTCGATCGCGTAGCGGCGGTCGTGGCCGGGCCGGTCGGCGACGAAATTGATCAGCTGGCGGCGCGGGCCTGCTGCGGCCGGCACGACCTCGTCGAGCAGGTCGCAGATGCTCTCGACCACGTGCAGGTTGGTGCGCTCGTTGCGGCCGCCGACATTGTAGGTCTCGCCGACCTCGCCGCGCTCCAGCACCAGGGTCAGCGCCTTGGCGTGATCCTCGACGAACAGCCAGTCGCGGATGTTCTTGCCGTCGCCATAGACCGGCAGCGGCTCGCCGGCGAGCCCCTTGATGATCATGTGCGGGATCAGCTTTTCCGGGAAGTGATAGGGGCCGTAATTGTTGGAGCAGTTGGTCACCAGGGTCGGCAGCTCGTAGGTCTCGCGCCAGGCCCGCACCAAATGATCGGACGATGCCTTGCTGGCCGAATAGGGCGAGTTCGGCGCATACGCCGTGGTCTCGGTGAACAGCCCTTCGTCGCCGAGCGAACCGAACACCTCGTCGGTCGAGATATGCAGGAAGCGGAACCGGTCGCGCTTCTCGGGCGAGAGCGTACGCCAGTGACGCAGCGTCTCCTGCAGGATCGTGAAGGTGCCGACGATGTTGGTCTGGATGAATTCGCCGGGGCCGTCGATCGAGCGGTCGACATGGCTTTCCGCGGCAAGGTTCATCACCGCATCGGGCTGATATTTCTCGAACAGCCGGCGCAGGTTCTGTGCCTCGCAGATGCAGGCTTTCTCGAAGGTGTAGTTGAGGCTTTCGGCGGCGCGGGGCAGCGAGGCGAGGTTTGCCGCGTAGGTCAGCTTGTCGATGTTGACGACGCGGGCGTGGGTGTCGCGCAGCAGGTGGCGGACCACGGCGGAGCCGATGAAGCCGGCGCCGCCGGTGACGAAGATCGTCGATCCCTTAAACCGCATGTTTGAATACCTCCGCCGCGCGCGGCTCGCCGTGGAACGAGCGGTAGACCGACAGCAGGTACTCGCCGTAGCTGCTCTTGGCGGTCTTCTGTGCGACCCTCGCGAAGGCTTCGAGCGAGATGTAGCCCTGGCGCAGCGCGATCTCCTCGGGGCAGGCGATGCGCAGGCCCTGGCGCTGCTCCAGGATCTGGACGAAATGGCTGGCTTCGACCAGCGAGGAATGGGTGCCGGTGTCGAGCCAGGCAAAGCCGCGGCCGAGCACCTCGACATAGAGGTCGCCGCGTTCGAGATAGGCCTTGTTGACGTCGGTGATCTCGATCTCGCCGCGCGGGGATGGCCTGATGCCCGCCGCGATGTCGACCACATCATTGTCGTAGAAGTAGAGGCCGGTGACCGCGACGTTGGACTTCGGCCGCTTCGGCTTCTCCTCGATCGAGAGCGCCCGGCCGGTGCCGTCCAGCTCGATCACGCCGTACTGCTCCGGCGCGTTCACGACGTAGCCGAACACGGTGGCGCCTTTCTTGCGGATCGAGGCGGACGACAGCATGCTCGGCAGGCCGTGGCCGTAGAAAATGTTATCCCCTAACACAAGGGCAACAGAGTCATCGCCGATGAAGTCGCGTCCGACGATGAAGGCGTCGGCAAGACCCCGCGGGGTCTCCTGCGTCGCATAGGCGAACCGGACACCCATCTCGCTGCCGTCGCCAAGCAGGCGCTGGAACAGCGGCTTGTCCTGCGGCGTGGAAATGATCAGGATATCGCGGATTCCGCCCAGCATCAGCGTCGACAGCGGATAGTAGATCATCGGCTTGTCGAACACGGGCAGCAGTTGCTTGGAGACGACTGTCGTCACCGGATAGAGGCGCGAGCCGGTGCCACCGGCAAGGATAATGCCTTTCATGGTCCCTCACAATTTGACTATCAGAACATAACATATAGCGTGCGCTGCACAAGTTTGTTATGAGAGGGAAATTAACATTTCAAGCGCGTCAAACTGGAACAAATGTTAGATGAACGTCATCAAGACCGAGCTTCCTGAAGTCCTGATCGTCGAGCCGAAGCTGTTTGGCGACCAGCGCGGCTTCTTCCTCGAGACCTACCAGTCTCCGCGTTACGTCGAGCACGGCATCACGCGTCCCTTCGTGCAGGACAACATGTCCCGCTCGGCCTATGGCGTGCTGCGCGGGCTGCATCTGCAAAACCCGCTCACCCAGGGAAAGCTCGTGACTGTGCTGCGCGGCAAGGTGCTGGACGTTGCCGTCGACGTGCGCGTCGGCAGTCCGAATTTCGGCAAGCATGTCGCGGTCGAATTGAGCGAGGACAACCGTCGGCAATTATGGGTGCCGCGTGGCTTCGCCCACGGCTTCGTGGTGCTCTCGGAGACCGCCGACTTCTTCTACAAATGCGACGATTTCTACAGCCCCAAGGACGAGCTCTCGATCCGGTGGAATGATCCGGCGATCGGGATCAAATGGGGCGTCGACAAGCCACAGCTGTCGGCCAAGGATGCGGACGCGCCGCTCCTGGCCGACGCCAGCAACCTTCCGACCTATGGACAAATCTGATGCGGATCTTGTTGACGGGAACACGCGGCCAGGTTGGCAGCGCGCTCAAGCCTCTGCTGGAAAGCCACGGCACGATCATCGCGCCGCCCACAGCGGAGTTCGATCTGTCGAAGCCGGAGATGTTGACGAGCCAGCTTGAGAGCCTGAAGCCCGATCTCATCATCAATCCGGCGGCCTATACCGCCGTCGATCGCGCCGAGGACGAGCGTGAGCAGGCGTTCCTGGTCAACGCAAAGGGGCCTGAGGTGATGGCCAAATGGGCTGCGGCGAACCGCGTGCCGCTGGTGCATTTCTCCACGGACTACGTCTTCAATGGCTCGGGCGACAGGCCGTGGCGCGAGGACAGCCCGACAGAACCGCTATCGGTCTACGGCGCCAGCAAGCTTGCCGGTGATGCCGCGATCCAGGCGGCGGGCGGGGCGCACCTGATCGCGCGCACCTCATGGGTTTATGCCGCAAAGGGCACAAATTTCCTGCGCACCATCGCGCGGCTCGCCGGCGAGCGTAAGGAGCTGCGGATCGTGGCCGATCAGATCGGTGCGCCGACCACGGCATCAGCGATCGCCAGTGCGGTCGCCGGCATCGTCCTGCCGAACCTCACCACGTTGCACGATCAGCTCGTGCGCAGGGGAGGTGTCGTCAACCTCGTCTGCGCCGGCGAAACCAGCTGGCACGGCTTCGCAACCGCCATTGTCGGCGGGCTGAGGTCCCGCGGCGTCACGCTGGCGGTCGAGAATATCGCTCCGATCGCAACGGCCGATTTTCCGACCAAGGCGGTGCGTCCGGGCAATTCGCGGCTGGACTTGTCGCGGCTGCAGGCGCAGTTCGGCGTGGCGATGCCGACCTGGCAGGAAGCGCTGGCGCGCGAACTGGATGCATTTGTCCAGCTCGGCGCGCCCGCCCACGCTTAGGGCGAGTTCGGAAGTTGGGATGCCGGTGCGCGTGAAGAAAACGCGTCAGACAAGAAAAGAGCCTTGGTTCTGATTTGATCAGAACCAAGGCTCCAGGATTGAACCGACCGGCGGCTATCGTCGCCAGGCGCGCGCGCTCAGCGCGGCCGACCGATGCTGTCGTAGGTGAAGCCGTGCGCGGCCATCTCGTCCGGACGGTAGATGTTGCGCAGGTCGACGACGACCGGATGCTTCATCTCCTGCTTGATGCGCTTGAGATCGAGCGCGCGGAACTGGCGCCACTCGGTCACGATCACCAGCGCATCGGCCTGGCGCGCGCATTCATAGGCATCCTTGCAGTACTCGATCTCCGGCAATTCCTTGCGCGCCTGCTCCATGCCGATGGGATCGTAGGCACGAACCTTGGCGCCGAAGTCGATCAGGCCGTTGATCAGCGGGATCGAGGGCGCCTCGCGCATGTCGTCCGTATCGGGCTTGAAGGTCAGGCCGAGCACGCCGATGGTCTTGCCGCGCAGCTCGCCGCTGAGCACGTTGGCGACCTTGCGCGCCATCGCGCGCTTGCGGTTGTCGTTCGCGGTCAGCGTGGCCTCGACGATTTTCAGCTGGACGTCGTGGTCGAGCGCGGTCTTGAACAGCGCACGGGTGTCCTTCGGGAAGCACGAGCCGCCATAGCCGGCGCCGGCATGCAGGAACTTGGTTCCAATCCGGTTGTCGAGCCCGATGCCGCGCGCGACCTCCTGCACGTTCGCCCCGACCCTCTCGGAGAGATCGGCGATCTCGTTGATGAAGGTGATCTTGGTGGCAAGGAAGGCATTCGCGGCGTATTTGATCAATTCAGCCGTGCGTCGCGCGGTATAGAGGATTGGCGCCTGGTTGAGATAGAGCGGACGATAGACTTCGCCCATCACCCTCTTGGCCCGATCGTCCTCGGTGCCGACGACGATGCGGTCGGGATGGCGAAAATCCTGGATTGCGGCACCTTCGCGCAGGAATTCGGGGTTCGACGCAACGGCGAAATCGGCGTCGGGATTGGTTTCGCGGATCAGGCGTTCAACCTCGTCGCCGGTGCCCACGGGCACGGTCGACTTGGTCACCACCACGGTGAACTTCTTGAGCGCCGCGCCGATCTCCTTGGCAGCAGCATAGACGTAGCTCAGGTCCGCATGGCCGTCGCCGCGCCGCGAGGGCGTTCCGACCGCGATGAACACGGCATCGGCGTCCGCGACGGCGCCCGCGAGCTCCGTCGTGAAGGTCAGCCGTCCGGCCGCGGCGTTGGTCTCGACGAGCTTATCGAGGTCAGTTTCGTAGATCGGGATCTTGCCGCGCTTCAGGGCCTCGATCTTGCCGGCGTCCTTGTCGACGCAAACGACCTGGTGGCCGAAATCGGCAAAACACGCTCCGGACACGAGACCTACATATCCCGTTCCAACCATTGCAATCTTCATGAATCCGCTCGTCGATCAGTGTGGAGAGGAGGAGTTAGCACTAGCACAATTGGCGCCGATAACGCCAAGTTTTATAGCGTATAGTTTGTGTTGGAGGTCGGCGGCTTTTTGTGCAAACGGTGATCGCCTCGGTGCAGCTGAGCGCCCGCTAGTCACCTCGGGCGCACCATGGACACATTCTCAACTTGAAATCGACCGACAATCGAGCTGCCGTTTGAGGGTGGACATGAGCATGAAGACGATTGGCAAGCAGAAGCCCTCAGGAGCTGAATACGCGTCGTTGCAAACGCAGTTCTCCAGATCCGATCGCACGACGTTTTCCGGGTTTGTCTATGATCGCGCCGATCTCGGCCGACGTTACACCGTCGACCTGCTCGTCGACGGCGAGCCATACATGTCATCATTGTGTGACGAGTTCGTAACAGAGCTTGCGGAGGCCGGGATCGGCGACGCCCGATTTGGCTTTACCTTCAACGTGCAGGATCAGGTCAGCGCGAACGCCGGGATCATTGAGGCAAGGCTGGCGAATATCGGCAGTCCCGTCGGTGCTCCGATTCGCTGCGATGTCGCTGCGCCGGAAGCGCGGTGGCACCGGATCGGCGATATCGAGTGGGTCGGAGGTCTGCGCTTCGAAGGCTGGCTTGCCCAGGACATCGACGAGGACATCGAAATCCTGATCGCGCAACGCCCGGTGATGACCGTGAAGCCGACCGGGTGGACCAACGTTGCGCGGGGCGGCGAGTTCGGCGTCGGCCGCCGGATCGATTTTCATCTGCCCGAGCATTTTGCGGACGGTCGCATGCGCGGACTATCCGCGCGGACGATTTCAGGACGGAGCCTGATCTCGGAGCCGATTTCCTTTGTCGCTTTCGATCGCGGATTGGAGCAAACGCTCGCGGATCTCGGGCGCTGGGACAGCGAGCGGCTTCGTGGAGAGCTGTTCGACCGGGTGCTGCCGGCCTCGATGCCGTTTCACGCCTATCGCGGCTGGAAAGAGCGCTTCTCGCCGACGACACAATCTGAACAGTCTGATGTTGCATCCGAGGCGGCAGTCGTCCTGATCGGCGATGCCAGGGTGGACGAGAGCATCGAAAGCCTCGAAGCCCAACGGCACTCCGCCTGGTCGGCGGTGTCCCTGCCGGCGCGGGCGTTCAGTCAATTCGATCCAAAAGCAGCGCGCGAGTTTGTCGAGGGCGATGCCGCTGGCAGCGCGTTCTTTGTGTTTTGTCTGAGCGGAACGATCCTCGCGGAAGACGCCTTGCAGCGCTTCGCCGATCTATTCGCGTCCGAACCCGGCTGCGATATGGTCTATGGCGACGTCGAGGTCGCTGCGGGCGCCGGCGCTGTCTGGCCGCTGGCGTTCTCCGCATTCGATCTCGAACGCGCGCTCGAGCAGGGCTATGGGGCGTATTGTTTTGCGGTGCGTCGGGAGCCTGCCGTGGAAGCGCTGCGATCGGCGACGTCGCTCTACGACATCTTCCTTTGCTGCGCGGAGCCGGATCGAACCTATCATCTTCCGGGATCGGTTGCGGCGTTGCCGCGGATTGATGCGTCGGCTGCCACCGCCGAACTGGTCGCCGCAAGCAAGGCGTATTTTGCCAGGGCCGGCATCGAGGCCAATGTCGAGCCGCGAAAAGCGGGACTTCTTCCGGCCGTTCAGGTCAAACGCGCCGTCGATTGGAACGAGCGCACCACCATCATCATCCCGACCCGAAATCGCGCCGAGCTGCTCAAGCGATGCATCGAGACGGTCATGCCGGCGGCAAATGAGACGAACGCCCGGATCCTTGTCGTCGACAACAGCTCGACCGAGCCGGAAACGCTGGACTATCTGGATGGCCTGTCCGCGCAGGAAATCGACGTCATTTCGGTCGAGGGGCCCTTCAACTTCGCATTCATCAACAACGCCGCCGTCGCTTGCGTCGATACCGACAACATCTGCTTTCTCAACAATGACGTCGAGGCGCTCGACGACGGCTGGCTGGCGGAGATGCTGTGGCGGCTCGCCGCTCCCGATGTCGGAGCCGTCGGTGCAAAGCTGCTCTGGCCGAGCAGCGTCGTGCAGCACGGCGGAGTGGTTCTGGGGGCCAATTTCTCGGCCGCGCACGCCTTCAACGACCGGATGGATGGCGATCCCGGCTATGGCGATCTGCTCCAGGTGGCGCACGAATGTTCGGCGGTGACGGGGGCGTGCCTCCTGATGCGCAAGAGCGATTTCGTGACCGTCGGCGGCATGGACGAGATCCGCTTTCCGATCAGCTTCAACGATATCGATCTGTGCCTGAAGCTGCGCCAGCTCGGAAGGCGGATCGTGTTCACGCCGGACGCGAAACTCGTTCATTTGGAGTCGGCAAGCCGCGGCCGCGATTCCGCGCCGGATCGCAGGGCACGCTTCAGGCGCGAGCTGTCGATCCTGCGCGCGAAATGGGGCGAGGTGCTACTCGACGATCCCTATTACAGCCCGCTGCTGGGGCTGGATTCGACGCCGTTCTCCTCGCTTGCATGGCCGCCGCGATCATGGAAGCCGCGCGCCAACCTGCCGCCGGTGCCGACCGCTCCTCCGATCGGGTTGTAGCAGGACGTCCTCGACCGCCCAGTCGCTTACGGCAGCAATCGTTGCATCGGTATCAAAGCCCGCCTGCAGCTTCAGGTCCGTGCTTCGGCCACGTCCTGGAGGAGTCGGGCTCCATTCCGTCGCGGCGATCGGCAGCCCGGTTGCCAGCAACGCGTCCACCAATGGATGGCCAAACGCCGGTTCACCGATGTCGAGAACCAATTTCGTGATGCCGTGACCTTCGATGAGCGTGGCAACGTCGTCGACGGCAATATCGCCGGTGACAACGACATTCGTGCGCTGCATGAGCTTGAGATCGTCGAGGGTACTCCCCAGCACGATGATCTCGACGTCTTCGTCGGCGTCGGCCAGTTGATCGCTCAACGCTCGTATGAAGCGAAATTCCGCGGCGTTGGCGTGCAGGACCAGCAGGCCGAGACGCGCGGGGCCGCTCACGGCGGGATACAGCGTCGGCGGCGCAGACGGGTCGCTCAGCCTCACGACCTGCAGGCCGAGAACGGCTTCCGTGAATTCGGTCCCGTCGTCACCGATCGCAGTCACGCGCCGCGCCCCGGCGACCAGGCTCGTCCAATCCGGATGAACGCCTGATCCAAATGCGGTGCGCATTGCAAGCGCGGTGTCGGTGATCAGGAGGTCGTAGGCAAAGCGTCGTGTGAGCTGCGCCAGACATGCGCCGGGAATGCGGTTCGGCTCCGCAATCTCGAGCGACCGGATTCCGAGATCGGCGAGAAACCTCAGAAGAGCTTCGCGGCCCTCCGGCGTTGCAACGTCGAGTGCGATCGACTGCGGCGCTCCGCCATCCGGATCGAACATCGCAGCCAGCTGGCGTTGTCCCTCGGAGCGGATCTGCACTACCAGACCGTGCTGACCCTCTGCAGCCAGCTGCCGGCAGCGCCTGACGGCGATCGCGCGGCCGGCGGACGAGCCGCAGAGGATGACTGTGGGGCCGGCGGCGACCTGCTGGTTCGTGAGCAGCTTGAGCTCAAGCACCGCGCGGCAATCGCGGAGTGGATCGGCAAGCAGGAATGCGGCGCAGTCCGTTGCATAGCGCCGGTAACGGTGTTCGAGAACGCGAAGATTTCGCATCACGAGCGAACGCTTCTCGCCCAGAAACGAGCGCGAGCCCTCGTGTCCGACGAAAACCGAAGGAATGCACACGTTGCGGAAGCCGGCCTCCGCTGCGCGCAGGCAGAAGTCGACGTCTTCGAGATAGCCGCGATAGAAGTCGTCGGAGAGCTCGCGCACGGCGTCGAGGCATTCGCGGGTAATGTAGAGGCAGAACCCGATGCCGTTGGGGATGTCGATGGCAATCCCGAAATTTGCCCTGCCTGCAAGTTCATCCAGCAATTCGATCTCGCCGGGCGGGGGCAGGGGATTTGACCGGTTCGGGATCGGAAAGCTGGTGTATTCGCCGTTGTTCGACAGCGGGGTCGCGGTGCCGACGCGCGGCGTCGATTGCACGGCGCTGCGCAGGCGTTGCAGCGCGTATTTCGGCACGATCGTGTCCGAGTTCAGCAGCACGACGTCGCCGGCGCCGGTCTCGCCGAGCGCGCGGTTGACCGCGCCGACAAAGCCAAGATTGTGCTCGTTGGTCAGCAGCCGGATGCGGAACTCGGCGGCGAGGTCGTTGAGCAGGCGCTTGATGTCGGGCTCGGGCGAGGCATCATCCACGACGACGATGGTCGAGCCCGGCGTGCAGGCGAGCGCATTCAACGCGCTGTCGATGCAGGCTCGCGTCGCGGCCAGATCCCCGTATACCGGAATGATGATGGTGAGCGGAGGAGGTTCGCCGTTTCGAAGGCGAACCGGCCGGCGTGGTGCGGCCCGGTGATCCGGAACGCGGTTGGCCGGGAGTTGAACACTTGCGATCACGCGGTCCGCCTGCGTGATCTGCAGGCGCTGAGAGGTCGCGGACGCGGGCCGGATCAGACGGAAGCTCGCGGCATGTCGGCCGTCACGCGCGAATCTGTGGCGTAGATCGGCGGGAAGCTGGATCGTGCTGGATTGATCCGCCTGCGCCAGCGAAAGGTGCGGGTCGTCCGGCCCGCGCCACGTCACCCATCCCTTTACTTCTTCATCGAGAAAGTCGATGCGGGCGCAGCTGTCCTGGCCGCTCTGTTCGAGCAGCAGCAGGGCGCCCCTGACCGAATCCGGATCGTCATCACGCCGCGTGACGCTTCGCGCCGCCTCGATCTGCTGAAGGTCGTCGCCCCACGCCATCATTCGCCGGGCGGCGACCAGATCGTCAGGCTCGAGCTCGAGCGCCCTCGCGACGCCAGCGATCGCCGCATCCCTGAGATCGAGATGAAACAACGCTTCCGCGCGCAGCAGATGAGCGCGGGCGCCCGGATGCGGCAGGATCCGGCAGCGGCGGTCGGCGAGCGCGAACGCCAAGCGGAAATCACGCGCCTCGAGCGCCCCGACAGCGGCCCGCTCGAGATCGACGTGGTGGAGCGTTTTGGACGTAAAGGCGATCCTGCGCGCGTCGGCGGTCAAATGGCGCCCTTATCTGCCCGCATGGTCAGCCTGCCGTCTTGACGGCGCCCTGCCGGCTCCGGAACACGCGCACCCGTCCCTCGAGGCGCGGTCCGTCCTGGTGCGGCATCGGAGTCGGAGTGGCGGGCTCGACGCGCCGCGGCTGCTGGGGCGCGAGGGGCGCCGCCTGGACCCGGCGCTCCTCGAGATTGAGCTTGAGGCCCACCAGCGGTTCCCGTCCTGAAGGACCCGACACCACAATCCGGTTCCCGGTGACCCGCAGGGCTGGAGCCCCGAGGAAAATGGTTTCAGCCGCGATGGCGTAGCGATCCGCGCCGGGACCCGTGGCCTCCAGCGAGAACCCCGTGATGGCCAACGCGCGTCCCCGGGTTCCGGCAAAAGTTCCGAGAGGAACGAACTGGTTGTCGCCCCGCTGCGGCCGGGCGAACTTGACGGCATATTGCAGGTGGAGATCGCGCGGCTTGTTGGGCCATTCGAGGGAAATTCCCTCGATCCGGGCCGGCGCGGACGGTCCGGCAATCCAGACATTCGAGCCGACCGTCACGTCGCCCAGGCCCGCGACATGTGCGAGCAGCTTGAGGTCGCTCAACTCGCCGGGCCCAGCCTCCGGCTCGAACATGTCGAATGGCTGGCTGGCCGGCTGCTCAGCCGGTTGTCCCTGGGTCAGCGGCTCGATCTTGATATTGGCGGCGGTCGACCCGCCGACGCGCCCTGCGGTGACCTCGACGATCAGGCGGCTCGGCCGGGCGACCGACACGACCAGCGCGGTCTCGGGCGCGAACAGGGTTCCATTGACCACGTCCGGTCCGGTAATGATATTACAATTGTTAAGACTGGCGCGATCCGCGTATACGCGCACCACCGGAGGTGACACCTTATCATCTGCGCCATTGTATCGAACCAGGAAGAGACCCCGTGCCAGATCAATGGTTTTCTGCTGAATCTGTTCGTTCATTGTCGCCTGCGAGCCTAACGGAATGGATTGATAAGTCCCCTGCAGTGTGCCCCAAAAATCTGTGTGATAGAAGGGGTCTTAATGTTAATCCGGTAAGATAGTTTCGCCCGCCAATCGATGACACACCGCCGGTGATGATGCAGACCCTGACCCCAATTGAAGACCGCGCGGCCGGAGGGCGCGCTCGCCCGCCAATGAACGTCCTGTTCGTCCACAATAACTTTCCAGCCCAGTACCGCCACATTGCGCGCGCGCTCGCGGAGCAGCCCGGCAACAGGGTCGTTGCGGTCGGTTCATCGACCGCGAGCACGACGCCGGATATCCGGCTGCTCAAATATTCGACGACCAAGACGGATTCCGCGGTCGTCCATCCGTTTGCCCGGCGCTTCGATGTCGAATCGCGGCGTGCGGAAGAGGTTCTGTACGCGCTGTCGTCGCTGTCGGGGCAGGGCTTCGTGCCCGACCTGATCTTCGCGCATCCCGGTTGGGGCGAGACGCTGCCGCTGCGCACGATGTTTCCGCGCGCGCGGATCATCCTCTATTGCGAATTCTACTACGGTGCCGAGGGCAGGGACGTCGGCTTCGATCCCGAGTTTCCCATGACGGGCCTTGATGGCAATGTCGCACTCCATCTGAAGAATGCGACCACGCTGCTGGCGCTCACGGAATGCGATACGGGCGTCTCGCCGACGCCATGGCAGAGGTCGACCTTTCCCGCCGAGTTTCAGAGCAAGATCGAGGTGATCCACGAGGGCGTCGACACCGACGAGGTGAAGCCCAATCCGGTCGCGCGGTTTCAGCTTCCGAACGGTGCGACGCTGTCGGCGGACGACGAGGTGATCACCTACGTCTCGCGCAACCTCGAGCCGGTGCGCGGATTCCATGTCTTCATGCGGTCCCTGCCGAGGATCCTCGCCGCGCGGCCGAATGCGCAGGTCGTGATCGTCGGCGGCAGCGGGACATCCTACGGCGCGAATCCGCCCAAGGGCTCGAGCTGGAAGTCGATGTTCCTGGACGAGATCAAGTCGGACATCGACCTGCGCCGGGTGCATTTCCTCGGCCGGATTCCTCGGGAACCGTATCTCGAGCTGCTGCAGATATCCTCGGTGCACGTCTATCTGACCTATCCCTTCGTGCTGTCCTGGTCGCTGCTGGAGGCGATGAGCGCGGGATGTGCGGTGGTGGCGTCCGACACCGCCCCGCTTCGCGATATCATCTCGGACGGCAACGGCCTGCTGGTGCCGTTTTTTGATATTGATGCGCTGTCGGATCAGGTAGTCTCGGTGCTGTCACGGCCCAAGGCCTTCAAGAAGATGCGGATGAAGGCGCGCAGCTTCGTGCGGGACAATTACGACGCAAAGCGGGTCTGTCTGCCGCGGATGCTGACGCTCGTTGATGAAGGTGTCCTCCCGCGCACGCACGGGGGATAACGCCAG
This sequence comes from Bradyrhizobium elkanii USDA 76, assembly GCF_023278185.1. Taxonomy (NCBI): domain Bacteria; kingdom Pseudomonadati; phylum Pseudomonadota; class Alphaproteobacteria; order Hyphomicrobiales; family Nitrobacteraceae; genus Bradyrhizobium; species Bradyrhizobium elkanii. The sequence goes on along the minus strand of NZ_CP066356.1, from coordinate 6,151,922 downwards.
GAGTTTGCGATGCCGCTTGTCATCTCGGTTGCCCAGCGCAAGGGCGGGGTCGGAAAGACGACCCTCGCGGTCTTGCTGGCCGCAGAACTGGATCGGCGCACGGGCGTCGTGGGACTGGTCGACGCCGACTCGCAGGCGTCCGCGTGTCACTGGGCCGAGCCCGGCAATCTGTCGTTCCCCGTCTACCAGCTTGACCCGGAAACCCGGCCGGTCGCCGAATGGGCCAGGCTGATGCGCCAGATTCCGCATCAGATCATCGTGGTGGACTCCGCGCCGAACGATCGGGTGCTGGGCGCCGTGCTCGCGGTCGCCAATATCGTGCTGATGCCATGCACGCCGTCCGGCCTTGATATCGAGGCCACCGCGCGGACGCTCGACATCGTGCGGGAGGTGCGTGCCACGCGGCGAACGGCGCTCCGTGCCATGATCGTGCCGAACCGCGTCGACCAGCGCACCCTCGAAGGCCAGCAGCTGATCGAGGAGCTCGATACGCTCGACGAGGAGATCGGGCCGATGATCGGCAGTCGCTCGGCCTATGTTCGCGCCGTCGCCTTGGGGCAATCGGTCGCCGATTTTGCCGGCGGGACGCCCGCGGATCTCGAGATCAAGATGCTCGCCGATCTCGTGATGAGCTGGTGCGGGATCGCACCCAGGCAGCGGGTGGCGATTTAACAGAGCGCGCCGGCGGCTTCACGGCAGGCCAACCATGCCGGCATGGGAACGAAAGATTTCGGGCCGCAATCGGCGCTTGACCTGACGGCGGCGCCCCGCAGGCTTGGTTAACGGACTGCTCGCGCGCACCCTCGCATTTGAAACAAATGCCGCCGCGCGCTTGAGCCCAAGCTCAAGACATTTCCCGTACATGCTTCCCGTCACTGTGGGGAGTGAAGAATGTACAACGTCAAGAGAGTGATGGCCCTGGTTCTGGCCGTCCTTGCGCTCGGGACAAGCGCACGGAACACCCAGGCTGGAATGGTCGGCTTCCCGCTGCCGCTGCGCGGCGTGATCGAGAAGATCCGCTTCAGCGAACCGACGCTGGCGCCGATGGCCTACACCATGTTCTGCATGCGCTATGCCGACGAGTGCAAGCCGAAAGCCCGCGCCCGGATGGTGTTCCGCGGCGGCGCCACGCGCCTGACCAGGCAGCGCATCGCCGACCTGATCGAGGTCAACGCTTCGGTCAATCGCAGCATCGCGCCCCAGCGCAACGAACGCGGACTTGCCGGCGAGGAATGGCTGATCAATCCGGCGCGCGGCGATTGCAACGATTACGCGGTCAGCAAGCGCCACGAGCTGCTGGCGCGCGGCTGGCCGATGCGCGACCTTCTGCTGAGCGAGGTTGTGACCTCCTCCGGCGAACATCATCTCGTGCTGGTGGTCCGCGCCAGGGGTGGAGACATCGTGCTCGACAATCTGAATGCGCAGATCCGCAGCTGGTCGCAGGCGCGTTATCGTTGGGTCAGGATGCAGACCCCGGCGAACCCCGATCACTGGGCCGCCGTCGCGCAGGCCGGCGCCTGAAGTTCTGAACGAGCTCCATCGATCGAAAATGGCGCGGCGAGACATTTCGCCACGCCATTTTTCGCATCAAGGACGATCGCCAGCCCGCTGCGGCGACATTGCCGGAACGATTGGAGGCATCGATGGTTGACCCGGTCCAACCCATCGAGGCATCGACATGAAGCTGGCCGGCCTTGTCACAACAGCGGCGCTGGTCGTCGCCACCGTCCCCGCCCTTGCACAGGGCACCGGACAGACCGCGCAGGGCGCAACGCGCTATTCGATCGATGGGCCGGGCGGCGGCGTTCCGACGTCGCGGCCGCAGGCGACCCAGCCGGTCCCGCCGGCAACACCGGCTTACCCCTATGGCAGACCGTCGCGGCACGCGCCGCCGGTCGGTCAACGGACCAACGTGCCGCTGGGGTCGCGCTAGCCGTTGCTTCGGCTGCAAATCCGTTCGGTCTTAACGCTATTCCCATCGTCATTTTGCCGCCTCGGACGGAATGTCGTACCGATGCGATCACTGCGCCTGTTGAGGCGCAGAATTGGTTCGCGCGCAGGGCAATAAGTTCAAATGGCGAGCAGGGGTTCGATCCTGATCACGGGCGGCGCGGGATACATCGGGTCCCATTGCGCCAAGGCGGTTGCCGAGGCCGGGTTTCTGCCGGTCGTCTACGACAATTTGTCCACCGGTCACCGTGATTTCGTGCGCTGGGGACCGCTCGTGATCGGCGACGTCGCCGACCACGACAGGATCGCCGCCACCATCCGCGAGCACGATGCGCTCGCCGTGATGCATTTCGCGGCGTTCAGTGCGGTCGGCGAGTCCGTGGCGGATCCGCAGAAATACTTCACCAACAACGTTGCCGGCACGCTCGGACTGCTGCGCGGCATGCGGGAGGCGGGCTGCGGCCGCCTGGTGTTTTCCTCGACCGGCGCGGTCTACGGCAACGCCGGACGCGATCCAATTCCCGAGAGTGCTGCAGGTCCGACCGTCAATCCCTACGGCCGCTCCAAGTTGATGATCGAGCAGATCCTGGCCGACTACCGCGCGGCCTATCGGTTCAACTCGGTCTGCCTGCGCTATTTCAATGCCTGCGGCGCCGACGCCTCCGTCACCATCGGCGAACTTCGCGATCCCGAGACGCATTTGATTCCGCGCGCGCTGATGGCGCTGCTCGGGCACGTGCCGGACTTTGCGATCTTCGGCGAAGACTATGACACGCCTGACGGCACCGCGGTGCGCGACTACATCCATGTCGATGACCTCGCCAGCGCCCATATCGCGGCGCTCGAACTGCTGCTGAAGGGCGACGCCGGCGGCGTGTTCAACCTCGGCACCGGCACCGGCTATTCGGTGCGCCAGGTGCTCGACGCGATCCGCGCCGAGACCGGTGAAGCGGTGCCGAGCGTGGTGCGCGAGCGCCGGGCCGGCGATCCGCCGATCCTGGTGGCCGATCCCTCCAGGTCGGAGCGCGGCCTCGGCTTCAAGGCCAGCCGGTCCGATCTTGGCTACATCATCCGCTCGGCCTGGGCGTGGCACCGGAAGGCCCATCCGCGCCGGCGATAACCGCCTGCGTCCACAGCACCTCAGTTCAAGGTGATGTAGTGCTGCTCCGCCAATCGGGCGAGGAACGGCATGTCGACAAAGCTTGCCACCAGGAAGACGGCGACCAGTGCCAGCACGAGCAGCATCAGGCCGCGCTCGCCATAGAGCTTCTCGGGTTTCTGCGCCGACGACCCCGGCGACGTCGACATCGAGAAGTAGGTGGTGAACAGCATCACCACCAGCGGCATCGCAAGGACGTACTCGATGCGGTACTTCACCAGGAACACCGAGAGGAAGAACACCGAGAACAGCGAATAGCTGAGGCACGAGGCCGTCAGCGACACCTCGGTATAGTGCGCGAAGCTCGCGCGGTAGCGCGCCAGCAGCTCCCTGCTGTGGGACGCGGCGATCTCGCGATATTCGGACAGCCGCTTGGCCGCCATCAGGAACGCGCCGCCAAACCAGTAGCACAGGATCACCGAGCCCGGCGGCAGCGAGGTCGGGTCGATCATCGCCCAGCCGATCAACAGCCGCAGCGGATTGTTGACGGATTCCGAGATGACGTCGAAATAGGCCTTGTCCTTGCTGCGGAGCGGCGGGACATTGTAGACGATGCCCTGCAGGGCGAAGATGCCGGTTGCGAACAGCATCAGGCGGCTGCTCGCAGATGCGCAGACGAGACCGAGCGCGACCAGCAGCAGCCACTCGATTCCGATGATCCTGCCGTCCATCGCGCTCTGGACCGCGGAGCGCTGCGATTTGGTCGGGTGATGCCGGTCGAAGTCGCGGTCGAACCATTCATTGATCACATAATTGGCCGACGCGATGCAGATCGCGGCCACAAGGCCGAGGACGATCGCGCTTGCGACATGCTCGCCTCTCGGGCCGCGCAACAGCCAGGCGAGGACAATCCCGGGAACGATGAAGACGTGCTTGGTGCTGTGATCGAGCCGCAGGATGGCGAGATACTGCCGGATGCTTGCGGCCGGCGGCTTGCCGGCTTCGACCTTACTGTCCATCAGCGCCATCGCGCGGTCCTTTTCTGTCGTCGTCGATCGATCGCCTAGTTGAGGAGGTAGACGTCGAAACTCTCGTCGGTTTTGGCGGGGCCGAAGCGGCGGAGCATCGTGGTCGCTTCGCGGAAATCGCGGATCTGCGCCGCTGAGGCACGGAACGTCCGCCAGTCCTTGCCTTCGTCGTAGATCCGGTCGGGCGTGATCTCGTTGAGCCGGTAGGCCAGCAGGATGATGACGGGCGCGCGGCTCGTGTCGCGAAGCTCGCGGGCGAGGCGCAGGGTCTCGCCGAGATCGCCGTCCATCTTGCCCTTGCGCGAGAAGATCACGACGCTGCCGAATTTGTGGTCGCGCGCGAGATAGAGGGGGTTCTTGACGTAGTAGGGCAGCGCCTCGACCAGCCATTCCGGCTCGCTGAGGATCACCGCGTTGGCCAGATCGGCGCGCGAGGCGATCAGGCGGCCGAGATCGGCGCTGCGGCTCGCGACCACGCCGGTCACTGCATTGCGCAGATCGTTGATGCCGGCGGCGGTCTGGATCGCGAGCACCAGCAGGAGCGACACGCGTCCGATCGCCGGCAAGCGCCGGTCGAGCCATGCGCGGGAGACCGATGGCGCGGTGACTTTGCTCCAGCCGATCCAGTAAAGCGCGATCAGGAAGCTCAGCCAGACCGCGGCGTGGCGGTAGGCGCCGTTGGCGGCGACGGCGAAGAACAGCGACGTCAGCAGCAGGGCGGCGATGGCGGCGAGAAAGGCCGGTCGCCGCGGCAGCAGCCCGAGCGTCGCGCCGAACAGCAGCGCCGATCCCGCGACCCCCGGCAGCAGATTGGCAAACAGCGCGCCCAGCGACGTTGCGCCGGGGTTCACCAGCGCAAGAATTGCCGCCGCCAGCGGTGACTCGTGCGACCAGTCCCGGGCCGCGGCGTCATTGTAGGTCGGCAGCATCGTCACGGCGCAGATGACGACGCCAATCGTCGCGATCGTTGCATTGATCGCGAAATTGGCGAGTTGCGGCGACCAGCGCCAGCCATCGGTGTCAAGCAGGTCGAGCAGCCAGAACAGCAGGAATGCGCCGGCCATGATCGCGCCGACGACGTTGGTGTTGGCGAGCAGGAACAGCAGCGCGCCGAGCAGCAAACCACGGTCGCGGTGAGCCCGATAGCAGGCCGCGATCGCGAACAGCAACAGGGCCGAGATGCCGTAATTCCTGGCCATCACGACGTATTCAAACAACAGCGCATGGCCGGTGATCAACAGCAGGATCAGCGGCCGCGGAAATGGCGAGCGGAAGATCAGCAGTGCGACCGTGAGGAGCCCGACCACGAAGGCGACGGCGGGCAGCACCTCGACCCGATCGAATACGGCATGTGCGCCGCGCAGCAGAAGGTACCAAAGGGCAGGGTGGCCCTCGCCATGCAACCCTCGCAGCATGGCGACCGGATCGTCGCCGTTCAGGGCAATGGTGAGCGCGCGGACCTCGTCGCGCCACATCACATGACGGCCGATCTGGAATCCGACCAGCGCGACCCATCCTGCGAGAAGCAGGAGGTCCGGCCAGGATCGGCGGTCCCGCTTGGGCGCGAACCACCACTGGTCCAGGATGTGCAGAGAACGGGTCAATGAATCCTGCTGCTGCTGCTCGGATCGGGACGGTCAAACCGCGGTGTCATCCGCCGGCCGGGTGGTTTGTGTTAACAGTAAAATCCACATAGAATGTTGTAACATTATGGGCAAACCAGACTAACATTTATGACGCCGACGCCGCCCAGAGAACGGTCAGGGACACCGGTCCTGCGCACCCCGAGGTGGAGTTCGCGCTGGTGCTGGCGCGAACCATCGATTCCGTGAGCGCCGACCCGCAGCAGCTGCGCAGCGCGGTCTACGAGCTCGCGCGGCAGAAACTGCAGCAGCTCGCGCACGAGGATCCGGCGGAGAAGCAGCGTTTGATGCAGGCGCTGGAAGTGGCGATCGAAGGCGTCGAGGCGCACACCAAGAGCAACGTGATCGAGAAATTCGAGGTCCCGCCGGCGCGGGCGCTGCCCGCATTCCTGGAAGCGGCGGGCGCCGCGCGGCGGATCGAGGCGCCGCCCCCGATCGATGCCGAGGCGGCCTTTGTCACGACCCTCGATCGCGTCGAGCCCGCCGCGGCGTCGCGCCGTCCGCGATGGTCGTCGTCGGCGCCGCTGCGTTACATTGTCATGCTGGCGTTCTTCGGGCTGATCGCGGCCGTTGTCCTGCTGCAGCAACGCGGCGTGTCGTTGGCCGCGGCCCGCGCGATGATCGCCGGCACGCTGGCATCGGCGCCGCCTGAAACCCAAAGGCCGGCGGGGGTCGCGGCCGTGCCGGCGCCGGCGGTTGCGGCCGAGCCACCGGCGCCGAGACGGCCATTGCCGACCGCCTACGGCGTTTATGCCGAGAGCGCCGGCAAGCTTTACGAGCTGCAACTGATCCAGGGGCGCGCGCCAGATCCGCGGGTGGCGATCTCGGCGGCGATCACGCGGCCGAGCGAGACCACGCTGCCGGACGGACATCTCCGCTTCATCGTGTTCCGGCGCGAGGGTGCCGGCAGCGCCTCCGATCCGATCGATGTGCGCCTGATCGCGCATGTGAGCCAGCAGACCACGTTCGACGCGGCCGGCAAGCCGGTGGTCTCGCCGGGTGACGACAGCTGGGTGATCCGCAACATCTCGATCCCGTTCCGCGCGGCGCCGCTCAAGGACGATCCGCAGATGTTCGAGGTCCTGCCGCGCGACGACGCGCCGCTGCCGCCGGGACGCTACGCGCTGATCCTGAAGGCCCAGGCCTACGATTTCACCGTCGAGGGCGCGGTCACCGACAAGCGGCACTGCCTGCAGCGGCTGGCGGCCGCCAATGGCGTGTTCTACTCGGAATGCGAGAAACCGTGAGCGGGGTGTCCGTGCGGTTCAGCGCCGTGCTGGCGCTCCTGCTGGCGTCGAGTGCCGCCGTCGCCGCACCCGCCGCCGAGACCGCAAAGCGCTGCCTGCGCGCGGCCTACATGGTCTACCCCTACAAGCGACCGGGGGCCGTGCCGATGAATGGCGACCGGCTGCACTTCTTTCAGCAATGCATGGCGCAGGACGACATGAAGTCGGCGGAAGCGCCGAAGCGCGATTGAGCGCAAAGCGCCGGCCGCTCAGCTTGCGGACTGCTCCACGCCCGGCCTCAGCCGGCCGAACTGGTTGCGCAGCACGAGCAGCATGAAGCGACCGACGCCGACGCCGGCGAGACCTCCCGCCACCTTGACGATCGCGTCGATCAGGCGGCCGTGACGGTCCGGTGTCAGGAATTGCATTGCTTCGAGCGTGAACGCGCTGAAGACGACAAGGAGCACGATCAGCGCGGTGCGCCGCGGGTAGCCCAGCACGAAGGCCAGCGCCATCACGGCGAACGCCGCGAAATGCTCGATCTGCGGATGGAATAGCGAGGGACGGTCCTGGATCGGGGACAGTGTCACGAAGGCGATGAAGGCAAGCGCAAGCCAGCCTGCAATCACGCCGAACCTTCGTATTTTTGAAACAAGCAACGCGTTCTTCCCGGTCCATGTGCGCTCGGCGCGCCGCCGTTGAATTAGCGCATCGCTCGTGTCAGCGACATGAAAATGGTCGTCGAAGGTTAACTTGCCGGTCGACTGCAAATGACCCGACATGTTCTCGGTGCCCTGGTCCGCCGGAAGGTTGCCAGCAACAATTGTCTTCAAGTTTAAGGTATCACGATACTCTGAGCTGAAACCCGATTTCGTTTCGCGCGCATCTCATGGAGGGAACCAGGGGGTGCTTGCGCGGGTTCCCGGGATGGTGCACCTGACGAAAAAATAAGCGGCGCCTTGCGGGTCCATTCATAAGCCGTTCACGGCCGGAAGCCTCATTTGGTGCCGGAATGTCGTAATGCTCACTCTCGGAGGCCAAAGTGCGTCTGCTCGTCGTTGAGGATGACCCGGATCTGAACCGCCAGCTCACCACCGCGCTGACGGACGCCGGCTATGTGGTCGATCGCGCGTTCGACGGCGAGGAGGGGCATTTCCTTGGCGACAGCGAGCCCTATGACGCGGTCGTGCTGGATATCGGTCTGCCGAAGATGGACGGTATTTCGGTGCTCGAGGCCTGGCGGCGGAACAAGCGGGTGATGCCGGTGCTGATCCTCACCGCACGCGATCGCTGGAGCGACAAGGTTCAGGGCTTCGACGCCGGCGCCGACGACTATGTCGCCAAGCCCTTCCACCTTGAGGAGGTGCTGGCGCGGATCCGCGCGCTGCTGCGCCGCGCGACGGGGCATGCCCAGGTCGAACTGAACTGCGGGCCGGTGGCGCTGAATACCCGCACCAAGCGTGTCACCGTCAACGGCAATCCGATCAAGCTGACCTCGCACGAATACAATCTGCTCGACTATCTGATGCACCACACCGGGCGGGTGGTCTCGCGCACCGAACTGGTGGAGCATCTCTACGACCAGGACTTCGACCGCGACTCGAACACGATCGAGGTATTCGTCGGGCGCATTCGCAAGAAGCTGGAAGTCGATATCATCCAGACCGTTCGCGGCCTCGGCTACATGCTGTCGCCGCCGACCTAGGGCATGATCCGGAAAAGTGCGAAGCGGTCTTCCGAAAAGATCATGCTCTTGAAGCATTTTCGAGCGAAATGGATGCCGGTTCGTTCGCGCGAAGAAAGCACGACCAAACAATAGGATAAGGGCATATCCTATTCAATCGGATCATGCTCTTAAGGCGCTTGATCGACGTGCGGGCTACGGCATGATCCGCGCCAGGAGGACGGGATTCGCCATGTCTGTTGCCGCTGACACGATGTTCTGATGGGCGGCAGCTCGCTCGCGACACGCCTGTTCGTCTCGGCGACCGCCTGGGTGGTGGTGATCCTGGCGATCACGGGCGTCATCCTGTCGTCGGTCTATCGCGACGCCACCGAGCGCGCCTTCGACCGGCGGCTCAATCTCTATCTGCGCACCCTGATCGCCGAAGTGGCGACGCCGGACGAGCCGGCGGACCGCCAGTTCCAGTCGCTCGGCGAGCCGCTGTTCGACCTGCCATTGTCAGGCTGGTACTGGCAGATCACCCGGACCGATACCGAAAAGGGCGAGACCCGCGCCTCGCGCTCGCTGTGGGACAAGAAGCTGCCCAAGCTCGAGGAGCACGGCGCCGAGTTGACCGCTGCCGGCGTCCGCCTCGGCTATGTCGACGGGCCCGAGGGCCAGAGCCTGCGCGTGGTGGAGCGGCCGGTCGATCTCGGCGCCGACGGCAAGTTCCTGGTCAGCGTCGCTGGCGATGCCACCGAGATCTTCGATGAGACGCGCAGCTTCGACTACTATCTCGGCGGCACCTTCGCCGCGCTCGGCATCGTGCTGCTGCTGACCACGATCTTCCAGGTGCGCTACGGCCTCGCGCCGCTCAAGCGGATTTCGGATGCGATCGCCGATATCCGCTCCGGCCGCGCCGAGCGGCTGGAAGGCCGGTTTCCGGTCGAGATCGCGCCGCTGGCACGCGAGACCAATGCGCTGATCGATGCCAACCGGGAGATCGTCGAGCGCTCGCGCACCCATGTCGGCAATCTCGCCCATGCGATCAAGACGCCGTTGTCGGTGATCGTGAACGAGGCGGGCGCGCATGCCGGCGATCCGTTCGCCAGCAAGGTGCTGGAGCAGGCCGATCTGATGCGGGACCAGGTCGCGCACCATCTCGAGCGCGCGCGGATCGCCGCCCGTGCCACTATCGTCAGCACCATCACCGATGTCGCACCTGTGATCGAGGCGCTGCGCCGGACCATGGAGAAGATCCATCGCGATCGCGACCTTTCGATCGAGGCGAAGGCCGATCCGGCGGCACGGTTTCGCGGCGAGCGGCAGGACCTGGAGGAGATGGTCGGCAATCTCGTCGACAACGCCTGCAAATGGGCGGCTTCGCAGGTGTTCGTCGAGGTGACCGTGGTCCCGCCCGAGGCCTCGGGCGCCGGGCCGAGACTGCGCATTGTGGTCGACGACGACGGGCGCGGCCTGTCGGAAGCCGAGCGGGCCCAGGTGTCGCGGCGCGGCCAGCGGCTCGACGAGTCGAAACCCGGCTCGGGGCTCGGCCTGTCGATCGTGACCGATCTCGCCGGCCTCTATGGCGGCAATCTCACCCTGAACAACGCGCCGATCGGCGGCCTGCGGGCGGAGATCATGTTGCCGGCGGTGTAGACCGGGATGAGTTTTGGTTGAATTGGCTCGCCAAGGTTTCGGATCACCTCTCCCCGCCGGGGAGAGGTCGGATTGCGCCTGGCGATGCGAAGCATCGTCCAGTGCAATCCGGGTGAGGGCTCTTGCTCTCCCGATAGACCGTAGCCCCTCACCCGATTTGCTGCGCAAATCGACCTCTCCCAAGGGAGAGGTGATCCTTCGGCGCCGTTCCAGCTCAACCTTATCTCATCCCGCTTAGTCTGCCTTTGGCAGACTCGACGCCGCTATTCTTCCTAAACGGCTTCTTAACGCGCCGACCGCTATCATTGCGGGCGGACGGGCTGCGGCGCTTGCCGGGCACCAAGCTTTCACGACCGGGCATGAGCCAGAAATCGACCGAGCGGCTGAGGGATTATCTCGCGCAGCTTCCGCCGCAATCGCAGGCGCTGCTGATGCGGGAGCTGGAGCGCGCCGTCGAACGTGGCGAGGACATCACCGTCGCCAATCTGGTGCTGGAGCAGTTGCGCAAGATCGCGCGTGGCGCCGAGGAGGACGAGCAGATCCAGCCGCGCAGCGACGACCCGGCGCGGCTGCTGTTCCGGCCGCTCGAGCCGTTCCTCGCCGAGACCAATTTCCCGACGCGGCCGGGCCAGCTCCGGCGCGCCTCGCTGCTGCCGATCTGGCAGTGGCTGGCCCGCGAGGGGACGCCGGAGGCGGCCCGCGAATTCGAGGCAGCGCTGGCTGCAGCTACCGAAAGCGGTCCGATGGAGGTCGCCGCACGCAAGTTCCAGCTTGCGGCTGCGGACGCCATCCTCAAGATCGCGGCGCCGAGTCAGGACGACCGCCAGCGCGCGCTGTCGCGCGTCGGCCCGCCGAGCGTTGTCGAGGACCTGCTGCCGATCGGCCTCGTTCTGCAGGCCCGCGAAGCGCTGGAAACCCTGGGAAGCCGGCTGCCGAGCCAGATCCGGGTATTTGCCGATTCCCAGATCGCTTCAGCGACCGAAGCGCTCAAGCTGCCGTCGTTGCAGACGCCGCAGCTATTGCCGTTCGCGCTGTCACTGATTGCGCAGCGGCTCGCCGCGCCATGGCAGATCGTCCGCCTTGCCATCAAGATGGCGGCTTCCGACGACGAGCTCCGCGTCGCGGCAATGCCGTATGGCGTCGCGGTCACCATCGCGCTGCATGATCTGTCGTTCGTCGCGGCCTGCCTGCGGACCGACATCAGGCGCGGGCATTTCGATTATGTCGGCGAGCAGCTCAAGACCCTGCATGACGGCGTCCGCGGCCTGCGCACCGAGCTCGATCTGCGCAACGATTCCACCTGGGGCCGCCAGCTCACCTCGGTTCGCGCCGATACCTCCAACGCGCTGCAATCGGAGATCGACAGCGTGCCGGGCCGGGTCCGCCGCATCCTGCGCCAGCGCGCCGACAAGGACATTACGGCCGGCGCCAAGATCGATGCGACCGAGGTCGAGGACGCCGCCGCCCTGATCGATTTCGTCGCGGTGTGCCGCACCTATGCCAGCGAGCTCGCCATCAACGAGGTGACGCTGCGGACCTTCTCGGACCTGCAACATTATGTCGAGCAGTCGACCGAAGGGCTGGTGCAGTCGCTGCGCGGCGGCGACGCCCGGGTCCGGGCCTTCCGCCAGCAGCAGGTCAAGGCCGCGATCCGGTTCTGCGAGGTGCTGTTCGGCCACGACTACGCCTCCCTGATGAACAGGGCGGCGGAAAACGCCGTGACCGGCGAGCGCAAATCCTCGCGCGCGGGGTAGCGAGAGCGCGGATAGCAACGGGCGAAAAGAATTCGCGAGCATTTTCGGCGCTACGCGCGAAGGCGTAGGATAAGCATATGGCTCTAGCACTGGTGTTTCCGCGCCGTCATGGCCGGGCTTGTCCCGGCCATCCACGTCTTTCTGTTGCGGAGACCAAGACGTGGATGCCCGGCACAAGGCCGGGCATGACGAGTTTGTGGAGCTACCGAGCCCATATGCGATTGCCCTGCGCCACGGCAAGCATTTGCGAAATTTCGGAATAACGGAAGTGTGGGGCTGATTTGCCCGACGTGTCAACGGTCAATCGAGCGCCGGCGGCCGCCGGCTCCTTTGCATGGGGTTGTTTTCGATATTTTGGTCGGGCGCGCCTTGGCCAGGTAACGCTGTTGCGATACCGCCGGAACGGCACCGGAAACCGGCTGATTTCGACCTTCGGTCGATCCAGCAATTGTCAATTGCCGGGCTCGCCGCCGGTAGTGTAAAGCGATTCTAAGGCGGCTTGCCGGAAGCCGCCGTTCCATCCGGGAACCGCTTGATGACGCTGTGGTTTGTGTTCGCGCTGATGACGGTCGCGGCGATCTTTGCCGTGCTGTGGCCGCTCAGCCGCCGCGGGCGCGCGGATACCGGCGGCAGCGAGGTCGTGGTCTATCGCGACCAGCTCGCCGAAATCGACCGCGACATGGCGGCCGGGATCATCGGCGCCGCCGAGGCCGATGCCGCGCGGGTCGAGATCAGCCGCCGGCTGTTGGCCGCCGCCGATCAGAGCGGACGTGAGACCCCGATGCAAGGCAGCCTCAATCTGCGGCGCACTGCCGCGATCGTCGGCCTGGTCGGATTGCCGGTGATTGCCTCGGGCTTCTATCTCGCGCTCGGCTCGCCGCGCCTCGGTGACTTTCCGCTCGCCGAGCGCGGCCGGGTGGCCGACGCCAACCAGCCGCTCGCCAATCTGGTCGCGCAGGTCGAGGCGCATCTCGAAAAGAACCCGACCGACGGCCGCGGCTGGACGGTGCTGGCCCCGGTGCTGTCGCGCCTCGGCCGCTACGATGACGCCGTCCGCGCCTATCGCAACGCCATCACCTATGCCGGCGACAGCGCCGATCGCCGCGCCGATCTCGGCGAGGCGCTGATGGGGACTGCTGGCGGCGTCGTCACCGCGGACGCCAAGGCGGAATTCGAGCGCGCGGTCGCGCTGAATGGCGACGATGCCAAGGCGAACTATTTCCTCGGCCTTGCCGCCGAGCAGGACGGCCGCAAGGCCGACGCCGCGGCGCTCTGGCAGAAGATGCTGGCGAAGGCGCCGGCGGACGCGCCGTGGCGGCCGCTGGTGCAGGCCGCGCTGGTACGCGTCGGCGGCAGCGCGCCCGGCGGCGGCAGCGTGACCGGCGGCGTCAGCTCGCCCGGTGGCGTCAGCGCACCGGCGCTGCCGGACAGCGCGGTGGCCGCGGCCCGGGACATGAGCGCGGCCGATCGCGGCACCATGATCAAAGGCATGGTCGATCGGCTGGCGACGCGGCTGAAGACCAATGGCGACGACGTCGAGGGCTGGCTGCGGCTGGTCCGCGCCTATCTCGTGATGGGCGAGCGCGACAAGGCAATGAGCGCGCTCGCGGATGCCCGTCAGGCGGTCGCCAACGATGCGGACCGGTTGCGTCAGCTCAATGAGGGGCTGAAGAATCTCGGGCTGGATGGATAAGCGCATGACGCCGAAAAGTGCGCAGCGGTTTTCGGAGGATGTCATGCGCAAGGATGGACCATGACCAGGAAACAACGGCGTTTGACACTGATCGGCTGCGCGCTCGTCGTGCTGGCGATCGCCGCGGGCCTGGTGCTGAACGCGCTGCGCGATTCCATCGTATTCTTCTCGACGCCGTCGATGGTCGCCGAAAAGCATCTCGGTCCGGGCAAGCGCTTCCGGCTCGGCGGTCTGGTGCAGCCGGGGTCGCTGAATCGCGGCGACAATCTCGCCGTGACCTTCACCGTCGCCGACGGCGGCGCGACGCTGCCGGTCGCCTACAAGGGCATCCTGCCGGATCTGTTCCGCGAGGGGCAGGGCGTCGTCGCCGAAGGCGTGCTCGACGCGAACGGCGTGTTCCGCGCCGACACCGTGCTCGCCAAGCATGACGAGACCTATATGCCGAAGGACGTCGCCGACGCCCTGAAGAAGCAGGGCCACTGGAAGGACGACTACGGTGCCAAATCAGGCAATACGCCGAGCGCCTCCGCGGCGCCGACCCAGGGAGCCGTGCGGTGATTGCCGAAAGTGGACATTACGCCCTGGTGCTCGCGCTTGGGCTCGCGTTGATCCAGTCCATCGTCCCGATCGTCGGCGCGCGCTGGCGCGATGCGGCGCTGATGAACGTCGCGCGTTCGACCGCGCTCGCCCAGTTGCTGTTCGTCGCGGCGTCGTTCGCGGCGCTGGTGACGCTGCACGTCACCTCGGATTTCTCGGTCGCCAATGTCTACGAGAATTCGCATTCGCTGAAGCCGCTGCTCTACAAGATCACCGGCGTCTGGGGAAACCATGAAGGCTCGATGCTGCTGTGGGTGTCGATCCTGGCGCTGTTCGGCGGCCTCGTCGCGGCGTTCGGCAACAATCTGCCGCTGTCGCTGCGCGCGCATGTGCTGGCGGTGCAGGCCTGGGTCGCCAGCGCCTTCTATCTGTTCATCCTGATCACCTCGAACCCGTTCCTGCGCATCGCCAATCCGCCGCTGGAAGGACGCGACCTCAATCCGGTGCTGCAGGATATCGGCCTCGCGGTGCATCCGCCGATGCTCTATCTCGGCTATGTCGGCTTCTCGATCTCGTTCTCGTTCGCGGTGGCGGCGCTGCTCGAGGGACGGATCGACGCCGCCTGGGCGCGCTGGGTGCGGCCGTGGACGCTGATGGCGTGGATCTTCCTGACGCTCGGCATCGCGATGGGCTCCTACTGGGCCTATTACGAGCTCGGCTGGGGCGGCTGGTGGTTCTGGGATCCGGTCGAGAACGCCTCGCTGATGCCGTGGCTTGCCGGCACCGCGCTGTTGCATTCGGCGCTGGTGATGGAAAAGCGCAACGCGCTGAAGGTCTGGACCGTCCTGTTGTCGATCCTGACCTTCTCGCTGTCGCTGCTCGGCACCTTCCTGGTGCGCTCCGGCGTGCTGACGTCGGTTCACGCCTTCGCGACCGATCCGACGCGCGGCGTGTTCATCCTGCTGATCCTGTTCGTCTTCATCGGCGGCAGCCTGTCGCTGTATGCCTGGCGCGCGCCGGCGCTGAAGCAGGGCGGACTGTTCGCGCCGATCTCGCGCGAGGGCGCGCTGGTGCTCAACAACCTGCTGCTCACCACCGCCTGCGCGACCGTGTTCATCGGCACGCTGTATCCGCTGGCGCTCGAGGTTCTGACCGGCGAAAAGATTTCGGTCGGCGCGCCGTTCTTCAATTTCACCTTCGCGCCGCTGTTCGTGCCGCTGCTGCTCGCGGTGCCGTTCGGGCCGCTGCTGGCCTGGAAGCGCGGCGATCTGCTCGGCGCGGCGCAGCGGCTGATGCTGGCCGGCATCGTCGCGCTGGTTGCGATGGCGCTGGTGTTGGCATGGACCTATGGCGGCGCGACGTTGGCGCCGCTCGCGATCGGGCTTGCGGTGTTCGTGATCATGGGCGCGCTATGCGATCTCGCCGAGCGCATCGCGCTGTTCCGGATTCCGCTGTCGCTCTCGCTGCGCCGCGCGCGCGGGTTGCCGCGCGCGACCTGGGGGACGGCGTTTGCGCATGCCGGTCTCGGCGTCGCGCTGATCGGGATCGTCTGCGAGACCACCTGGAATAGCGAATATATCGGCGCGATGAAGCCGGACGACGTCGCCCGCGTCGCCGGCTACCAGTTGCGGCTCGACGGCCTGAATCCGCGGCAGGGTCCGAACTTCCGCGAGATGGTCGCGCAATTCACCGTGACGCGTGACGGCGAGAAGGTCAGCGTGATGACGCCCTCGAAGCGCAACTTCACGACCCGCGGCGCCTCGACGACCGAGGCCGCGCTGATGACGCGGGGAGCAAGCCAGCTCTATATCTCGCTCGGCGATACCTCGGCCGACGGCGCGATCGCGGTGCGCATCTATCACAAGCCGCTGGTACTGATGATCTGGTGGGGACCGGTGCTGATGGCGTTCGGCGGCATGCTGTCGCTGTCCGACCGCCGCTTGCGGGTCGGCGCGCCGAAGCCGGCGAAAGCGGCGCGCGCATTGCAGGCGGCCGAGTGATGCGGTGGCGCGCGCTTGCAGCCGCCATGCTTGCGGCGATCCTGATGCTCGGCGCGATGCCCGCCCGGGCGGTGCTGCCCGACGAGGTCATGGCGGATCCGGCCAAGGAGGCGAGGGCGCGCGAGCTCTCCAAAGAGCTGCGCTGCATGGTCTGCCAGAACCAGTCGATCGACGATTCGGAGGCGCCGCTGGCGCGCGACCTCCGTCTTTTGGTGCGTGAACGCATCTCGGCCGGCGACAGCGACCGCCAGGTGATCGATTTCCTGGTGGCCCGCTACGGCGAATTCGTGCTGCTGAAGCCGCGCCTCAACGAGCACACGCTGCTGCTGTGGCTGACCCCGCCGCTGGCGCTGCTGCTGGGCGGTTTTGCGCTCTGGCGGCTCGGCCGGCGCAAGGCAAATCCGGCCGCCGGCGGGGGCGATTCCGCCGCCGGACTGACGTCCGACGAGCAGGCGCGCCTGAAACGGCTGCTGGCGGCGGAATCCGCGCCGGACAAGCCGCTTTAGTTCCCTTTTAAGTCTTTTATTTGCCTGCGCTATTCTGCCGCAGCGACGGCCTGCTCAATTACCAAAGTTTAATTCCGCAGCCAGCGCGCTGTAAGGCTGATGACCCCATGTTCAGACCCATCAGGTGCTCGCCCCCGGCACCAATGATTCTGGCCCTGGAGATTTCAAGACATGACCGACCGTCCCGACCTCTCGACCCTTCCGTCCTACAAGGCGCCGAAGCGCTCGCTGTTTTCTGCCCGCAAACTCGCGCTGATGGCGTCGGTCGTGGCCGGCCTCGGTGCCGCCACCTACGGCTTCAGCCCCTCGCACAACCCCGCCGACCTGTTCACGACGCCCGCGCATGCGCAGGTCAATAACGAGGTCAAGAAGGTTCAGCAGCCGGTCGGGTTTGCCGACATCGTCGAGCGCGTGAAGCCGTCGGTGATCTCGGTCAAGGTCAACATTCGCGAGAAGGTCGCGAAGGACGACAGTAACAATGACGATTCGCCGTTCCAGCCGGGTTCGCCGATGGAGCGCTTCTTCCGCCGCTTCGGCGGTCCGGATGGCTTGCCCCCGGGCCTGCGCGGTGGACCGCGTGGCGGTGGCGTGGTGACGGGCCAGGGCTCCGGCTTCTTCATCTCGGCTGACGGCTTTGCCGTGACCAACAACCACGTCGTCGACGGCGCCGACAAGGTCGAAGTCACCACCGACGACGGCAAGACCTATTCCGCCAAGGTGATCGGCACCGATCCGCGCACCGACCTCGCGCTGATCAAGGTCGAGGGCGGCTCGAATTTCCAGTTCGCCAAGCTGTCCGACTCCAAGCCGCGCATCGGCGACTGGGTGCTGGCGGTCGGCAATCCGTTCGGCCTCGGCGGCACCGTGACCGCGGGCATCGTCTCGGCCTCCGGCCGCGACATCGGCAACGGCCCGTATGACGATTTCATCCAGATCGATGCGCCCGTGAACAAGGGCAATTCGGGTGGCCCGGCGTTCGACGTGTCCGGTGAGGTGATGGGCGTCAACACGGCGATCTACTCGCCGTCCGGCGGCAGCGTCGGCATCGCGTTCTCGATCCCGGCCCAGACCGTCAAGAGCGTCGTCGCCCAGCTGAAGGACAAGGGCGCGGTCAGCCGTGGCTGGATCGGCGTCCAGATCCAGCCGGTGACCTCCGACATCGCCGACAGCCTCGGCATGAAGAAGGCCGAAGGCGCGCTGGTTGCCGAACCGCAGGCCAACGGCCCCGCGGCCAAGGCCGGCATCGAGTCCGGTGACGTCATCACCTCCGTCAACGGCGAGCCGGTGAAGGATGCGCGTGAGCTCGCCCGCACCATCGGTGGCCTCGCGCCCGGCAACGCCGTGAAGCTGAACGTGCTGCACAAGGGTCAGGACAAGACCGTCAACCTCACGCTCGGCCAGCTGCCGAACAACCTGGAAGCCAAGGCTGACACCGACAAGAGCGACAAGGGCAATTCGTCCCGCGGCACCGACGTGCCGAAGCTCGGCCTCACCGTGGCGCCCGCCAACAGCGTGGCCGGCGCTGGCAAGGAAGGCGTGGTCGTGACCGAAGTCGATCCCAAGAGTGCTGCCGCCGAGCGGGGCTTCAAGGAAGGCGACGTGATCCTCGAGGTCGCCGGCAAGTCCGTCGGCACCGCCGGTGAAGTGCGTGATGCGATCACCGCGGCGCGCAATGACAGCAAGAACAGCGTTCTCATGCGCGTGAAGAGCGGCGGTTCGTCGCGCTTTGTGGCAGTGCCGCTGGCGAAGGGATAACTATCTATGAGTTGGAAAGCGTCGCCGGCATCAGTCGCCCCCGCCGACGGCGCTTTCCGGGGGGCGGGCCCCTTGCTCGCTCCCTACGTTGCCTTTCGATGGAATATGCCCCCCTCTGTCGGAAGGTCTCAGGGCGGTGAGGTCCCCCAGCTTCACCGCCCACTTTTTTCAGCGCATGATTCGGAAAAGTGGAGACCGGTTTTCCCCCGCGACAAACCCGGAACGGGTTTGCGCGGAGATCATGCGCCCACGAGATTCCCGGAATATGCGCGGTCGTCTTGCATGTGCAGGCCGGCCGCGTCATGCTGACAGAGGGCCAATTCCCGTGACCGCAATCGCTCCGCAAATGCGCATCCTGATCATCGAAGACGACCGTGAGTCAGCCGACTATCTGGTCAAGGCATTCCGCGAAGTCGGCTATATCGCCGATCTCGCCTCCGATGGCGAGGAAGGGCTGTCGATGGCCGAGACCGGCGACTACGACGTGCTGGTTGTGGATCGCATGCTGCCGAAGCGTGACGGCCTGTCGCTGATCGGCAGCCTGCGCGACAAGGGCAACCGGACGCCGGTCCTGATCCTCTCGGCGCTCGGCCAGGTCGATGACCGCATCAAGGGCCTGCGCGCCGGCGGCGACGACTACCTGCCGAAACCCTATTCCTTCGCCGAGCTGCTCGCGCGCGTCGAGGTGCTGTCGCGGCGCAATGTCGGCCCGGCCGAGGAGACGACCTACCGGGTCGGCGACCTCGAGCTCGACCGACTGTCGCATCGCGTCGCCCGCGGCAAGGACGAGCTGACCTTGCAGCCGCGCGAGTTCCGCCTGCTCGAATATCTCATGAAGCATGCCGGGCAGGTGGTGACGCGCACCATGCTGCTCGAGAATGTCTGGGACTATCATTTCGATCCGCAGACCAACGTCATCGACGTCCACATCTCGCGGCTGCGCTCCAAGATCGACAAGGGTTTTGAGCGGCCGCTGCTGCATACCATCCGCGGCGCGGGGTATATGATCCGTGACGGCATTCGGTAAACTGATCCGGACCACGGCGTTTCGGCTGACGCTGGTCTACCTATTCCTGTTCGCGCTGTTCGCGGCCTCGCTGCTGGCTTACTTCGCCTGGAACACGCGGCGGCTGATCACCGAGCAGATCACGACGACGGTCAACGTCGAGATCAGCGAGATCACCGACATCTACAACCGCCGCGGTCTGCGCGGCCTGCTGGGCACCATGGGCAATCGTGCGCTGCGGCCGGGCGCCAACCTCTATCTGGTGACGGCGCCGAACGGGCAGATGCTCGCCGGCAATGTCGGCGCGCTGGCGCCGGGCGTGATGAGCACGCAGGGCTGGACGGAGACCGCCTATCGCCGGCTCGACGACCAGGACAAGACCGATCACCGCGCGCTGGTGCGGGTCACCCAGATGGACAACGGCTTCCGCCTGCTGGTCGGGCGCGACCTCGAGGAACGGCGGCGGCTGTTCGGCATCGTCGCCAAGGCCGCGCAATGGTCGATCCTCGTCGTCGTCGTGCTCGGCATCGGCGGCGGCATCTTCGTCGCCCGTCGCGTGCTGCACCGGATCGACGCCATGACCGGAACCACCAAGCGCATCATGGCCGGCGATCTGTCCGGCCGTCTGCCGGTCGGCCGCAGCGGCGACGAGCTCGATCGCCTGGCGGAAAATCTCAATGCCATGCTCGAGCGCATTGAGGCGCTGATGACGGGGCTGAAGGAGGTCTCCGACAACATCGCCCATGACCTCAAGACACCGCTGACGCGGCTGCGCAACCGCGCCGAGGAGGCGCTGGCGCGGTCGGGCTGCGAGGCCGACTATCGCGCGGCGCTCGAGCGGACCATCGAGGAATCCGACGGGCTGATCCGTACCTTCAACGCCCTGTTGATGATCGCGCGTGCCGAGTCCGGCCAGGCGCGCGGCAATATGGACGATTTCGACGGCGCCGATGTCGCCAACGGCATCCACGAACTGTACGAGCCGCTGGCCGAGGACGACGGCATGACGCTGCAGGTGAAGACCGTGTCGGCGCCGATTCACGGCAACCGCGAATTGATCAGCCAGGCGGTCGCCAACCTGGTCGAGAATGCCATCAAATACGGCAAGCCCGACGCGAGCGTGCAGCCGCTCAATGCGGATGCGCGGGAGATCCTGATCGAGGCGCGGCGCGAGGGCGACCAGGTCCTGCTCAGCGTCACCGACCACGGCCCGGGCATTCCCGAGGCCGACCGCAAGCACGCGGTCGAGCGCTTCGTCCGGCTCGAGGCGAGCCGCACCTTACCCGGTTCCGGTCTCGGCCTCAGCCTGGCCTCGGCGGTCGCCACGCTTCACGGCGGCGAGCTGAGGCTCGGCGATGCCCATCCGGGGCTGGTCGCTACCCTGGTGCTGCCCGCGCGGGCGGGCGGCAGTGACAGGCTTGCGGCTCAAACGCAGGATGTGCCACAGAAGGCGGCATGAATGCCGCCGCGCCGGGAAACGCGGATCGACATCGTCTGGCCGCGCGGTTCGCGGACGGACCGCGTGTCGCCGCGCCCGTATCCGCCGATCAGCGCCTGACCGACTGGTTCGCCGAGCTCGAGCCGGCGCAATCGGCCGCGCTCAATGCGTTGCTCGAACATCCGTTCGCACGGGACATCCTGCGCGGCATCGCCGAGTTCTCGCCCTATTTGTTCGAGCTCGCGCGCGCCGACGCCGCGCGGCTGATCCGGATCCTGTCATGCGACCCGGAACAGCATCTGGCCGGCTTGATCGAGACGACGTCGCGCGAGGTGCTCGCCGCCGGCAGCGAGGCCGACGTGATGGTTCTGCTTCGCCGCATGAAGGCGGAGGCCGCGCTGATGATCGCGCTGTGCGACATCGGCGGCGTCTGGCCGGTGATGCGGGTGACGGCGGCGCTGACCGACATCGCGGTGAATTCGGTGCAATCGGCGCTGCGATATTTGTTCCGGCAGGAAGTGGCCCGCGGCCGGATGACCGCCGCCGACCCCGATCACCCCGAGGCAGGCTCGGGCCTGATCGTGCTCGCGATGGGCAAGATGGGGGCCGGCGAGCTGAACTATTCCAGCGACGTCGACCTGATCGTGTTCTTCGATCGCGCGGCCACTTCGCTCGCCGAGGACATCGAGCCGCAGCCGTTCTTCGTGCGCGTCACCCAGGCGATGGCGCGGATGCTGCAGCAGCGCTCGGGCGACGGCTACGTGTTCCGGGTCGATCTCAGGCTGCGGCCGGACCCGGCCTCGACCCAGGTCGCGATCTCGACCGATGCGGCTTTGCATTATTACGAGCGCGAGGGGCGCACCTGGGAGCGGGCCGCGATGATCAAGGCGCGGCCCTGTGCCGGCGATCCGAAGGCCGGCGAGGCGCTGATCGCCGAGCTCGCGCCGTTCGTCTGGCGCAAGCATCTGGATTTTGCCGCGCTTGCCGATGTCCACGACATGAAGCGGCAGATGCAGACCTATCGCGGCCAGAGCGAGATCTCGGTCGAGGGCCATAACGTCAAGGTCGGCCGCGGCGGCATCCGCGAGATCGAGTTCTTCGCCCAGACCCAGCAGTTGATCGCCGGCGGCCGCCATCCGGAGTTGCGGGCGCGGCCGACGCTGGAGGCGCTCAACGTGCTCGCCAACAGCAACTGGATCACCTTTGAAGCGCGCGACGAGCTGACGACGGCCTACGAATTCCTGCGCCGGGTCGAGCACCGGCTGCAGATGATCGCCGACGAGCAGACCCATTCGCTGCCCGAAGCGCCTGAGGACGTCGAGCGCTTTGCGCATTTCTTCGGCTACGAGAATCGCGAGACCTTCGCCAGGGACCTGCTCGGCCAGCTCAAGATCGTGCAGAACCACTATGGCAAGCTGTTCGAGGGCGACGATCCGACCGGCACCGCAAAGCTGCCGGATATCGACTATGGCGCCGGGCCCGAGGATGCCCGCCTGATCGAGCATCTCGCCCATCTCGGCTTCAAGAAGCCGATCGCGGTTGCCGGCACCGTGCAGCAATGGATCGAGGGCGATTATCGCGCGCTGCGCGTCGAGGCGACGCGCGCCGCGTTCCTGGAATTCATTCCCGGCCTGATCGACGGCCTCGCGCATGCCGAGGAGCCGGACGATGCGGTGGCGGCGTTCGACCGTTTCCTCGGCGCGCTGCAGCGGGGCGGGCGGCTGATCTCGCTGCTCAGCCAGAATCGTGATTTCGTCGCGCTGGTGGCGCTGATCCTCGGCGCGGCACCGCGGCTCGGCGACATGCTGGCGCGGCAGCCGCAGATCATGGACGGCCTGGTCGACCCGCGCTTCTTCGGCGCGATGCCGGACAAGAAGGAACTGTCGGCGCGGCTCGCCGCCACGCTGCAGGATGCGTCGTCCTACGAGGATTTCCTCGATCGGCTGAGGCTGTTCGGCCAGGAGAGCCTGTTCCTGATCGGCACGCGGATCCTGTCCGGCACGGTGTCGGCGCAGCACGCCAGCACCGCCTTTGCCGATGTGGCCGAGGGCATCGTGCACACCGTGCATGGCCTCGTCACCGACCAGTTCGCCGCGCAATATGGCCGGATCAAGGGGCAGGAGACCGCGATCGTCGCGATGGGCCGGCTCGGCAGCCGCGAGATGACGGCGTCCTCCGACCTCGATTTGATCCTGCTGTACGATTTCGACAGCGAGGCGCCGGACTCCGACGGCGAGCGCTCGCTGCATGGCGCGCAGTATTTTGCCCGCTTCACCCAGCGCCTGATCAGCGCCTTCACGACCCGGACCAATTACGGCGTGCTCTATGAGGTCGACATGCGGCTGCGCCCGTCGGGGCGCGCCGGCCCGGTCGCCTCGCGGATCGATTCATTCTCCGACTACCAGGAGCGCGAGGCCTGGACCTGGGAGCACATGGCGCTGACGCGCGCCCGCGTGATCTCGTCGTCGCCTGAGTTCCGCGAGAAGATCGAGGCGATCATCCGCAGCGTGCTGACCCGGCCGCGCGATGCGGCGTCGACCGCGGCCGACGTCGCCGACATGCGGCGCGCGATCGCGCTGGAGAAGGGCGAGGACGATGTCTGGGATATCAAGCTCGCCGCCGGCGGGCTCGTCGACATCGATTTCATCGCGCAATATCTCCAGCTCGCGCATGCCGCGGTGAAGCCGGAAATCCTCAGCGTCTCCACGCTGCAGGTGCTCGACAATGCCGCCAAGCTCGGCCTGCTCGGCCAGTCCGAGGCCGAGATCCTGCGCTCGGCGGCGCGGCTCTACCATGACCTGACGCAGATCCTGCGGCTGTGCGTCACCGGCAAGTTCAATCCGGAGACGGCGGGCGAAGACCTGCTGCGCGTAATGGCGCGGGCCGGGGACACGCCGGATTTCTCCGCACTGGAAGCCCGCCTGCGCGAGACCCAGAGCGAGGTGCGCCGCGTCTTCAACACGATCGTGGGCGGGGGCTGAGAAGAATGTTGGACCCGTCATCCTGAGGAGCGCGTAGCGCGTCTCGAAGGATGCACGGCCACCAGCCGGGCCGTCGACCCTTCGAGGCTCGCTCCGCTCGCACCTCAGGGTGACGGTGAGAAACAGTGTGGGGTTTGCAGTTCGCTACGCCTGCTGCTTCAGCTTCTGCAAGGCATCGCGGACGTCGGGATCGAGGCCGGTGCCGCCGGCGTCGAGATGGGCGAAGATCTGCTTGCGCATCCGCGGGTCCCAGAACTTCCAGATGTGCTCGGAAATGCCCTGCACGGCGCGGTCGTGGCCCTGGCTGTGGAAGAACTTTCCGATCTGGTTCGCCATATAGACCAGTTTGTCAGGCGACGACGACATAAGCGGACTCCTTGCCGGCCACCGCGCCTGTGACGCGTTCCGGATGCGTAAAGATTTCAAATCCATCGGCGCGAGCGATCGCGGCGAGCGTGATGCCGGCGGCATCAGCCATCCGCACCGCAAGCGCGGTCGGCGCCGACACCGCCGCAATCAGCGGCGCGCCGATCGCGGCGGTCTTCTGCACCATTTCGACCGAGACTCGGCTGGTCAGCAGTACCATGCCTTCGCCGGCTATCACCTTGTCGCGGGCCAGCGCGCCGGCGAGCTTGTCGAGTGCATTGTGGCGGCCGACATCCTCGCGCAGCGCCACGATGCCGCGCGCGCCCGTCCAGAACGCCGCGGCGTGCACGGCGCGGGTCTGGTGGTTGATCTCCTGCAGCGGCGCGACCGCCGCCACGGCCGCCATGATCTCGCGCGGCGAGAAGGCGCGGCCCCTGCGCACCACCGCGGCCGGCCGAACCGCCTCGCTGATGGAATCGAGCCCGCACAGGCCGCAGCCGGTTGGTCCGGCGATGTTGCGCCGCCGCTCGGCGATCCGCTCGGCCCTGTCAGGCCTGAGCCACATCCGAAGCTCGATGCCGTCATCGAGCTCGACGATGTCGAGGGTCTCGATCTCGTCGGCCGCTTGCACGATGCCTTCGCTCAGGCTGAATCCCACGGCGAAGTCGCCGAGGTCCTCGGGCGAGCCCATCATCACGGCGTAGGTGCCGCCATTATAGGTCAGCGCGAGCGGCGTCTCCTCCGGGATCAGGCGCGCGCCGTCGCTGAAGGCGCCGTTGCGCCAGACCTTCCGGTTCGCCTGATAGACGGGCTCGCGCATCGCTACTCCGCGGCTTCCACCACCGGCGCGGCGATGCGGCGGGAGTGGCGTGCCTGCTCGTCATAGGCCTTCTGCCAGTCGGACGGGCCGTTCGACGGCGAGATCTGCACCGCGGTGACCTTGTACTCGGGACAGTTGGTGGCCCAGTCCGAGAAGTCGGTCGTGATGACGTTGGCCTGGGTGTCAGGGTGGTGGAACGTGGTGTAGACCACGCCCGGCGCCACGCGGTCGGTGATCTCGGCGCGCAGCGTGGTCTCGCCGGCACGGCTCGCCAGCCGCACCCAGTCGCCGTCGCGCACGCCGCGCTGTTCGGCGTCATGCGGATGGATCTCCAGCCGGTCCTCGGCGTGCCACACCACGTTCTCGGTGCGGCGGGTCTGCGCGCCGACATTGTACTGGCTGAGGATGCGGCCGGTGGTGAGCAGCAGCGGATAGCGCGGGCCGGTGCGTTCGTCGGTCGCGATATATTCGGTGAGGATGAACTTGCCCTTGCCGCGCACGAAGCCGCCGATATGCATCACCGGGGTGCCTTCCGGCGCCTTTTCGTTGCAGGGCCACTGCACCGAGCCGAGCTCGTCGAGCCTGGCATAGGAGACGCCCGCGAAGGTCGGCGTCAGCGCCGCGATCTCGTCCATGATCTCGGATGGATGGGCGTAGTTCATCTCAAAGCCCATCGCCTTGCCGAGCATGATCGTCACTTCCCAGTCGGCATAGCCGTTGAGCGGCGTCATCACCTTGCGGACGCGCTGGATGCGGCGTTCGGCATTGGTGAAGGTGCCGTCCTTCTCGAGGAAGGTCGAGCCGGGCAGGAAGACGTGGGCGTAGTTGGCGGTCTCGTTCAGGAAGAGATCGTGGACGATCACGCATTCCATCGCCGACAGCGCCGCCACCACGTGCTTGGTGTTCGGATCGGACTGCAGGATGTCCTCGCCCTGCACGTAAAGCCCCATGAAGCTGCCTTCGATGGCGGCGTCGAACATGTTCGGGATGCGCAGACCCGGCTCGTTGTTGAGCTTGACGTTCCACATCGCCTCGAATTGCTCGCGCACCGCATCGCCGGCGATGTGGCGGTAGCCCGGCAGCTCGTGCGGGAACGAGCCCATGTCGCAGGAGCCCTGCACGTTGTTCTGGCCGCGCAGCGGGTTCACGCCGACGCCGGGCCGGCCGATATTGCCGGTCGCCATCGCAAGGTTGGCGATCGCGATCACCGTGGTCGAGCCCTGGCTGTGCTCGGTGACGCCGAGCCCGTAATAGATCGCGCCGTTGCCGCCGGTGGCATAGAGCCGCGCCGCCTCGCGCAGCGCCTTCGGATCGACGCCGGTCATGATCGCGGTGGCTTCCGGGCTGTGCTTGGGATCGGCGACGAAAGCCGCCCAGTCCTGAAACTCGCTCCAGTCGCAGCGCTCGCGCACGAAAGCCTCGTCGACGAGCCCTTCGGTGACGATGACATGGGCGAGCGCGGTCAGCACGGCGACGTTGGTGCCGGGCATCAGCGGCAGATGCAGCGCCTTCACGTGCGGCGATTCCACCATCTCGGTGCGACGCGGATCGATCACGATCAGCCTGGCGCCCTGACGCAGCCGCTTCTTCAGCCGTGAGGCGAACACCGGATGGGCGGAAGCCGGGTTGGCGCCGATGATCAGCACGACGTCGGTGTCCTCCACCGAATCGAAATCCTGCGTGCCGGCCGAAGTCCCGAAGGTTTGCGACAGGCCGTAGCCGGTCGGCGAATGGCAGACGCGGGCGCAGGTGTCGACATTGTTGTTGCCGAAGCCGGCGCGGATCAGCTTCTGCACCAGATAGGTCTCTTCATTGGTGCAGCGTGACGAGGTGATGCCGCCGACCGCGTCGCGGCCGTATTTCTGCTGGATGCCCTTGAACTTCGCCGCGGCGAAGTTCAGCGCCTCGTCCCACGACACTTCCTGCCAGGGATCCTCGATCCGCTCGCGGATCATCGGCTTCAGGATGCGCTCCTTGTGGGTGGTGTAGCCCCAGGCGAAGCGGCCCTTGACGCAGGAATGGCCGCGGTTGGCCTTGCCGTCCTTCCACGGCACCATGCGCACCACTTCCTCGCCGCGCATCTCCGCCTTGAAGGAGCAGCCGACGCCGCAATAGGCGCAGGTGGTGACGACCGAATGCTCGGGCTGGCCGATCTCGATCACGGATTTCTCGGTCAGCGTCGCGGTCGGGCAGGCCTGCACGCAGGCGCCGCAGGACACGCATTCGGAGCCGAGGAAGCTTTCGTTCATGCCGGGCGAGACGCGGCTGTCGAAGCCGCGGCCGGAGATCGTCAGCGCGAAGGTGCCTTGCACCTCCTCGCAGGCCCGGACGCAGCGCGAGCAGACGATGCACTTCGAGGGGTCGTAGGTGAAGTACGGATTCGACTCGTCCTTCGGCATCCAGTTGTCGTTTTCGCAGCCGTACGATTTGGCGAAGACGTGGTTCTCACCCTCATAGCCGTAGCGCACGTCGCGCAGACCGACGGCGCCCGCCATGTCCTGCAATTCGCAGTCGCCGTTCGCGGCGCAGGTTAGGCAGTCCAGCGGGTGGTCGGAGATGTAGAGCTCCATCACGCCCTTGCGCAGCTTTTTCAGCCGCTCGCTCTGGGTGTGCACGACGAGGCCGGGCATGACCGGCGTCGTGCAGGAGGCGGGCGTGCCGACGCGGCCCTCGATCTCGACGAGGCAGAGCCGGCAGGAGCCGAAGGCGTCGACCATGTCGGTCGCGCAGAGTTTTGGAATCTGGGTGCCGGCTTCCATCGCCGCGCGCATGATCGAAGTGCCCTCGGGCACCGTGATCTGATTGCCGTCGATGGTCAGCGTGACCATCGTTTCGGATTTGGATTTGGGCGTGCCGAAATCGGTTTCCTGGATCAGCGACATCGTGATTTCCTTGCTATTCCGCGGCCTGCAGGTGGGCCGGTGCGGGACCTAGATCTCCGCCGAAATCTTCCCGGAAGTGTTTCAATGCACTCATCACGGGGTAGGGCGTGAAGCCGCCGAGTGCGCACAGCGAGCCGAATTTCATGGTGTTGCAGAGGTCTTCGACAACCGCGAGGTTTTCCGCCACGCGCTCGCCATTGATGATCTTGTTGATGGTCTCGACGCCGCGGGTCGAGCCGATCCGGCACGGCGTGCACTTGCCGCAGGATTCGACCGCGCAGAATTCCATCGCAAAGCGGGCCTGCTTCGCCATGTCGACGCTGTCGTCGAACACCACGATCCCGCCATGGCCGATCAGGCCGTCGCGCGCGGCGAACGCCTCGTAGTCGAACGGCGTGTCGAACAGCGCGCGGGGGAAGTAGGCCCCGAGCGGGCCGCCGACCTGAACCGCGCGCACCTCGCGTCCGGTGAAGGTGCCGCCGCCGATCTCGTCGACGAGCTCGCCGAGGGTGACGCCGAACGCGGTCTCGAACAGCCCGCCATATTTGATGTTGCCGGCGAGCTGGATCGGCATGGTGCCGCGCGAGCGGCCCATGCCGAAATCGGCATAGGCCTTGGCGCCGTTGTCGAGGATGAAGGGGATCGCCGCGAACGACAGCACGTTGTTGATCACGCTCGGGCGGCCGAACAGGCCCTTGTGCGCCGGCAGCGGCGGCTTGGCCCGCACGATGCCGCGGCGGCCCTCAAGGCTTTCCAGCAGCGAGGTCTCTTCGCCGCAGACATAGGCGCCGGCGCCGACCCGCACCTCGAGATCGAACTCATGGGCGGAGCCGCCGATGCGCTTGCCGAGCACGCCGGCGCGGCGGGCCGCCACGATCGCCGCGTTCATCGCTTCGACCGCGTGCGGATATTCCGAGCGGATGTAGATGTAGCCCTTGGTGGCGCCTACCGTGATACCTGCGATCGTCATGCCTTCGATCACGACGAAGGGGTCGCCTTCCATGATCATGCGGTCGGCGAAGGTGCCGCTGTCGCCTTCGTCGGCGTTGCAGACGATGTATTTGCGGTCGGCGCTGGCCTGCGCCACGGTCTTCCACTTGATGCCGGTGGGGAAGCCGGCGCCGCCACGGCCGCGCAGGCCTGAGGTCGTGACGTCGGCAAGGATCTGGTCAGAGGTCAGCGTCAGCGCCCGCTCCAGGCCCTTGTAGCCGCCATGGGCGCGGTAGTCGTCGACCGAGCGCGGATCGATCACGCCGCAGCGGGCGAAAGTCAGCCGGGTCTGGCGCTTCAGCCAGGGAATCTCGTCCGTGACACCAAGCCGCAACGCGTGCTGGCCGCTGCCGACCATTGCATCGAGCAGGGACGGGACGTCCGCCGGGCTGACCGGGCCGAACGCGACGCGGCCTTGTGCGGTCGCCAGCTCGACCATCGGCTCCAGCCAATAGAGGCCGCGCGAGCCGGTCCTGACGATCTCGAGCGGCGTGCCGCGCGCTGCCGCGGCCTGCTCGAAGGCGAGGGCGACATCGTCGGCCCCGACGGCGACCGCGCCGGCATCGCGGGCGATGAAGATTCGCAACGTCATCGCTGTGCCTCCGCGACCAGCGCGTCGATCCGTGCTTCATCGAGCCGGCCGACCACGCGGCCATCCAGCATCGCCGAGGGCGCGGTGGCGCACAGCCCGAGGCAGTAGATCGGCTCCAGCGTCACGCGGTCATCCGCCGTGGTATTGCCGAGGGCAACGCCGAGCCTGGCTTCCGCGCGCGCCGCAAGCCGGTCGCCGCCGGCGGCCTGGCAGGCCTCGGCGCGGCACAGCTTGAGGACGTGGCGTCCGGCAGGTTGCTTCCGGAAATCATGGTAGAAGGTGAACACGCCATGCACCTCGGCGCGCGACAAATTGAGCGCCTCCGCCACCATCGGGATCGCCGGCTCGGGCACGTAGCCGAAGGCCTCCTGCAGCGCGTGCAGCATCACCAGCGTGGCGCCTTCAAGCCCGGCATGCTCGGCGATGATTTCGGCGCCGCGTGCCTTGTCCCAAGCTTCGTATCCCACACTCATCAGCGCTTCTCACGATCAGTTTTTTGCTTCGCACATGAGAGTTGGAATCCTTCGAAACATCAATAAAGCTGTCTCATGCGGCGATTGCGAAACGCGATTAATAGCGTTGCCGAATGGGACGATCCGGGATCGCAATAATGTTCTGGAATCACGCACTTCCGCGGCGCTTTGGATTTCGGGATCGCACCCCGATCGTGCTACCTATGGACGTGTTGGGCGGCCGCTTGGGGCGCCGTATTCCGAAGGGGTTTGAACCTTGATCGACAAGCTGGAACTTCTGCTGGCGCTGGCCAAGGAGCGGCATTTCGGCCGGGCTGCGGAGGCCTGCGGCGTCACCCAGCCGACGATGTCGACCAGTCTCAAGCAGCTCGAGGAGATCCTCGGCGTCATGCTGGTGCAGCGCGGATCCCGCTTCCAGGGCTTCACGCCGGAAGGGGAGCGGACGCTGGACTGGGCGCGGCGCATCGTCGGCGATGCGCGCGCGATGAAGCAGGAAATCAACAGCCTCAAGGACAAGCTGTCGGGCGAGATCCGGATCGCGGCGATCCCGACCGCGCTCGGCATGGTGGCCTCGCTGACCACGCCGTTCCGGGCGCGCCATCCCGATGTGCGGTTCCGGATTCAGTCCTGCACGTCGGCCGACGTGCTCGGCCTGCTCGAGAATCTCGAGGTCGATGCCGGGCTGACCTATATCGAGAACGAGCCGATCGGCAAGGTCCGCACCATCCCGCTCTACAATGAGAGCTATCGCTTGCTGACGGCGCCGGATGCGATGTTCGGCGACCGCAAGCAGGTGACGTGGAAGGAAGTCGGCACCGTGCCGCTCTGTCTGCTCACGCCCGACATGCAGAACCGCCGCATCATCGATCGCGCGCTGACCTCGGTCGGCGCGGAGGCGACGCCGACGCTGACGTCGAATTCGCTGCTCGTGCTCTACACCCATGTGAAGACCGGCCGCTGGGCCAGTGTGATGCCGGCCAAGCTCGCCGAGACACTCGGCCTTGCGGATGCCGTGCGCAGCATTCCGATCGTCGATCCGGTCGTGGACTACAGCATTGGCCTCGTGATCCCGCAGCGCGATCCGATGACGCCGCTGATCGCAGCCTTGGTGCAGGTCGCACGCGAGGTCGCGCCGACACTCGAGAGCGCGTAGCTCCCGGCATTCTCCCGCGGCCCTTCCGTCACGGTTCCGGCACAGCAGCAAGCGACCACGCGTTGTGTGCTTGCGTTGAAGCAAGTCCTGGTGTTCAGCCGGCGGACAATCTTCGCTTGCTCGCAGCAAAGATGGAACTCAGCGCCGGTTCGGCGGTTGCATTGCGGCGTCCCGGTCAGCGAGCAGGAGCTGTTTTGAATCGTCGCCAGTTACTCCACGGATCGGCCGTGTTGCCGACACTCATGTTCTTGCCACAGCGCCAGGCCGCCGCCGCAGCGAGCGCGACGGACGCACCCTTCAACCCAGGCATGGTCAGGGAGCTTGCGCGCAATCTCGCCAGCAAGTCGTTCGAGGCGCCGGACGAGAAGTTGCCGAACGGCCTGACGGACCTGAACTACGACCAGTACCGCTCGATCCGCTTTACGTCCGAGCGCGCGCTGTGGCGCGGTGCGAAGCTGCCGTTCGAGGCACAGTTCTTCCACCGCGGCTTCTTCTACAAGAACAAGGTCAGTATCTTCGAGGTCGCCGACGGCAAGGTCAGCGAAGTCAAATACAGCAAGGACATGTTTTCGTTCGGCGAGACCGTGCCTGACTTCACCGAGACCGACCTCGGCTTTGCCGGATTTCGGATCCACGCGCCGATCAACAAGCCGGACTATTACGACGAGGTCTGCGTCTTCCTCGGCGCGAGCTATTTCCGCGCCGTCGCCAAGGACGAGACCTACGGCCTGTCGGCGCGCGGCCTGTCGATCGATACCGGCGAGGCCAAGGGCGAGGAGTTTCCGTTCTTCAAGGCGTTCTGGCTCGAGCGCCCGGTGCCCAACGCGACCTCGCTGGTCATTCACGCCTTGCTCGACAGCAAGAGCTGCGCGGCAAGCTATCGGTTCACGATCAGGCCTGGAGCGACCACGGTGTTCGATGTCGAGGCATCGCTCTATCCGCGCGCCGATCTCGAGCATGTCGGCCTTGCGCCGATGACCAGCATGTTCTTCTTCGGGCCCAACGATCGCAACGAGGTCGACGACTTCAGACCGTCGGTGCACGATTCGGACGGGCTCGCGATCTACAACGGCAAGGGCGAGAGCCTGTGGCGCCCGCTGAGCAATCCGCGCGACCTCCAGATCAGCACGTTCCAGGACGTCAATCCGCATGGCTTCGGGCTGATGCAGCGCGAGAAGAATTTCTTCGCTTATCAGGACATCGAATCGCGCTTCGAGAAGCGTCCGAGCCTCTGGGTCGAGCCGATCGGCGACTGGGGCGAGGGCGCGGTCATCCTGTTCGAGATCCCGACCAAGGAAGAGATCCACGACAACATCGCCGCGTTCTGGCGGCCGAAGGCGCCGCCCAAGGCCAAGAGCGAGACCAATTTCACCTATCGCCTGCATTGGGGGCCGGACGCGCCGAAGCCGCATTCGCTCGCCCGCTTCACGCGCAGCGGCATCGGCGCGCATGGCGAGAACAGCAAGCTGTTCGTGCTCGACCTGTTCGGGGACAATCTGAAGGGGATCGATCCCAATAGCGTCAAGGGCGTCGTGACGGCCGAGAAGTCCGAGATCACGAATGTCGTCACGCAGCCGAATCCGAATACCGGCGGATGGCGGCTCAGCTTCCAGTGCGCCGTCAGGAAGGACCCGATCGAGCTGCGTGCGCATCTGGCGCAAGATGACAAGCCGCTCTCCGAGATCTGGGTCTATCGATGGGCGCCATAGTCACGTCGCCTCATCCCGAGGTCGCCACGGCGACCGACGGCTTCCTGCCGCAAGAGAGCCCGCTTGCGATGTCGGCGGCCGACCTCGGCCGGCCGCCGCACGCGGTGAGCAAGCCGGTGTCGGTCGGCGCGGGCATGTTGATGCGCCGCGCGCTCGTCCTGGTGCTGACGGCGGCGCTGACCGGCGCCGGTGCCTACGAGATGTACATGGTGGTCCAGGTCGGCGGCGTGACGATCATGGAGGGCATGGTGCTGGTGCTGTTCGTCGCGCTGCTCGCCTGGATCGCGTTTTCGTTCGCTTCGGCGCTCGCCGGCTTCTTCGCTCTGCTTCGGCGCAACGGCAACGCCCTGCCGATCCGCGACGATGGTCCGTTGCCGCAGCTCGCGAGCCGGACCGCGGTCCTGCTCCCGACCTACAACGAGAATCCGCATCAATTGATGGCGCGGCTGCGCGCCATCTACGAGTCCGTCGAGGCGACCGGCCAGGGCGACAACTTCGACTGGTTCGTGCTCAGCGATACCCGCGATCCCGATATCTGGATCGCCGAGGAACGGGCGTTCCTCGAGCTGTGCGAGGCCTGCGGCGCGCAGCGGCTGTTCTACCGGCATCGCGCCGACAATACGGCGCGCAAGTCCGGCAATGTCGGCGAGTGGATCACCCGGTTCGGCGGCGCCTATCGGTTCATGATCGTGCTCGACGCCGACAGCCTGATGTCGGGCGACACCATGGTGCGGATGGTGCACGCCATGGAGAGCAATCCGCAGGCGGCGCTGCTGCAGACGCTGCCGGTCATCGTCAACGCGCGCAGCCTGTTCAGCCGCCTGCAGCAGTTTGCCGGCCGGCTCTACGGACCGATGGTCGCCGCCGGCGTTGCGTGGTGGCACGGCTCCGAGGGCAATTATTGGGGGCACAATGCCATCATCAGGATCGAGGCATTTGCGCAGCAGGCCGGCCTGCCCGAGCTCTCCGGACGCAAGCCGTTCGGCGGACATATCCTGAGCCACGACTTCGTCGAGGCGGCGCTGATGCGGCGCGCCGGCTGGGGCATCTACATGGCGCCGATGCTCGGCGGCAGTTTTGAGGAGGTGCCGCCGTCGCTATTGGATTTTGCCGCGCGGGACCGCCGCTGGTGCCAGGGCAATTTGCAGCATCTCGCCGTGCTGAGGACGCGCCGGCTGCACTGGATCTCGCGGCTGCATTTCATGACCGGCATCGGCTCCTACATCACCGCGCCGCTCTGGCTGTCGTTCCTGCTGCTCGGAATCCTGATCTCGTTGCAGGCGCGCTTCATTCGCCCCGAGTATTTTCCGAAGGGTTTTTCGCTGTTCCCGAACTGGCCGGCGCAGGATCCCGTGCTCGCCGCCTGGGTGTTCGGCCTCACCATGGCGCTGCTGATCGTGCCGAAGCTGCTCGGCTTCCTCCTGTTGCTGACACGCTCGGACGTGCGCCGGCAATTCGGCGGCGGCTTCCGGGCTTTGACGGGCGTGATCGCCGAAGTGCTGATCTCGGCGATGATCGCGCCGGTCATGATGGTGTTCCAGTCGATCGCCGTCGTCGAGATCCTGCTCGGCCGGGACGCGGGCTGGCAGACGCAGCGGCGCGACGACGGCGCGGTCGAGCGGCGCGAGCTCTATCGGAAGTACGGCGTTCCGACCGCCTGCGGTGTCGCGATGGCGATCAGCGCGTGGGCGGTGTCGCTGCCGCTGCTGCTGTGGATGTCGCCGGTGATCGTCGGCCTGTTGTTTGCGATCCCGATCGGCGCCTGGACCGCCAGGCCGGCGATGCACGCGCTGTTCGTGACGCCGGAGGAAGCTAAGCCGCCGCGCGTGCTGGTCCGCGCCAATGAGCTGGCGGCGTCGCCGGCACACGCGTCGGCCCCTGCGCTCGCGACGCTGCGGCAGGATCCCGCGCTGTTGCATCGCCATCTCTCGTCGCTGCCGCCGGCGCGGCGCGGCGGTCCGGGCGAGATCGATCTTCACCTCGCGGTGGCGCGTGCGCGGATCGAGGCAAGCGACAGCTTCGACCAGGCGGTCCGCCATCTCACGCCGCGCGAGACGCTGGCCGTGCTCGGTGATTCCGCTCTGCTGGAAGGGGTGCTTGCGAAGTAGTGTGGGGCGTCAGGCCGCTTCCGGCAGCTTCGTCTGCAGGGACCGCGGATCGCGGGGCAGCGTGACGCGCACGACGGTGCCGACGCCGAGCCTGGAGCGCAGCCGCATCGAGCCGCCGTGCAGATTGGTGAGCGAGCGCGCGATCGCAAGTCCGAGACCGGAGCCCTGGTAGCTCTTGGTGAGCTGGCTCTCGACCTGTTCGAACGGCTTGCCGAGCCGGCGCAGCGATTCCGGCGCGATGCCGATGCCGCTGTCGGCGATCAGAAGCACGATCGAGTCATCCAGCATCTGGCCGCGCACCAGCACACGACCGTGGTCGGGCGTGAACTTCACCGCATTGGAGAGCAGGTTGACGATGATCTGCTTGACCGCGCGGCGGTCGGCGACGACCGAGATCGTGCTTTCGATATCCGATTCCAGCGACAATCCCTTGTGCTCGGCGCGGCCGGAGACCACCCGCAGCGACTCCGCGAGGATGCCGGAGAGGTCGAGCGGCTCCATGTCGAACTTCATGCGGCCGGCCTCGATCTTGGACATGTCGAGAATGTCGTTGATGACCTCGAGCAGGTATTTCCCCGACGTCAGGATGTCGTGGCAGTACTCCGCGTACTTGTCCGAGCCGAGCGTGCCGAACAGGCCGCTGCCCATGATCTCGGAGAAGCCGATGATGGCGTTGAGCGGCGTGCGCAGCTCATGGCTCATATTGGCGAGGAACTTCGACTTCGCGGCGTTGGCGTCCTCGGCGCGGGTCTTTTCCTGCGAGTATTTTTCGGCGAGGTCGGCGAGCTCGACGGCCTGCCGTTCCAGCTCGGCTTGCGAGCGCTGCAGGTCGATCACGGTGGCGCGCAGGCGCAGATCGTTGTCGACCAGCTTCTGCTCGTGCGCCTTGATGCGGGTGATGTCGGTGCCGACGGAGACGTAGCCGCCGTCCTTGGTGCGGCGCTCGCTGATGTGCAGCCAGCTGCCGTCGTCGAGCTGGGCCTCGAAGGTGCGGGCGCCGGGCGCCGGCACGCCGCTCTCGTGCAGGCGGGTACGCACCTCGGGCATGCTGCCGACCTCGATCACGGTCTCGTAGGAGGTGCCGGGGCTGACGGCGGAATCGGGCAGCCTGTGCAGCCGCTGGAAGTGCGAGTTGCAGAGCACGAGGCGGTCGTCGGCATCCCAGAGCACGAAGGCCTCCGGAATGGTCTCGATCGCGTCGCGCAGCCTGAGATCGGCTTCCACCGACTTCTCGGCGAGGCTCTTCTGCTCGGTGATGTCGACCGCGATGCCGATCAGATGCAGGCCGCCGTCGGCGGCGGCGTGGCTGAGCTCGCAGCGCACCCGCAGCCAGATCCAGTGGCCGCCGACATGGCGCATGCGGAAGCTCTGGTCGATGTGATCGATCTTGCCCGAGATCAGCTGGTCGGCGATGTCGAACAGGTTGATGTCGTCCGAATTCACCAGCGCGTTGACCTCGCCGAAGGTGAGGAGGTCGTTACGGGTGTCGAGGCCGAGCAAGGTGAACATTGACTGCGACCAGAAGATCCTGCCGCGCGACAGGTCCCAGTCCCACAATCCGCAGCGGCCGCGGTTGAGCGCGGTGTCGATCCGGCCGCGCACGGCGTCGTTGATCAGGTCGCCCTCGCGGGCGCGGGTCGATTGCCAGTGGAACGCGAAGCCGAGGATCAGCACCACGAAGCTCGTGGTCGCCGACAGCGTCACCGAGAGCGCGGCGTCCGATCCCCAGATCGGCTCGTTCATCTCCTGGATCACGACGACCTGGCCGGGCAGCGACTTGACGAGCTGCGAGATCGCCAGCGCGCCGGTGCCGCCGGGCAGCGTCATGTCGCTGACCGTGCCCTGCTGGCCGGGCGCGACGAGCAGCTGCGCGGTGGAGACGATGTCGAGGATGCGGTCGTTCTCGCCGGCGCCATCGACCGGCACGCGCGCCAGCACGCGGTGATCGGCGCTGGTGATGATGACGTGGCGGCCATAGGCGATGCCCCAGGACGGGATCAGGTCCGGCAGCAGCTCCTGCATCCGCTCGATGTTGGCGAGCCGGTCGCGCCGCACCGAGGTCAGGCGATCGAGACGTTCGGCGAGGATGTCGGAGAGCGCGGCGAGGTCGCGCTTCATCGCGCCGCGCTTCTGCCGGCTCTGGTCGATCACCTGAACGAAGGCGCCGAGGCAGATCGTGATGAGGAAGGCGATGATGAGGGTAGGGACAGCGCGGCGCAGTGCAGGCTCGGCCGTCAAGAGCCTGTGATAGGCCGGTTTCGCGATCGACTGCGCCAATCCCTTGATCGAATCGGATTGGACGCACGCGTTCGCTGCATGCGCGCGCGCCATGCCTTAGACCCCCGCTCTAAGCTGATTTTTACCCGGTTCGGATGCTCCCCACGATGCATCCGAATCATGATCATTTGAATCCAGATTTCCGGGACTGTCGAGAGTCAACGATTCGTTAATGCGAAAAAATTCTTGTCCCGGAGAGAATCATGCAGCGCAAAGTGAGTCCGAAACAGGAACGGCTCCGTAGAATTACGCGCGCGTCGGCTCTGCGTGACTGATCACACGCTTCACGGAGGGGAACGCACGGCGCAGTTTGCGTTCGATCTCGTCGACGCTTTCGTGCACCTTGATCACACTCATCGAAGGGCGAGCGCGGCAATGGAAGTTGACGATCTCGCCGGCATCGGTGTTGCGGACCCGCACATTGTGGATGTCATGGATCGCGCCGCCATCGGCAAAGCCGGTCAGCGCGGCCTTGATGGTTTCAACGCGATCGGGCGCGGCGTCGGTTCCCCACGGCAGTTCCGGCTCGAGCGGCTCGATGTGGGTGTCGACCTCGACGTCCTCGCCGAAATCCTCGCGGATCGCGCGCTCGAGGTTGTGGGCGATGTCGTGCGCCGCGTCGAGCGCCATGTCGCCGTCGACCTCGAGGTCGATACCGACGATCAGCTTGCCGCCGATATCGTGTACGGTGACGTGGTGGATGGCGAGGCCGGAATTGCGCGCGATCACCATGATGCGCTCGCGCACGCTCTCATTGTCGCGCGCCACCGGCACCGCGGTGAAGGTAAGGTCGGCGTCGCCGAACGTCTTGGCCACCGCCGCCTGCGCCCGGCGCTTGATGTCCTCGACGCGGTCGATCGGGTAGGTGCGCGGCACGGTGACGCTGGCATCGATGAAATGCGTCGCGCCGACCATGCGGACGCGCAACCGGTCGACATCGACCACCCCCGGCACGGCCTTGATGGCGGCGGTGGCCTTCTCCAGCGCGCCTTCGGGCGCGCGGTCGAGCAGGGTCTCGACCGTCTCCCGCGCCATGCGCAGGCCGAGCAGGGCGATCATCACCGCGACCGCGATCGCCGCCGCGGCATCGCCCCACCAGAAGCCGAAGCCGGCCAGCACCAGGCCGACAATGACGGCGCTCGAGCCCATCACGTCGGAGGCGAAATGCAGCGCGTCGGCGGCCAGCGCCTGGCTCTTGGTGTCGCGCGCGGCGCGGTGCAGCGCGCGGGCCCGCCAAAGATTGACGCCGATATCGATGACCAGAACGATGAAGGGGATGGCCGAGATCGACGGCGGCGGCGCGCCCTCGCGCAGATGACTGTAGGCCTGGACCAGGATGCCGCCGGCCAGCACATAGAGCAAAGCGATGATGCCGAGTGCCGAGACGCTCTCGAACTTGCCGTGGCCGTAATGATGCTCGGCATCGGCCGGCTGATCCGACACCCGCACCACCGCCCAGGTGATGATGGTGGCGACCAGGTCGATCGACGAGTGCAGCGCCTCGGAGAT
Organism: Bradyrhizobium elkanii USDA 76; assembly: GCF_023278185.1. Classification (NCBI taxonomy): domain Bacteria; kingdom Pseudomonadati; phylum Pseudomonadota; class Alphaproteobacteria; order Hyphomicrobiales; family Nitrobacteraceae; genus Bradyrhizobium; species Bradyrhizobium elkanii. The sequence goes on along the minus strand of NZ_CP066356.1, from coordinate 6,113,105 downwards.
CAGCGCCAGCGATCCGATCGCGATGCCGACGACGAACTTCGCCACCGCCATGCTGCCGCTGGCGAGGATCGAGATCGCGGCGACCGATGTCTTGGCGGAGGGGGCGCTGGTCTTTGAAGAGCTCATGGGCGGCGGTGTAGCAGGGAGTTGGTGAACATCAAGTGTCATTCGCCACGCGCAGTCGCCACTCAGTTGCAATTGCATCCTTGCGCCAAAATCATGCCGTCGTCCTGGCGAAAGCCAGGACCCATAACCACAGGGTTGTGTTGTTGAAGTGAGCTGTTGCGATTGCATCGCCTCATGACTCGCATTCGGGGCAATGGGTCCTGGCTTTCGCCAGGACGACACTGGATGTGCTGCGCAGCGAAACCCATCAGTTGTTTCCGCGCGGTAACGTGAAGTTTCGCTTCGCTCGACCCATCCAACGGACTGCCCGCGCTGCAATCGATCGCAATCACTTGCTATTTAAAGACCAATCGGTCTATATATCGGCAATGAGCCGCCAAACCCCAGTGCAGTCGCCCCGTGGGCGCCCGCGAAGCTTCGACACGGAGGCCGCGGTCGAGCGCGCCATGAATGTGTTCTGGTCGCGCGGCTATCACGCCACGGCGCTGCCGGACCTGCTGCGTGCGACAAAACTCTCGCGCGGCAGCCTTTACGCTGCCTTCGGCGACAAGCACTCGCTGTTCCTGCGCGCGCTCGATCGCTACATTGCCGATGCCGTGACGCGGATGGATGACGAACTCGATCCCGGCAGAGATCCGGTCGATGGCCTGCGGGCCTACCTTGCCGGTTACGTTGAGCGCACGTGCGGTGCCAATGGCCGGCGCGGCTGCCTGTTGGTGGCGACGGCGATGGAACTGGCTGGCCAGGATGCCGAGGTTGGCCGTCGCTTCGCGAGCTTCTTCAAAACCATGGAGGCCAGGGTGGCGGACGCATTTTCCCGTGCGGAGACCGCGGGCAAGCTGGCCGCTGGCGTCGAGCCATCGAGTGCCGCCCGAATTCTCATTTGTTTCCTGTGGGGGCTGCGCGTGGTCGCCAAAACGGCTCCGGCGCGTACCACGTCGCAAGCCACCGCTGACGCGCTGCTCGATCGCTTCCTCAGGTAAGGAGCCCGTGGACGCCTCTCGCTTTTGGCGTGTCGATATATGGACCGATCGGTCTTGAAAGGAAGGTGCCATGTCTGCCATCCAGATCGTCTGCGCGGTGGCCGTTCCCTTGCTCTGGGGTTATCAGTTCGTGGTCATCAAGGTCGGCGTCACCGAGTTTCCGCCGCTCTTCTTCCTCGGACTGCGCTTCCTGGCCATCGCGCTGCTGCTTGTACCGTTCGTCAGAAGGCCGACGCGCCAACAGCTCGGCCCTGTCGCGGCCATTTCGGTTTTCCTCGGCGGACTGAACTTCGGGCTGTTTTATGTCGGCCTCGGGCTCGGCTCGGGAAGCATGTCGGCCGTCGCCTATCAACTTGCCCCGCCGTTCACCGTGCTGCTCGCCTGGCCGCTGCTCGCGGAGCGGCCGTCGCTCGTCACATCCGCCGGCGTGGTACTGGCGTTCGTCGGCGTGGTCGTGCTGGCGGCGGGGCCGGGACTGTCGGCAAACGTGCTGCCGCTGCTGCTTGTGGTCGGGGCAGCCTTCGCATTCGCGGTGTCCACCGTCCTGACGAAACGCTACGGCCCATTCGATCCCCTGATGCTGATGGGGTGGTCGTCGCTGCTCACGGTGCCACAGGTGATGTTGATGTCGCTGCTGCTTGAATATGGACAAGCGGCGAGCCTTGTCACGGCGGATCAACGTGGCTGGCTGGCGCTGGCCTACACCATCTTCATCGGCGGCATTGTCGGGTTCGGCCTCTGGTTCTGGCTGATCGCGCGTTGCTCGATGGGGCGTGTTGCCCCCTTCGGTCTGCTGCTTCCGGTGTTCGCCTTGCTCTTCAGCGTGATGTTCCTTGGCGACAGCGTGACGCCGAAGCTGATTGTCGGCGGACTGCTTGCGATCTCCGGCGTTGCCATCACGCAGGTCAGACCGGGTGCGTAGCGCGGACAGGGGACCGCCTTCGGGGGGGCCTTCCGTTTGCGTAAAATGCGAACGGTTCGCCATCGCCAGGACGCGAGCGCGTGCGGCAAAACAGCGCTCTCCCGGCGTGGCCGTTGCGCTGTGCCTCAACTTCAAAGCCGGCCATCGCGGCATGCGGCTGCTCGGAGCGTGATTTCTCGCACCAGGTCCCCTTTTTTGGCAGCTCGGCCCGCAGCGTTCGTATGCAGTTTGTGCCAGAGCGCGCAGCCACGCGGACAGAAGTCGCCGGGCATGCTTTGACGCCACAACTTCGGGTGGAACGATTCCCTTCTGGAGGTGTTTGGCGGCGATGCTCTCGGTGCTCAGGGAGCGGACCAAAGAAAAGGGAGAGGCCACATGAGGAGCGTTTTCGCGGGTACAGACCGGATAGATACCCGACAGTTTAGACCGGCATGATTGCCGACAGGTTTCTAGAAGCATCGGCGGGAGGGCCCGACGATGCCGTTCAGAGAGACCAGTCGGATGGAAGAGCGTATCCGGATGTTTATGGAGTACGAGAGCGGGAACTGGAACGTGTCGGAGTTGTGCCGCCGTCACGGTATCTGCCGCGACACGTTTTACGCATGGCGCCAGCGGAAGCAGAGCGGCGATCCGGAGTGGTTCAGGGACCGTTCGCACGCGCCGCAGCAATGCCGACAAACGACCGATGCAGCGATTGCAGAGAAGGTGATCGCGGCTCGGCAGCGCTTTCCCTATCTGGGACCGCGCAAGCTGCTCGCCTTGCTCGACCGCCAGGCGCCGGAGATCGATTGGCCGGCGGCGTCGACGATTGGGAGCATTCTCAAGCGCGCGGGGCTGATCTCGCCGGTGAAGCGCCGTCGCCGTCCGCTCGACCAGCGGCGTCCCTGCACGCCGGTGCAGGAGCCGAACGACGAGTGGAGCGTGGACTTCAAGGGCTGGTTTCGCACCCGCGACCAGTGCCGGGTCGATCCCCTGACGGTGGCCGACAGCCACAGCCGCTTCCTGATCGAACTGCAGATCGTCGCACCGACGACCGAGGGCGTCCGCCCCCGCTTCGAAAGAGCTTTCCGCGAGCATGGCCTGCCGCGGGCAATCCGCTGCGACAATGGTTCGCCGTTCGGCTCGCGCGGCGCCGGCGGTCTCACCACATTGTCGGTCTGGTGGCTGAAGCTCGGCATTACGCCGCGCTTCATCCGTCCGGCCTCGCCGCAGGAGAACGGTCGCCATGAGCGCATGCATCGCACCTTGAAGGCGCAAACATCGAGCCCACCGGCAGATAATGCGTCGGAGCAACAGGCCCGCTTTGACGCCTTCCGAGAGCATTACAATAGGGAACGTCCTCACGAAGCGCTGGGCCAACGGCCGCCGGAAGACGCCTATCGAGCATCTCAACGCACCATGCCGGATCGCGAGCAAGACCCCTGGTATGACGCCAATCACCAGGCCCGCCGTGTTCGCGGCAACGGAGAGATCAAATGGAAAGGCAAGTTCGTCTTTATCGGTCAGGCGCTGGTGAACGAACTTGTCGGCATCGCCGAACTCGATACCGGTGACCACGTCGTCCGCTTCTGCGACCTCGACGTCGGTCTCATCGACCGCCGCGGTCTGTTCACCCGGTTCGCTCCGCCGCGTGAGGGGCTGCGCGAACCGGGTGAACAGACCGCTTAACCCAAACTGTCGGGGATCATGCCGGTCCAAAATGTCGGGAATCATGCCGGTTGAACAGCGAAGGCGTCAATCCTCGGGGTTGTCAGCGCGGGCCTGATCGGTACGGCCGCGGCACAGACTCAAGATTTGCGCAAGGGCGCGGCCGATGCGACCAAGCAGGCAAATTCGGTCTTGCTGAAACAGCTGCCGTTTAGCGACACCTCTGATTTCGACGCGGCGAACAAAGGCTTCATGGCCGCGCTGCCATCCGAGACAATCAAGGGCAGCGCGGGCAACGCGATCTGGAACCCGCAGCAGTACGGCTTCATCAGCGACGCGACGGCCCCCGATACGGTCAACCCAAGCCTGTGGCGACAATCCCGGCTGATCAACATCTCCGGCTTGTTCGAGGTGACCGACGGCATCTATCAGGTCCGCAACCAGGACCTGTCGAACATGACGATCATCGAGGGCAGCGAGGGCGTTACAATCGTCGATCCGCTCGTCTCGGCGGAGACGGCAAAGGTGGCGCTCGACCTGTACCGCTCGAAGCGCGGCAACAAGCCAGTCAAGGCCGTGATCTACACCCACAGCCATGTCGACCACTATGGTGGTGTGCGGGGTGTCACCAGCGAGGACGACGTCCAGTCCGGCAAGGTCAAGATCTACGCGCCGGATGGATTCCTGGAGGCTGCGGTCGCCGAGAACGTCATGGCTGGCACCGCGATGAGCCGGCGCGCCAGCTACATGTACGGCAACCTGCTCAAGGCGGATCCGAAAGGTCAGGTCGGCGCAGGTCTCGGCACCACGACCTCGGCAGGCACGGTGACGCTCATCGCGCCGACCAACATCATCAAGGAAACCGGACAGAAAGAGAAGATCGACGGCTTGACCTACGAGTTTCTGATGGCACCCGGTTCGGAAGCGCCTTCGGAGATGATGTGGTTCATCGAGGAAAAGAAGGCGATGGAATCCGCCGAGGACGCGACTCACACGCTGCACAATACGTATTCGCTTCGCGGCGCCAAAATTCGCGAGCCGCTGCCCTGGTCGAAATACCTCAACCAGGCGCTGGTGATGTGGGGCGACAAGGTCGATGTGGTGTTTGCGCAGCACCACTGGCCGACATGGGGTAATGACAAGGTGGTTTCGCTTCTGGAGAGCCAGCGCGACCTTTACCGCTTCATCAACGACCAGACCCTGCGCATGGTCAACCACGGCATGACGATGCGCGAGATCGCCGACGGATTCAAAATGCCTGACAGCCTCGCCAATGTCTGGGCAAACCGCGGTTACTACGGCTCGATCTATCATGACGTGGCCGCCACCTATGTTCTTTATCTTGGCTGGTTCGACGGCAACCCGGCCACCCTGCACGAACTGCCGCCGGTCGAGGCGAGCAAGAAGTACGTCGAGTTCATGGGCGGCAGCGACGAGGTTCTGAAGAAGGCCAAGGCTTCCTACGACAAGGGCGAATATCGCTGGGTGGCTCAAGCCGTCCACCACGTCGTGTTCGCCGATCCCGACAATCAGGCCGCCAAGAATCTCGAAGCCGACGCGCTCGAGCAACTCGGCTATCAGGCCGAGTCCGGACCGTGGCGCAACTTCTACCTGACCGGCGCCCAGGAACTGCGCAACGGAGTCGCCAAGCTGCCGACGCCGAACACCGCGAGCCCCGATACGGTGCGCGCGATGTCCGCGGATTTATTCTTCGACTATCTCGGAGTTCGCCTCAACGCGGAGAAGGCCGGCAACGCGCATGCGAAGCTCAACTTCGAGTTCGGCAAGGACGGCAATTACTTCGTCGAGCTGAAGAACGGCGTGCTGAACCACACGGCGAACATGAAGTCCAACAATGCCGATGCGACGGTCGCGTTGTCGCGCGATACGCTGAACGGCATCATCCTGCAGCAGACCAGGTTTGACGATGCCATCTCGTCCGGCGCGGTGAAGGTCAGCGGAGACCAGACCAAGCTGCGCGATCTCGTGTCGTATCTCGACACGTTCGACTTCTGGTTCAATATCGTGACGCCGAACGCGACGGCTCAATCCGCCACGACGGGGCGAGGGGGAACGTCGCGATAATCATACGATAATCATACGGTCAAACGGCGCGGGGCACTTGCCTCGCGCCGCTGCGTTATGCGCACCTTGCCGAAGATCGCGCGGATCTCCTCGATCGATCGGGTAGGGAAGGTGGAGCCGATATACCCTTCACGCGCAGTCGAAAGACAGTGCCGATCAGTCATTTTGCTGACGCAATCTCTGTCTTAGTCGGGCGAGAAACTGAAGACACGGTGTGAGGACCGCCCCGGTTCTCATAACGGTTCCACCGCCGGAACTGGCACGAATCCGCAAAGAATTGGCACGCGTTAACGCCTCCGCGTTCGCTCGACCATGTCTTGCGGCATCGGGAACCGGAAGATCGAAGAAAATCAATCAAGGAGTTATGATGCTGTTCGGCTCGAGCGCCGCGATTTGCGGCGCCCTGGTTGCGCTCGCCATGTCTGGCACCGCTGCTCGAAGTGAAATTGCTGCGGTTCATTCAAGCGCCGTCGTCAATGCCGCGTGTGGGGATGCAATCGTTGGCGCGGCATCCATGTACAATCCGTTCAAGCCCGGCAAGGAGGAGGGCGGCCCGAGCACAGCCTCCGGCGAGCGCTATGATCACTCGGTCTGGGCAGCTGCCATCAAGACGAGTTTGCGTCGCAAGTTCGGTGGGGTCCAATTTGGCGCGAGGCCGAAATATGCCCTCGTCGAGGCCGTCGGCAAGAAGGTCATCGTGAAGATAAATGACGTGGGGCCATTACGGCCCGGCCGCATCATTGACCTCAATGAGCGGACGATGCGCTACTTCGATCCAAGCCTGGAGCTCGGAGTCATCAGTGGCGTCAAGGTCAGCCCGCTTGCGGGGGACTATTGGATTCCCGGACCCGTTGGCTGATCCGCCCTTCGCTCGCGGTTGCTACAGCGTCACCACGATCTTGCCGAGATGCTTGTTGGCTTCCATGTGCTCGAACGCCTTGCCGATGTCGGCGAATTTGTAGACCTGGTCGATCGGCAGCTGCAGCTTGCGTGCCTCGACCGCCGGCCAGATGTCCTTGCGCACCTCGTCGAAGATCGCGCGGATCTCCTCGATCGAGCGGGTGCGGAAGGTGACGCCGATATACTGGATGCGGCGCGCCGCATGCAGGTCGAAGTTGAAGTCGCCATGGGTGCCGCCGAGCCGGCCGACATTGACGATGCGGCCCTTGACCTTGGTCGCCTTGAGGTTCTGGTTGGCGACCGGTCCGGAAACCTGGTCGACGATCAGGTCGACGCCTTCGCCTGATGTCGCCTGCAGCACCTGATCGACCCAGCCGGGATCCTTCGAGTCCACCGCGAGATCGGCGCCGAACTCCTTCAGCCGGCCGCGCCGCATCGCGTCGGTCGATGAGCCCACCACGAGCCTGGCGCCCTTCAGCTTGGCGATCTGCATCGCCATCAGGCCGACGCCGGAGCTCGCGCCCTGGATCAGCACGGTCTGGCCCGGCTGCAGCGCGCCGTTGGTGACGACGGCGTTGTGCATGGTGGCGAGCGCGACGGGCAGGGTTGCGGCCTCGTCGAAATTCATGTTCGAGGGCGCGCGGAACAGCCGGCCGTGATCGGCCAGCGTGTATTCGGCGAATGCCGCGCCGCCGGAGCCCATGATCTTGTCGCCGACCTTGACGCTTTTGGCATCGGGGCCGAGCTCGGCGACCTCGCCGGCCCATTCCATGCCGAGCACGGTGCCGACGCCGCCGGCCGCGCCGTGGACATGGCCCTTGGTCATGCCGAGATCGGCGCGGTTCAACCCGCAGGCATGAACCTTGACCAGCACCTGGGTGCCCTTCGGCACGGGCTTGGCAACGTCGGTGATTTCAGGGCCGTTGGCTCCGTAGACATAGGCTTTCATGGGGCATTCCCGGCTAGTTGTCTCGCGTGAGTTGATACCGTCATCCTGAGGTGCGAGCGAAGCGAGCCTCGAAGGGTGAACGGCCCGGCTGGTGGCCGTCGACCCTTCGAGACGCGCTTCGCGCTCCTCAGGTGACGGATCACGACGGGCCCTATTCCGCGGCCTGGCGCTTGGCGCCGGACATCATGGCTTCCAGCCGCTCGCGGATGATCGCTTCCGCTTCGTGGACGATGCGCGACACCAGCTCGGCGCAGGACGGAATGTCGTGGATCAAGCCCTGCACCTGGCCGGCCGACCAGATGCCTTCGTCGGCATCGCCTGATGCGTAGACCATCTTGCCGCGGGCGCCGGCGACCAGCTCGCGCACGTCCTCGAACTTGGCGCCTTCCTTCTCCATCTGCACGACCTTGGTCGAGATCGCGTTCTTGGCGACGCGCGAGGTGTTGCGCATGGTGCGGAAGATCAGCTCGGTCTCGCGCTCGTCATTGGCGACGATGCGCTCCTTCACGAGCTGGTGGATCGGGCTCTCCTTGGTGCACATGAAGCGCGTGCCCATGTTGATGCCTTCGGCGCCAAGCGCGAGCGCAGCGACGAGGCCGCGCGCGTCGCCGAAACCGCCCGAGGCGATCATCGGGATCTTCACCTTGTCGGCGGCGGCGGGGATCAGGATCAGGCCGGGGGTGTCGTCCTCGCCGGGATGGCCGGCGCATTCAAAGCCGTCGATCGAGATCGCGTCGGCGCCCATCCGCTCGGCGGACAGCGCGTGGCGCACGCTGGTACATTTGTGCAGCACCTTGATGCCGTGCTTCTTGAACTCGTCGACATGTTCCTGCGGCTTGTTGCCGGCGGTCTCGACGATCTTGATGCCGCTCTCGATGATGGCCTGGCGATACTCGGCGTAGGGCGGCGGCTTGATCGCGGGCAGGATGGTCAGGTTGACGCCGAACGGCTTGTCGGTCAGCTCGCGGCAGCGCGCGATTTCCTTGCGCAGATCGTCCGGCGTCGGCTGCGTCAGCGCGGTGATCATGCCGAGCGCGCCGGCATTGGCGACGGCCGCAACCAGCTCGGCGCGCCCGACCCATTGCATGCCGCCCTGCACGATCGGGTGGTCGACGCCGAACATTTCGGTGAAACGTGTCTTGATCATTCTGCCCTCGTTTCCATCGGAATTTTCCGTGACGCGGACGGCGGCGCACGGTGTTGTTATGGGATGTCGAGGGAAGGATGCAGTCCTGTCCGGCAATTGTCTACCGGCGACCTGCGGCGCGCCCATGCGGAAATGACGGGCCGCGGCGGTCAGGCGAGGGCGGGACGGAAATCTTTCGTCATCTGTTCAGGCGCTCGTGATCGAACACGCAGCGCCTGGCTGAGAGCAAGGCAAAGCAGGCGCGTGTTTACGCCGGCACGGCGTCCTTCTTCGACGCGGCGGTCTCCTCGTCGAACGCCGCGGCGATGTCGCGCATGCTGACGACACCGATCAGGCTGTAATTGTCGATGACGGGCACATGGCGAATGTGGTGCTTGGTCATGAGATGGCGGATGTGCTCGAGCGTGTCGCTCGATGTGCACGAGACCAGCTGCTGCACCGAGACGAACTGCGACACCTTCATGCCGGCACCGGCCGCACCGTGCTCGGCGATCGCGCGCACCACGTCGCGCTCGGTGAACATGCCGACGGCGGTGTTGCCCTCGGTGCGAACGACATCCTTGACCACGAGCGCGCTGATATTGCTGGCGCGCATCAGTTGCGCGGCAATCGCGACGGTCTCGTTCATGCGCACCGTGGCGACGCGGGGGGTCTTCTTGCGCAGGATATCTCCGACTTGCATGGCAACCTCCTTGGTTATCGTTGACGGGAGTCTGGTATACAAAATGCCAATTGTCAACGTCGCTGTCATAGGAATCTACCATCAGGAAACGGCTTAAATAGGCAGGTTCGCTGACGTTTCCGACGATTGTGAGCGGCGAGGGCGATCTGCCGCGCTTGGCGTTCTGGTATCTGGCATCCCTGCCTTTGGCAAAAGAACTTGGCAAAAGAAAAGAGGCGCACCGAAATGCGCCTCCATCAGTCTCCGGGGAAATGTCGGGACCAAGCGGTCCTGATCGGGTGGTCTTGGCCAAGCCGTCTTGTTAAGCCGTTTTGGCGCTCGTTGCGGTCTCTTCCGCGGCGGCAGCCTCGTTGCCGTTGATGAAGGCGCGGCGCATCGGCTTGATCACGAACAGCGCCATCAGCGCCGCGGTGGCGTTGAGGGCGACCGCGATCACGAACACCGCCTGCCAGCCATAGCTGGCGGCAACGATGCTGGCGGCAGGCACCAAGAGCGCTGCGGTGCCCTTCGCGGTGTAGAGCATGCCGTTGTTGGTGGTTGCGAACTTCGAGCCGAAGGTGTCGCCGCAGGTCGCCGGGAACAGCGAGTAGATCTCGCCGAACACGCCGAAATAGACCGCGGTCGCCAGCACGAACACCACCGGGTTGTGACCCCAGGTGGATAGCGTGAGCAGCATCAGCGCGCCGGTGCCGAACGCGATGAACATGGTGTGCTCGCGGCCGATATTGTCGGAGACCCAGCCGAAGAACGGCCGTCCGAAACCGTCGAAGATGCGGTCGAGCGAGATCGCAAATGTCAGCGCGGCCATCTGGAAGCCGGCGAGCGTGACCGGCGTGTTCGCGATCTTGTAGTCGTGCGCGATCGGCGCGATCTGCGCCGCCGCCATCAGGCCGCCGGCGGCGACCATCACGAACACTAGATACATCACCCAGAAGATCGGGCTGCGCAGCACCTGCGGCGGCGTGAAGTCGACCTTGGTCTGCGGCAGATTGAGCTGCTTCTTCTTCGGCGGGATCGAGACCGCGGGCGGCTGGATGAAGAAGGCGAGCAGGAAGACGATCATTCCCTGTCCGATGCCGAAATCGAAGAACGCAGTCTGATAGCCGCTCGCGGCGATCATCTTTGCAATCGGCACCACCGTGAGCGCGGCGCCGGCGCCGAAGCCGGCCGCGGTCGCGCCGGCGGCGAGGCCGCGGCGATCGGGAAACCACTTCAGCGCGTTGCCGACGCAGGTGCCGTACACCGCGCCGGCGCCGATGCCGCCGAACACCGCGGCCGTGTAGAGCAAGGCGAGCGAGTCGGCATAGGAGTTCAACACCCAGGCGAGCGCGATCATGATGCCGCCGAACATGATGACGAGCCGCGGGCCGTATTTGTCGACGAACCAGGCCTCGACCGGCACCAGCCAGGTCTCGGTCACCACGAAGATCGTGAAGGCGAACTGGATCGCCGCGCGGCCCCAGTGGTGCGCGCCGTCGATCGGATCGACGAACAGCGTCCAGCCATATTGCAGGTTCGCGATCATCGCCATGCAGACGATGCCCATGACGAGCTGCAGCCAGCGGAAGCCGCTGGACGAAGGTTGAGCTTGTGTGACGGCAGTATTGCTGGAAACCATCAAGTCCTCCCGAGCGCGCTGGTCTTGTGACCGAGTGTCGCAATTATTGTGGCGTATCGTCGCAAGCGCTCGGCGGAAGTTGGTATACTATATTCCAGAAAGCAAGCCCTTCATTCTGCTGCAATGCAGCAAATCTGCCCGCCGCTCCGGACGGCCTCTTCCCAACGGCAAAACGAAAAGCGCCCGGCTTTTGACCGGGCGCTTCGCAAGCGATGGTGGAGGGCGGTTGCTTAAGCCGTAGCCGATTTCGCGACCACGATTTTTCGCCAGGGCTTGAGCAGGGCGATCGCGAGCAGCGAGGCGAGGATGTTGGCGCCCGCCGCGATGATGAACACCTTGTCCCAGTTACCCGACGATTGCTGCATGTAGTTGGCGATCGGCACCAAGAGCGCCGCGGTGCCCTTCGCGGTGTAGAGCAGGCCCGCATTCGTGGTGGCGAACTTGGCGCCGAACGTATCGGTGCAGGTCGAGGGGAACAGCGAGTAGATCTCGCCCCAGGCAAAGAACACGAAGCCCGAGAGCAGCACGAACCAAACCGGATCGTGTCCCCAGAGGTAGAGCATCCAGATGCCGATGCCTTCCATGCCGAAGGCGATGAACATCGTGTTCTCGCGGCCGATCATGTCGGAGATCCAGCCGAAGAACGGACGCGTCAGACCGTTGAGGACGCGGTCGATGGTCGCCGCGAAGGTCACGGCCGTCATCGTCACCGCCATCAGCGTGACCGGCACGCTGTCGACCTTCCAGTCGACCGCGATCGGCTTCAGGTTCGCGGTCACCATCAGGCCGCCGGCGCCGACGATCACGAACATGAAGTACATCAGCCAGAAAATCGGCTGCCGCAGCACTTCGGTCGGCTGATAGTTGCGCCGGGTCTGGATAATGTTGGCATTCGCCACGACGGCCGGCACCTGTCCGGCCTTCGGCGCCAGCAGGAAGAAGGAGAGCAGCACGATGATGATGCCCTGGCCGAGACCGAAATAGAGGAAGGTGGTCTGGAAGCCGGAGTCCTTGATCATCGCCTGGATCGGTGCGACCGTGAGCGCCGAGCCCGCGCCGAAGCCGGCAGCGGTGATGCCCGCGGCAAGTCCGCGTTTATCCGGAAACCATTTCAGCGCATTGCCGACGCAGGTGCCGTAGACGCCGCCGGCGCCGATGCCGGCGATGATCATGCCGAGATAGTAACCGTTCAGTGTCGTCGCCTGCGCGTTGATCGCCCAGCCGAGCGCACAGAGGATGCCGCCGACCAGCACGACGATGCGCGGACCGTATTTGTCGACGAACCAGCCTTCGACCGGTACCAGCCAGGTCTCGAACAGCACGAACAGCGTGAAGGCCCATTGGATCGATGCGCGATCCCATCCGAATTTCTTCTGGATGTCGGGGACGAAGAACGTCCACCCGTATTGATAATTTGCGATCATCACCATCGCGGCGACGCCGATCGCGAGTTGCGTCCAGCGATAGGTGTCGCTGACACGCGCGGCCGCAGGGGCCGCAGTTGCCTGAACCATGTCCGACATAGATCCTCCCAGTGCGCCCCTTGTCGTTGCTTATGAGCGCGCGACGGCCATCTTGGTATCCGATATGCCAAGGTTCAAGCTGTCGCAGGGGCGGCGCGCGCTTATGCCGCACAGGACTCAGCCCCGGCACCCCGGGAGACTAGTTCAGCGCGCAAGGAAATGGCCCCGAAAATCGGGGCCATTGGTCGAAGGTTCAATGTCAGGTCGCATCTCGCGACGAACGCTGCATCCGGCGGAGAGCGCCGGAAATCCCTTGGCTTAGAGGCCGAAGCGCGGCAGGTCGCCGTTGCGATTCGAGATCTCCGCGCTCTTCATCAGCAGGCGGTCGATCGAGGCCAGCAGGCGGCCGAACAGGGTGGAAGAGGGTGCGAGCGTCAGTGCAGTGGTCTTGGACATTGGTGTCCCCTTTCATTGGAGGCCAGCAATGGGCCGGCTCATCATCTGCAGCCAAACTATGTATACCAGATGCCAGATACAACGGACTTGTTTGCATAGCAGCATGCACGACTGTGCAATGCAGCAAAAATCGCTGATCGGCACTCCGGATTGGCGTGGGATGGGGAGCAGTCCGGCGGCGCCGCCGGGTCAGAATTTCCAGCTAAAACTGGCCTTTACCGAGTGGTCCTGGACCCGGTCGGCAAGCTGGCCAACATAGGCGATGCCGATGCTGGCCTGCGGCGTGACCCGCAGCTCGAGCCCGCCTTCGACCAGCGCCGCGTTCCGCGCCAGCGGCACGCCGGCCACGGTGAATCCGGTTCCCAGGCTCTGGAACGCGAGCGCCGCCGTCGGGGTCACGTCGCCGAAGGCGTACTGCCAGGCCACCGAGGCGCGCGGCGTCAGCTGCATGCCGTTGGTGAGGGTGAAGCTGGTGGCGATGCGGGCGCCGAGCGAGGAGTAGCCGACATCCTGATTGCTGCCCGCGCCGCGCAGCGCGGCGGCGCCGCTGCCGCCGGTCTCGGCAAAACTGTCGGTGTTGAGGTGGGCCCAGGCGAGGCCGGCGAACGGCTCGAGCGCGGCGCGGCCGAGCGATAGCCCGTAGCCGATCTCGCCGAACACCTGCGCCGTGGTCGCGTCATAGCGGGCGCGCGCCGTATCGAAGAAGCCCGGGAACACGATCGAACGGCTGCTGTCGAGCGTGCTGAAGCTTGCCGAGGCGCCGCCGCGCAGATTGACCGCGCCGTAGGTCGCGCCGACATAGCCGGCGAGATGCGCGGTGTCGATGTTGGCCGAGCTCGCGCGGTCGCCGATGCGCAACGCGGAATTGGTGTAGCCGCCGGCGATGCCGGCGATCCAGTTCGGCGCAAAGCGGTGATCGACGCCGCTGAAGAACCCAGCGAGGTCGCGCGTCATGCCGCTCGCATTGCCGTCACCGCCGAAGCGGCCCCAGGCGCCGACGCCCTGGGCCCAGAAAGTGGTGTCGGGCAGCCGCACGGGCGCCGCGAGCGGCGGCGCCTTGATCGGGAAGCCGGGACGGCTCGCGCCGGCATAGGCAAGGGCGGAGGCGGCCGCCATCGAATCCATCGCCGCGAGCTGCGGACCGCCGGCGCTGAGCGCGGCCATCGGCCCTGCATCGCCGGCAAACGCGGATTGCCGCAACCGGCCGAGCACCGCATCGCGCAGATAGCGTGAATCATCGAGCATCGCGGTCTGCGCGCCGGCATGCATCTCGCCCGACAGCGCGTCGAACGCCTGCCGTGCGCCGGCGACGTTCTGATTGAGGATGCTGACCACCAGCGGGCTGGTCTGCGCGCTCGCCTCGAGCGCGTTGGAGACCGCGAGTTGGTTCGGCGTCTGCGCGACATCAGGGAAGGTCGTGCTGTTGCGCGCCAAGGTCAGGTACACATTGCCCGGATCATAGGTCAGCGACGGGTTCAGGAAGGTGAGGCTGCTGGTGACGTCGGCAAAAGTGCCGGTGACGCCGCTATTCGCGGTGAGGATGGTGTAGGTGGTTTGCGGCGCATAGGTGCCGTTCTGCGCCAGCGCCAGCACGCTGCCGCCGCCGAGTGTCGCCTTGCCGGTGGCGACGATCCTGTCGGACTGGCCGGCGGCATTGGCTTCGACCTGATAGATCGAGCCGGCCGCGAAGCTGACATTGCCCGAGACGTTCAACGTGCCGATCGAATTGCCCGGCGCCACGGTGCCGCCGCTGGCAATGGTGAGGTTACCGACGGTGCCGTTGCCGCCAAGCGTGCCGCCCGCGTTGACGGACGTGAGGGACGAGGAGGCGATCGAGCCGTTGACGCTGAGAGTGCCGCCATCGACGGTGGTGTTGCCGGTATAGGTGCTGTTTGCGGTCAGGATGGTCTTGCCGGCCTCCACCAGCAGCGATCCTGCGCCTGTGATGACGGGGTCGAACGTGTAGTTCGCAGACGTGTGGTTGAAGACGATGCTGCCGGTGCCGGCGCCGAACGTGACGGTCGGCGTGCTCAGCGTGCCCGGCGCCGCGGCGGCCTGGCCGAGCCCGGCGCCGATATTGACGGTGCCGGTCGAGCCAGCCTGATTGGCGACACCGAAAAGCGGCGTCGTTACGATGCCGCCGTTCTGGATCGTCAGCGTGCCGGTGCCGGCATCGCCGACAAACAGGGCGAAGCTGTTGGTCCAGGACGAGCCGGAGCCGGTGACCGTGGCCGTGCCTTTCGAGCCGGCGAGGAAGCCGACGGCGCTGCCGATCATGCTGGCCACCGCGCCGTTCTGGATGGTCAGCGTGCCGGTGCCGCCACCTCCGACATTGAGAATGCCGCCATGGGTCCAGGACGACCCGGGGCCGTCGATCGTCACCGTGCCGTTCGAGCCCGCAATGACGCCGATACCGGCAATCCCGCGAGTCGCGCTGGGGGCGCTGGTGACCGTGGCGCCATTTTGAATGTCGAGCGTGCCGGTGCCGGAGTAGCCGACATACAGGAAGTCAGCGCTGCTCAGCGACGAACCGACGCCGGTGACGACGACGTTGCCGTTGGAGCCCACATTGGAGCCGATGAAGGTCGTGTCGTTGCTGACCGCGCCGCCGTTCTGGATGTTGAGGACGCCGGTGCCGACATAGCCGACATGAAGCTCCTTGCCGACGAGAAGCGATGAACCGGCGCCATCGACGGTTGCGTTGCCGTTGGATCCGAAGACATAGCCAATATAGGCATTGGAGCCGGCGCCGTTGCTCACGACGCCGCGGTTCTCGATGTTCAGCGTGCCGGTGCCGGCGGTGCCGACATAGAGTTCGGCCGAGTTGGTCCAGGACGAGCCGGGGCCGGTGACGGTGACGGTGCCGCTCGAACCGGGAACAAAGCCGACGCGGCCGTTGCGATCGCTCACGGTGCCGCCAGCCTTGATTGTCAGCACACCGGTTCCGTTTGCGCCGACAGCGAGATCGTCAGTCATGTTCCAGGACGAGTTGGGTCCGGTGACCGTTGCAGTCCCGCTCGAGCCGGGCAAAGACCCGATCAGGCCGTTGGTGCCGGCCACGGTGCCGCCGTTCTGGATCGTCAGCGTGCCGGTGCCGGCCACGCCGACAGTGACGCCGGGACTGAACCACACCGAGCCGAAGCCATCGACCGTCACGGTGCCGTTCGAACCGGCATTGTTTCCGATGAAGCCATTAAGGTCGTTCAGCGTTCCGCCGCCCGAGATCGTCAGCTGGCCGTTGGCGTTTTGGCCAATAGTGACATTGGTGGCTTGCCCCGCGGTCCCTGCGATCGCCGTGGGGTTGGGCGAGGTCGTATCGATCACCGCGTTATTGGGGTTGGCCGGAAGGGCGTTCGGGAGCCAGTTGGTCGGGTCGGTCCAGATCGACGAGTTGGCGCCGGTCCAGACGATGTCGGCCGCATGGGACGGCATCGCCGTTGCCGTGAGCAGCGCCAGCGCAACCAGCGATGTCGTGCCCAGCAGGGCGTCGCGAAGCAATGCGCGCCCGTGGCGCGCGAGCGATTTTGCTTCGAAACAATCAGCGCGTGTGTCGTCGAACTGTCCTACAGCGGGACGTTCCGCTGCGTCTTCCAATGGGGTCACCGCATTCAGTCCCGGTAGTAACTCGAATTGTTGCAACTTTCGCCGGGCCATGCGTGTTACTGCCCCTGACGACGTCGCGCGATGTGTCGGACTCGACACAGCGCAGAGATTCCGTAATCGAATGCGATCTGGCCATTACCCTAAGGGGTATACCAACGCGCGCACGAACGATAAGACGGCGAGCGAGGCTTTGCTGCAACATGTGGGCACGTCGTGACGTTGCAGCGATCGCCAAAAAATCAAATCAAACCTGGTCGATCAGAATCCCATGCAACGGGACAGCAAACTCAACGACGAGATCATTCGTCTCTACGAATCTGAGTCCAACCTGCACACGCTGCCTGGTGTCCTGTTCGGCGGCGTCGGCCGCCTGGTCGATGCGGAGGTGGTGAGCTTCACCGAGTTCCATCGTCCGACCTGGGATTTCCGGTCGTTGATTTCGGTCGGCGACGATCCGGAGGTTCGTGCCCGCGGCATGCAGGCGTTTGCGAAGCACATGCACTCGCATCCGTTCTGGCAGCACGATCCGGCGTTCTACGGCGAACGCGCGCTGCGCGAGTCGGATTTCTTCAGCGATGAGGAATTCGTCGAGCTGCCGATTGCCAAGGAGGTGTTCCTGCCGTCGGGGGCGCGGCGGATCATGGGGATCGCGTTCGAGCACGCCGGTTACGTGGTCACGGTTGTCGGGCATCGCGTGGTGGGACGGCCGGCGTTCAGCGACGAGGAGCGCGACCGGATGCAGGGTTTTCGTCCGCACATCCTACGCGGCTACCGCCAGGCGCAGGAGCGAACGCTGGCGGCGCTGACGCCGAGCGATCGCCTGCGGCTGGCATTTCCCGCGCTGACGCCGCGCCAGATCGAGGTGGCGTCGTGGATCGCGCAAGGCAAGTCGAACGAGGAGATCGCGGGTATCCTCGGTGTCGGGCTCGATGCCGTGAAGGCGCATGTCAAGGCGATCAACAGCAAGATCGATTCCGACAGCCGGCGCGCCGCGATCGTCATTGCCCACACCACGCCGCCCTTCGCCGACCTGCCGCCGCTGTGGAAGCTCGGCCTGGAGGGGTGAGGCGCGCGCGGCGAGGCGGCTTGTTGCGTAAATCCTCTGACATCTCCTCAAGGGTCTCGATCGTTCGCACCCTTGCCGCTCGTATCGATGGCAAGCAGCCCGGCGAGCGACAGCAGGGTAAAGGCAAGACCGCTCAGGAAGGTGGCGGCGGGCCCAAATGCGTCCCACAGCGCGCCTGCGATAACACTTGAGCCAAGCATCGCGACGCCGGTCGACAGGTTGAAATACCCGTAGGCGGTGCCACGCAGCGAAGCGGGCGAGGCATCGGCGATCAGCGTTGCGAACAGGCCTTGCGTCAGTCCCATGTGCAAGCCCCAAAGGATGACGCCGAGCGCCAGCCCGCCGAGATTCGCAAGGGTCGCCAGCGCGAGATCGGCGGCAGCAAGGCAGACGAGCCCGAGTGCGAGCAGGCCAGTGCGGTTGATCCGGTCGGACAGCACGCCGGCCGGATAGGCCGATAGCGCATAGACGATGTTCATCAGCACCAGCACCGCGGGGATCCACATCGCGCCAAGTCCGACATTTTGTGCGCGCAGGATCAGAAACGCTTCGCTGAAGCGGGCGAGCGTGAAGACGACGCCGATCCCGACCACGCGCCAGTAGGATTCCCCGAGTTGCTTCGCAGCGGCGAGGCTCAGGGGATTTTTTGTCCCGCCATCGTCGGCATGACGTCTCGGCTCTTCGACGGCAACGACGATCACGGCAAGCGAGAGAAACGCCGGAACCACGGCGAGCCAGAACACCGCGTGGAAATTATCGGCGCTGACCCACATCAGGGCGATGGCGAGCAGGGGACCTACGAAGGCACCGACGGTGTCGAGCGATTGCCGAAGCCCAAAGCTCGCGCCGCGCAATTCGGCGGGCGCGATATCGGCGACGAGCGCATCGCGTGGCGCGCCACGTATGCCTTTGCCGACCCGGTCAATGAAGCGGGCGGCGATCAGCCAGTCGACGGTCGGCGCCAGCGGAAACACCGGCTTGGTGAAGGCGGCAATTCCGTAGCCGATCGCGGCCAGCAGCTTGCGCTTGCCAAGCCAGTCGGACAGTGCGCCTGAGAATATCTTTGTGATCGAGGCGGTGGCTTCCGCGATGCCTTCGATGAAGCCGACCGTCACCATCGAGGTGCCGAGCACGGTGACGAGATAGACCGGCAGTAGCGCGTGGATCATCTCCGAGGAGATGTCCATTAGCATCGACACGAAACCCAGCGCCCAGACGCCCGTCGGAATCCGGGCCGGCGGGGAAGGTGAGTTGGGTTCGGCCGCCACCTGCAGCTCCTCGCTGGGCAAAGGAAAACCCGCCAGCGGCGGGCTCGCTGTAGTTCGGCGACGGCATGGGCTACCGGCTCACATCGGCGGGAGCCATCAGCTCTCGGCCCGATGAGCGTCGGTGGACTCCAGCGCCATCTTGTTTGCACATGTTAGCATCCCGGCAACGCGGGACGGAAGCGCAGCGACGTGGTCCGTAAGAAAGGCCGCCGAGAGCACCGGCGGCCGTGAGTTAGAGGGTTTGCTTTTCTTCGGGGCCAGTACCTTTCACCGCGTCCAGTCTTCGCCGGCGCACAGCGTTCCCATGCAGCCGCGAACGTTCAGCGTGCCCGGCGACACCAGCGTCACCGAGCTCTCATAGGTCTTGCCGTCGTCGGCGTTGTAGATCCGGCCGGCCCATTTGTTCGGGCCGGCGGGCTGCATGTTGATGAACAGCGACATGCCCATGACCGGCCGGGCGCGCTGGCCGGGATCGGCGTTCTTGTCGTCGAGCTGCGGCTTGCCGGTGGCCTTGTCCGTCGGCTCCTTCAGCCAGACGACGCGGCCGCACAGCGCGCTGCCGCAGCGGTGGACCTTGATCCTGGCGTCGCCGGACTGGGTCAGCCAGACGCCGGCCGGATCGCTGGCCTTGTCGCTCGCCTTGGCGGCTTCGGCGGGGCTTCCGAGCAGGGGGATGTGGAACGCGGCCACGATCAGGCGGCGCGTGAGGTGAGCGTGGATCAACTGCTTCAGGGCCTTGCGCAGGCCGTTTTGGTCTGGGATTACCGTCATCATCCACCTTCTTCATGAAAAATTTCATGATAAACATGAAATAAATCACGTTTAAGGTTGAGTCAATGACATTGCCTGGGCATGATGCAATCCGGCCGTAGTGGCTTTTTTTGCAAAGAGTTTTCGGATGGGTGCAATGGGGAAATCGGTTCGTGAGCAGCGCCAGCTCTGGTTTCGCAGGCTCGATCGGGCGTTCTGGTTGATCTGGGCGGCGCTGCCGGTGGTGCTGTGGCTGGCCTATGACCGCACCACCACGGCGTCGGCGACGATCGCCGAGAGCCTGATCGGCGAGCAGGCGAAGTGCGCGGCCATCGTCGCCAATCCGCTCACCATGTCGGCCAAGGGCCAGGTGCTGTTCTGGTCGCTGTTCGCGCTTGGGGTATCGTTTTACGCCGTGCTGATCGGCATCCTACATCGCATGGTGAATCGATTCGCCAACGGGCGGATCTTCGTGTCCGAAACGCTGCAGGGTGTCTGGTGGATGGGGATCTTCCTGGTGGTCTGGCCGTTTGTGGGTACGATCACGACCATCGCGGTGACCTATGCGCTGTATCAGGCCGGCGACATCAAGTTCTTCCTGCCGAGCTACGGCGTCGACGTCGGCACCGTCGCGGGCGGCGTGTTCCTGATGGCGCTGAAATTCGTGATCGAGCAGGCCATCCTGTTGCAGTCCGAAAACGATCTGACGATCTGAGGGTGATGCTTGTGCCCATCGTGGTGAACCTCGATGTCATGCTCGCAAAGCGCAAGCGCCGCCTCGGAGACCTCGCGGACGCGATCGGCATTTCGATCCAGAACCTGTCGATCCTGAAAACCGGCAAGGCGAAAGCGATGCGCTTCTCGACGCTGTCGGCAATCTGCCGCGAGCTGGACTGCCGGCCGGGCGATATCCTGGAATATGTGCCGGGTGATGAGGGGGGCGACGGCGAGAGCGGCGAGGGTGGTTGATCCGGCGTGCGGACAACAGCGGCGCGGGACCGCAAGTTCCTCCCAAAACAAAATGGCCGCGGTTTCCCGCGGCCATTCGTGTCTTGCTTGAGTGCGAGCCTTTACTCCGCCGCCTGCTTGCGCGGCGGGTCGAGGGCGCCGGAGTCGTGGATCTCGGCAACCTGGTGATCAGAGAAGCCGAGCACCTCGCGCAGGATCTCGTCGGTGTGCTCGCCGAGCAGCGGCGAGCGCTGAACGTCGCTCGGCGAATCCGACAGCTTGATCGGGTTGCCGACCGAGACGTACTTGCCGCGGGTCGGGTGATCGACCTCGACCACGGTGCCGGTCGCGCGCAGCGACTGGTCTTCGGCGATCTCCTTCATCGACAGGATCGGACCGCAGGGGATGTCGTCCTTGTTGAGGATCTCCATCGCCTCGAACTTGGTCTTGGTCATCGTCCACTGCTCGATGCGGCCGAAGATCTCGTTGAGGCGCGGCAGGCGGGCCGGCGGCTTGGCGTAGTTCGGATCGGTCTTCCAGGTCGGCTCGCCGATCACGTCGCAGATCTTCTCCCAGACCGGGGCCTGGGTGATGAAGTAGATGTAGGCGTTCGGGTCGGTCTCCCAGCCCTTGCACTTCAGGATGCGGCCGGGCTGGCCGCCGCCGGAATCGTTGCCGGCGCGCGGCACGGCATCGCCGAACGGAATGCCTTCGCCGAACTGGCTGTATTCCTTCAGCGGACCGTGGGCGAGGCGCTGCTGGTCGCGCAGCTTGACGCGGGCGAGGTTGAGCACGCCGTCCTGCATCGCGGCGGTGACGCGCTGGCCCTTGCCGGAGTGGGTGCGCTGGTACAGCGCGGTGACGATGCCGAGCGCGAGATGCAGGCCGGTGCCGCTGTCGCCGATCTGCGCGCCGGTGACCAGCGGCAGGCCGTCGCGGAAGCCGGTGGTCGAGGCGGCGCCGCCGGTGCACTGCGCGACGTTCTCGTAGACCTTGCAGTCTTCATACGGGCCCGGGCCGAAGCCCTTGATCGAGGCGACGATCATCTTCGGGTTGATGGCCTGGATCTTCTCCCAGGGGAAGCCCATGCGATCGAGCACGCCGGGGCCGAAATTCTCGACCAGCACGTCGCACTGCTTGATCAGCGCGGTCAACACTTCCTTGCCCTTCGGGTTCTTGGTGTCGAGCGTGATCGAGCGCTTGTTGTGGTTCAGCATGGTGAAATACAGGCTGTCCACGTTCGGGATGTCCTGCAGCTGGCCGCGCGTGATGTCGCCGACGCCGGGACGCTCGACCTTGATCACGTCGGCGCCGAACCAGGCCAGCAATTGCGTGCAGGTCGGACCCGACTGGACGTGGGTGAAATCGAGAATGCGAACGCCCTTCAGCGCCTTGGTCATAATGCTTGCTCCGTACTCTGTCTGCCCCTGCACCCGCAGGGAGTGATGGGGTTAGGGGTTACTTCTTCTTCTGCAGAACGCTCTGCGGATTGAGGTTGCCGATGCGGCCGCTCTCCGAGCCCGCTGCCGGATCGATCACCGCGTTGATCAGCGTCGGCTTGCCGGAATCCAGCGCCGCATTGACCGCGCGCTTCAACTCGTCCGGCGAGGTGGCGTTGACGCCGACGCCGCCGAAGGCTTCCATCATCTTGTCGTAGCGCGAGCCCTTGACGAACACGGTGGTCGCCGGATCGTCGCCGGCGCCGTTCACGTCGGTGCCGCGATAGATGCCGTCATTGTTGAAGATCACGACGCAGATCGGCAGCTTGTAGCGGCAGATGGTCTCGACCTCCATGCCCGAGAACCCGAACGCGCTGTCGCCTTCGACCGCGAGCACGGGCAGGCCGGTCTCGACCGCGGCGGCGATCGAATAGCCCATGCCGATGCCCATCACGCCCCAGGTGCCGACGTCGAGCCGCTTGCGCGGCTTGTGCATGTCGACGACGCCGCGGGCGAGGTCGAGCGTGTTGGCGCCCTCGTTGACGAAGATGGTGTCCGGACGTTCCGCGATGATCGCGCGCAGCGCGCCGAGCGCGCCGTGGTAATCCATCGGCGAAGCGTTGCTCATCAGCTTCGGCGCCATCTTGGCGACGTTGTCGTCGCGCTTCTTGCTGACGGTCGAGAGCCAGTCGGACGGCGCCGCGGTCCAGTTCGCGCCCATGGCGTCGAGGAACGCCGACACGCAGGAGCCGATATCGCCGACCACGGGGGCGACGATCTCGACGTTGGAATCCATTTCCTTCGGCTCGATGTCGACCTGGATGAACTTCTTCGGGGCTTCACCCCAGGTCTTGCCCTTGCCATGCGAGAGCAGCCAGTTGAGCCGGGCGCCGATCAGCATCACGACGTCGGCTTCCTTCAGCACGGTCGAGCGTGCCGCACCCGCGCATTGCGGATGCAGGTCGGGCAGCAGGCCCTTGGCCATGCTCATCGGCAGGAACGGCACGCCGCTCTTCTCGACGAATTTCTTGATCGCCTCGTCCGCCTGCGCATAGGCCGCGCCCTTGCCGAGGATGATGAGCGGACGTCTTGCGCTCTTCAGGACGTCCAGCGCGCGCTTGACCGAAGACGGGGAGGGGATCTGCTCGGGCGCGGCGTCGATCACCTTGACCAGCGACTTCTGACCGGCGTCGGCGTTCATCACCTGCGAGAACAGTTTTGCGGGCAGGTCGAGATAGACGCCGCCCGGACGGCCCGACACTGCGGCGCGGATCGCGCGCGCGAGGCCGATGCCGATGTCCTGGGCGTGCAGCACGCGGAACGCCGCCTTGCACAGCGGCTTGGCGATCGCGAGCTGATCCATCTCTTCATAGTCGCCCTGCTGCAGGTCGACGATTTCGCGCTCGGACGAGCCCGAGACCAGGATCATCGGGAAGCAGTTGGTGGTGGCGTGGGCGAGCGCGGTGAGGCCGTTGAGGAAGCCGGGCGCCGACACCGTGAGGCAGACGCCGGGCCGCTTGGTCAGGAAGCCGGCGATCGAAGCCGCATAGCCGGCATTCTGCTCGTGGCGGAACGAGAGCACGCGAATGCCCGCCGCCTGGGCCATGCGGCCCAGGTCCGTGATCGGGATACCCGGCACGCCATAGATGGTGTCGATGCCGTTGAGCTTGAGCGCATCGATGACGAGATGGAAGCCATCGGTCAGTTCTTGCTCGGTGCCCGGTGCCTCGGACTTCGTAGCGGTATTCAGCATCGGCATCGTCTCCCTGATCGTTCTTTGTTCGGACGATCTGATTGTCGTCTGAAGCGGGTGTGGACTTTTCAAACTTAAGTGAACGGTTCTCTACGTGAATAATTCCTGGCCGTGCGCCTCGACATAGGCGGCAAGCCCAAGCGTGTGGTCGCGCGCGCGTTTCTCGGCAAGCTCGGTGTCGCGCGCTTCCAGCGCCTCGATGATCCCGAGATGCTCGGGCAGCGAGGTCGCGGTGCGGTCCTTGCGGCCGATCGTGAGCTGGCGATAGCCGCGCACATGCAGCAGCAGGTCATTGGTGAGGTCGACCAGAACCGGCGATTCCGACAGCGAGATCAGCGCCTGGTGGAAGGCGATGTTGGCCTTGGAATATTCCTCGACGTGATCCTGCGGCAGGCGATCGGCGCTGAAGTCCTTGAAGAAGTCGCGCAGCGCCGAGATGTCCTTCTTGCGCGCGGTGGTCGTGATCAGGCGCGCCGCCATGCTCTCCAGGGCCGCCCAGGCGCGGATCATGTCGACGATCTCCGCCTTGGTGCGGCGGACCACGACGATGCCGCGGCGCGGCACGGTCTTCACGAATCCGTCCTGCTCGAGCATCGCGATCGCTTCGCGGATCGGCGTGCGGCTGACACCGAGGCGCTCGGACAGTGCGCGCTCGTCGAGCATCACCGGCTCCGGCGTCGCGTAGATGTCCATCTTCAGGATCGCTTCCTTCAAGGCTTCATAGGCCTTGTTCTTGAAGCTCGTCTCCGGCGCGATCCGGACGATGGCGATATCTGTGTCAGCCATGGTGGGCGACGCCTTGGTCTGTTTCGGTTCTGGCACGACTCGTCTCCTCCTCTTGGAGACGTCTTCTTAGCAGAAGAAATTACCTTAGATTTTTGGCATGCCAAATACCAGAATGTCAAGCTGCCTATATTTTTCGATCTTTTTGGACCTCGACCGACCTTGACAATTGCGTTTTTGGCATACCAAATGCCACGAAATCTGTCCCAGGAGGAAGCCAATGTCAAATTCGAAGGATGCGGTCCGCAAAATTCTCGATGCGGTCAAGGCCGACAAGCGCACGAGCCTCACCGCGCCTGAAGGCAAGGTGGTGTGCGATGCCTACGGCATTCCGGTGCCGAAAGAGGGCGTCGCCAAGTCGGCGGCCGAGGCCGCCCGCATCGCCTCCGACATGGGCTTCCCGGTCGTGATGAAGATCGTCTCGCCCGACATCCTCCACAAGACCGAGGCCGGCGGCGTGGTGGTCGGCGTCAAGAGCGCCGCCGAGGCCGAGAAGAGCTACGAGACCATTCTGGCCAACGCCAGGAAGTACAAGGCCGACGCCAAGATCGAGGGCATCCAGGTCCAGCAGATGCTGGGCGGCGGTACCGAGGTGATCGTTGGCTCGATCACCGACGGCTCGTTCGGCAAGCTGGTCGCCTTCGGTCTCGGCGGTGTGCTGGTCGAGATCCTCAAGGACATCACCTTCCGCCTCGCGCCGGCGACCAAGGAAGATGCATTGTCGATGCTCGACGGCATCCAGGCCCATGAGATGCTGAAGGGCGTGCGCGGCGGCGATCCGGTCAACCGCGAGGCGCTCGCCGACGTCATCGTCAAGGTGTCGCAGCTGGTCAGCGATTTCCCCGAGATCGTCGAGCTCGACCTCAACCCGGTGTTCGCCACCAGCAAGAACGCGATCGCCGCCGACGTCCGCATTGTTGTCGACTTCAACTACAAGCCGCGTCCGGCACCGCGTCCGACCGAAGAGATCGTCGCTGCGATGAACCGCATCATGCAGCCGAAGGGCGTTGCGGTGATCGGCGCCTCCGCCGAGGACGGCAAGATCGGCAACTCCGTGATGAAGAACCTCATCAACGGCGGCTACAAGGGCGAGATCTATCCGATCCATCCGAAGGCCGCCGAAATCCTCGGCTACAAGGCCTACAAGAGCGTCAAGGACGTGCCCGGCGTGATCGACACGGCGGTGTTTGCGATCCCGGCGAAGTTCGTCGCCGGCGCGCTCGCCGAATGCGGCGAGAAGAAAATCCCCGGTGCGGTGCTGATTCCCTCGGGCTTTGCCGAGGCCGGCGCGCCCGAGCTGCAGGCCGAGATCGTCGAGGTCGGCAAGAAGTACAATATCCGCCTGATGGGGCCGAACATCTACGGCTTCTATTATACCCCGGCCAATCTCTGCGCCACGTTCTGCACCGCCTATGACGTCAAGGGCCATGCCGCGCTGTCGTCGCAGTCGGGCGGCATCGGCATGGCGATCATCGGCTTCTCGCGCTCGGCCAAGATGGGCGTGTCGGCGATCGTCGGCCTCGGCAACAAGTCCGACATCGACGAGGACGATCTGCTCGCCTTCTTTGAGCAGGATCCCAACACCAACCTGATCGCGCAGCACTGCGAGGACCTCAAGGACGGCCGCGCCTTCGCGGAGGCCGCCAAGCGGGTCTCCAAGAAGAAGCCGGTGGTCGTGCTCAAGGCCGGCCGCACCTCGGCCGGTGCGAAGGCGGCGTCGTCGCACACCGGCGCGCTCGCCGGCAACGACAAGATCTACGAGGACGTGTTCAAGCAGTCGGGCGTGATCCGCGCGCGTTCGCTTCGGCAACTGCTGGAATTCGCCCGCGGCGTGCCGGTGCTGCCGACGCCGAAGGGCGAGAACGTGCTGATCATCACCGGCGCCGGCGGCTCCGGCGTGCTGCTCTCCGACTCCGTGGTCGACAACGGCCTGTCGCTGATGCAGATGCCGCCGGATCTCGATGCGGCGTTCCGCAAGTTCATCCCGCCGTTCGGCGCGGCCGGAAATCCTGTGGATATCACCGGCGGCGAGCCGCCGATCACCTATGTCAACACCGTGAAGCTCGGCCTGTCGGACGAGCGCATCCACGCTCTGATCCTCGGCTACTGGCACACCATCGTGACGCCGCCGATGGTGTTCGCGCGCAACATGGTCGAGGTGAAGAAGGAGATGGAGGCCAAGGGCTTCGTCAAGCCGATCGTCGCCTCGCTCGCCGGCGACGTCGAGGTCGAGGAAGCCGCCGAATATCTCTACCAGAACGGCATCCCGGCCTACGCCTATTCGACCGAACTCCCGGTAGAGGTGCTCGGCGCCAAGTACAAGTGGGCCCGCGGCGCCGGCCTGCTCTGATCTTCTGATCTGTCGAATACCACAGGCCGCCTCGGACACCGTCCGGGGCGGCCTTTTCGTTGGGCTGCCCCCATCTGCAACGTGCCGCCGAGATGGGCGGGAAGGGCGCGATCAGCCCGATCGCGCAAAACCAAGCCAGGCTTTCCTGATCCTCCTGCGCGGGTTCCGTGCACCATCTTCTTTTCCGGAAACACCCGCGACCGTCAAAGGCGGCTTGCCTTCCGCATCTGATGTGCTACTGATATGTTAGTTGACGTGCGATGGAGGACCCACGATGGAGTTGGCTGCAAGAGGGATGACCGACCGCCAGCGCAAATATCGCGCGACCTACCGCGAGCGCGTGGTGGGCTGGTACAATGGCTGGCTGCATGTCGTGCTGATCTACACGATCGGCTTCACGGCGCTGTACGTCTATCTGGCCAATGTGCACGACGTGCGGTGGTGGGAATACCTCACCATTCCCGTGGTCTTCCTGATCGCAAACTTCTTCGAATGGGCGGTGCACCGCTTCGTCATGCACCGGCCCTCGAATGTGCCCTTGCTGCGCGCGGTCTACAGCCGCCACACGCTGATGCACCATCAATTCTTCACCGAGGAGGAGATGCGCTTCGCCGATCATCACGACTGGCGCGTCACCTTCTTTCCGCCCTATGCGCTGGTGGTGTTTACCCTGATGTCGATCCCGCCGGCGATCGTCGCGGGCCTTGGGATCTCGGCCAACACCGGCTGGCTGCTGATCGCCACGACGACCTCGATGTACCTGATCTACGAATTCATGCACTTCTGCTGCCACGTCGAGGAAAACGCCTTCGTGCGCAACATGCCCTTCGTCAACACCATCCGCCGGCATCATACCGCCCATCACAACCAGTCGATCATGATGGAGCGGAACATGAACCTGACCTTCCCGGTGATGGACTATGTGTTCGGCACCTCCGATCTCAATCGCGGCCTGCTTGGCCATATCTTCAACGGCTACAGCACGCGCTACGTGAAGACCGACATGCGCCGGACGGCGCGGACGCCGCGGGTCGTGGCGAAGCAGCAATCGATGCCGCATGCCGCAGCTTGAACCCAATCTCGCCGGCCTCGCCTGGTTCGGCCTGCTGTGGGGCGTGTGCTGCATCGGCTTCCTGCAGCTGGCCGGCATGTACCCGCTGCGCGGGCGCGCCGTTCTGCCGGTGACGATGACGACCATCGTGTGGGTGATGCTGCTCGCCGGCACGCTGGCATTCGCGCTGGCCGAATTGCGCTGGACCACCGTCGTTGTCGTCGGCGGCGTGCTGTTCCTGTTTTTGCCCGGGCTGTTTCAGGCGCTGCCGGAATGGTGGCGCGACGGACGCGCGGGATTGCGGCTGTCCTGTTGCGCCATGATCGCCGCGCTCGCTCTGCTGGTCCGCGTGGCGGCGCCGTCCTTTCCCACGTGGTTGATCTGAAGGGAGGTCTCGATGCCAAGCCACATCAAGCTCATGCTGTCGCTGGCGTGCCTCGCCACGGCGGCCTGCGGGTATATTTTCATGGTCTATCTGGGACAGCAGGGACCGAGCTATGCGGTCGCCTTCCTCGGCGTGTTCGCGACCGTCGCGATGTGGATCTTCCCCGAGGTCGTCAAGAAGGACCTCAAGATGCGCCCGCCGGGATCCTGACCGAGCTCCTGACATGATGCTGCAGCACAGGGAGGATCCGATGGCGAGCTATACCGGGGACCGCACCATCGACGGCATTTCGGTGCTGGTCGACGGCAAGCCGCTGTCGCCGCATTACGACCAGCTTCGTCTCACCGAACACGGTTTTGAATGGAGCTACGAGGGGCCCGAGCCGGCGCAACTGGCCTTCGCGCTGCTCTATGATCATCTGCACGATGCCGCTGCCGCGAAAGCGTTGCACGAGAGCTTCATGCGGCGCGTCGTCGCCAATTTCGACAATGAATGGGAGCTCTCCTCGGCCGATCTCGACGAGGCGGTTGCGGTGCTGCGGTCCGGACAGACGGCCTGAGCCCGTGCTGATGTCCCTGGCAGAGAATTCTTGAGATGACCCTGACCTGTCGCGCGGCGGTGCTGCATCAAAGCGGAACGCCGCTCTCCGTCGAGCGCGTATCGCTTGCGCAGCCGATGCCGACCGACGTCGTGGTGAAGGTGCGCGCCGCGGGGCTCTGCCACACCGATCTGGAGGTCATCGACGGATCGTTGCGCTATCCCTTGCCGATGATCCTCGGGCACGAGGCCGCCGGCGTGGTCGAGGAAATCGGCAGTGCGGTGCGCGACATCAGCGTCGGCGATCGCGTCGTCCTGTCCTGGAATCCGCATTGCGGGCACTGCTTCCACTGCGACCGTGCGCAGCCGATCCTGTGCGAGACCTATCTCGCGCGGGGCGCGGAAGGCGTGCATTTCGACGGCGCGTCGAAGGCGCAGCTCGTGGACGGCCGCAACCTGGCGCACCTGATGTTCCTCGGCGCGTTCTCGGAATATGTCGTGCTGCCGGCGCAGCAGGCGATCGTCGTGCCGAACGACATTCCGTTCGACCGTGCGTGCCTGATCGGCTGCGGCGTCATGACCGGCGTCGGCGCCGCGTTGAACGTCGCCGCCATCGGCCACGGCGATACCGTGATGGTCACCGGCTGCGGCGCGGTCGGGCTGGCAGCGGTGCAGGGCGCCCGGCTTGCCGGCGCCGGTGCTGTCATCGCGGTCGACCTCGATGATGCAAAGCTTGCGCTGGCGCGGCAGCTCGGCGCCACGCACGTCGTCAACGCGGCCCGCGAGGACCCGGTCCAGTTCGCAAAGCAGGCGACGCGCGGCCGGGGCGCCGACGTCATCCTCGAAGCGGCGGGCCATCCCAACGCGTTTCGGCAGACCGCGGAGGCGGTGCGGCCGGGCGGTGAGGTGATCTGGCTCGGCAAGATCGACGTTACGCAGGACGTGAGTTTTCGCTGGGGCGCGTTGATGGGCGAGAAGCGATTTCGCCGCTCGAGCTATGGCGGCGCGCGGCCACGGCGCGACTTTCCCCTGCTGGCGCAGGCCTATCTCGACGGCCGGCTCAAGCTCGACGAACTGATCACCGGACGCTGCAGCCTCGACGGCATCAATGACGGTTTCGAGGCGCTGCGGCGCGGGCGGTCGATCCGCACGGTCGTTGAGTTCTGATCGCTCTCACAGCGTCGAACGCGCAAAACTCTCGATGTAGTCGATCAGGCTGTCGGACGCCGCGCCCGCGGCGTCGCCGCGGCGCTCGGCGATGGCTTCGGCGACGTCGGCATGCAGCCGCGCCGCGAGCGGCAGATCGGCCGCTTCCTTGTAATGCTGGTACCAGAACCGGCGCGACAGGCCGTGCATCAGGCCCATCGCGCGCGAGGCGAACTCATTGCGCGACGCCGCGGAGATCAGGGTGTTGAGCTGATGATCCAGCCGCATGAACAGCAGATCGTCGGACTTTTCCGCAGCGCGCCGCATGCCGGCGGCGATCTCGGAGAACTGCGTGCGCTGCTCGCTGGTGGCGCGCTCGGCGGCGCCGCGCGCCATCAGCCGTTCCAGCTCGCGCCGGACTTCGAGCAGGCGCAGCTGGGCCCTGAGGTCGATCTCGGACACCAGCACGCCGCGCCGGGCCAGGATGTTGACGAGGCCGTCGCGCGACAGGCGCTGCAAGGCCTCGCGGATCGGGGTTCGGCCGATGTCGAGCCGCTTGGCGAGCACGAGCTCGGAGAGCGCGGTGCCCGGTGGCAGTTGCAGCGTCACGATCAGCTCTTCCAGCTGGGCATAGGCGCGATCGGTGAGTGTGACGTCGCTTTGCGGGAGAGGAGCCGGCGCGGAACCGCGCGGCTTGTCGCCGGCGGCGGACGATTGCCGTGCCGGCCGGCGGCTTCCCTTTGCGCGCGCGCGCACCGTGCTGGATCGCTTGTTCAAATTTACCATCTGGATCGCGAGTGCTGCTCTACAGCAGATATCTCACACGCCCGATGGCAATGACAAGGCCGGTCGATCGGCCTAAGCCGAATCGGACGGCGCGCAGCGCGCCCATCAGTGCGAAATGCTTTCCAGCGTCCGGCCGCGGGTTTCTTCGCCGAGCAGCAGCACCGCAAGCGCCGCCACCACGAATGCGCCGGCGCCGAGC
Organism: Bradyrhizobium elkanii USDA 76; assembly: GCF_023278185.1. Taxonomy (NCBI): domain Bacteria; kingdom Pseudomonadati; phylum Pseudomonadota; class Alphaproteobacteria; order Hyphomicrobiales; family Nitrobacteraceae; genus Bradyrhizobium; species Bradyrhizobium elkanii. The sequence goes on along the minus strand of NZ_CP066356.1, from coordinate 6,082,063 downwards.
GCAAACACGCCGCCTTGTCCGGCCGCCGGCAGGATCACGCCGATCACGTAGGGGCCGATCAGCGAACCGATTCGGCCGACCGCGGAGGCAAAGCCCGTTCCGGTCGCGCGGACATGGGTCGGGTACAGTTCGGGCGTATAGGCGTAGAGCGCCGACCACATGCCGAACAGGAAGAACTGCATGCAGAGGCCCGCAATGATGAGCTGGGTCTGGTCCGCCGCCGAGCCGTAGAAATGGCAGGCGATCGCGCCGCAGAGCAGGTTCATCACCAGCGTCGCCTTGCGGCCCCAGGATTCGACGAGCCACGCCGAGACCAGGAAGCCGGGGATCCCCGCGAGCGAGATCAGGATGGTGTAGAACACCGATTTGGTGATCGGGAAGCCCTTGGCCTGCAGCAGCGCGCCGAGCCACGTGGTCAGGCCGTAGAAGCCGAGCAGCGCGAAGAACCACAGGGTCCACAACATCGTGGTTCGCTTGGCGTAGATGCCCGAAAACAGCGTTCTCAGGCCGGTCACTTCGGACGCGGGGGCGGCGGCCTGGCGCACCACCGGCGGCAGGTCCTTGCCGCCGAGACGGTCGCGGACCCTGCTTTCGATTTTGCGCACGGTCGCTTCGGCCCGCTCCGAATAGCCGTGCGAGGCGAGCCAGCGCGGCGATTCCGGAACGAAACGGCGCACGACAAGCACGAAGACGGCCGGGATCGCCTGCAAGATGAAGACCCAGCGCCAGTCGGCGACCTGCAGCACGAAGTAGGTCAGCAGGCCCGACGCGATGAAGCCGAGCGGCCAGAATCCTTCGAGGAACGCGATGTAGCGGCCGCGGTTGCGCGCCGGCATGATCTCCGAGACCATCGACTGCGCGACCGGGAACTCCATGCCCATTCCGAAGCCGAGCAGCAGGCGGGATGCGCCGAGCGCGGTCGCCGTGGTGGACAGACCGCAGCACAGGCTGCCCAATCCCCAGAAGATCATGCTGACCTGGAAGACGCGGGCGCGGCCGAAACGGTCGGCAAGCAGGCCGGCGGAGGCGGCGCCCGCGAACATGCCGAGGAAGCTCATGCTGGACAGCAGCCCGGCTTCCGCCGTCGACAGGCCGAAGGTCTGGCGGATCGAACCGAGCACGAAGGTGAGCGCGGCCAGGTCCATGCTGTCGAAGAACCACGCGGTCGCGATGATTCCGAAGATCCAGCGCTGGTAGGAGGTCAGCGGCAGGCGTTCGAGCCGTGCCGCGATGTCGGCGACCTGCTGCGCCTGCGCGGATCGCGCAACGGCCGGAGCCCGGCTTTCGGCTGCTGCGGCGACGTCGGAAATGGTCATTGCTGCCTCCCCAGGTGGGCATGGGCTCTTTGTCGGCCTTTTCATAAAATGTCACACGAATAGCAGTGATATGTCAATTGGCGATCACGCGCGAATTGGCGGCGCGAACCGGGCCGCGGCACCGGAGGGGGGCCCCGGACAAATCGGCGCGTGGCGCGCTCCTCCCGTGATCCGGTCGACCATCCCTGCCGCTTCCGGCATCCTGCGAAGCGGCATCAAGAGCCGGTTAACGGCATCCGAGAAATCGGGGGCTAACAGCTAATCCGGCTTTAATGGGAAGCCGACTAAACGTCACGTGGTTGCAAGGTGCCGGATGCCTGGAGGTATCCGATGTTGCGTCGGGCGGAGGCGTTTTCCCCATATGTCAGTTCAGGCCGATTTGGATTTTGCGAGCGACGATCGCGCGAGGGCGCAGATCGGTGCGGCGGTGAGCTATCTGCTCAGGGACGCGACCGGCGTCACGCGCGAGCATGCCGTCGAGACGATTGTCGAGATGGTGCGCGACATCGCAAGCCGGCCGCCCACTGTCGAAGCGGCATCGATTCAGCCGCTTATGAGCGGCGTCACCTATCGGGATTTTGTGATCGATGCCTACCGGCGCGATGTCGATCGCTGGCGCGCGACCATCCGCCGTTCGAACGGCAAGAAGATCCGGATCGCTTCGCCGCCGTCCGTGCGCGACGAGGCGACGACCACAGCGGACGCGATCACCGCCGAGAAGGCCATCGAGTTCGCCAGGCGGGCGATCGACCTGGGCGAGGTGATCTGACCTCGCCACCTCGAGGCTGGCATCGCTGCGACGTCTTGGCGATGCCGCCTATGCTTGGGACGCGCGATGTGCTCCGATGCGACAGCTGTGCCGGTTCCGCAGCTGTCTGCGGAATTGTCCATTCATCCTGTCCCAGCCGAGAAATGCGATGCCTTCCGAACTCCGTTCGCCTCGTCTGGCCGTCCTGATCGACGCCGACAATGCATCCGCAAAGATCGCCGATGGGCTGTTCGAGGAGATCGCCAAGATCGGCGAGGCCAGCGTGCGCCGCATCTACGGCGACTTCTCCAATCCGAGGTCCAAGGGCTGGGCCGACATCCTGTCGAAGCACGCCATTATCCCCCAGCAGCAATTCGCCTATACGACCGGGAAGAATGCATCCGACATCACCTTGGTGATCGACGCCATGGACCTGCTGCACAGCGGCCGGTTCGACGGCTTCTGCCTGGTATCGTCGGACAGCGATTTCACCCGGCTTGCCGCCCGCATCCGCGAGCACGGCATCGACGTGTTCGGGTTCGGCGAGCAGAAGACGCCGGAGAGTTTTCGGCAGGCCTGCCGCCGGTTCGTCTATACGGAAAATCTGCGCGGCGGCGCGCCGAGCAATCAGGATGCCGCCGTGCGGGCTCAGCCGTTGCAGCCACCCGAGGCCGCCACGCCCATCATCAAGAAGGTCATCAGCCAGATGGCAAGCGAGGACGGCTGGGTGACGCTTGGCGAGGTCGGACGGCAGCTGGCTAATTTCGCATCGGATTTCGATCAGAGGACCTACGGCTTCCGCACCCTCGGCGAGCTGGTGCGCAGGACCAACGCTTTCGAGATCGAGTCGAAGGGCGGGACGATGCGAATCCGCATCAAGCCTTCAGCTGCACCGCCGTCAAGACGACGAGCTCCAAGGCGTCGAGCCAATCAAAAACCGCCGGAATGAACGGTGCGCAGCGCGCTCCTGTTCTGAGCCATCCCTGAATCTGAACCCAGGATGAATGCTGCTTCGGACATTGTCCGGAGCAGCATTTTCATTTGTGCTGGAATCAAGCGAATTGCGCGCGGAACTGGAGTTGCGCGAGTTGCAGCATTGGAACTGGAACGTTCTCATTGGTTGCGATGTTGAGGGGCATCGATCAATTCGGAGGAGGAGAATCATGAACAAGCGTTTTGCTGTTTCCCTTGTCGCTGCAGCGTCGCTGCTCGCGTCCGGTTCGGCCTTCGCGCAGTCCACGACTGCGGCGGGCGCCGCGAACGGCGCGCGGGCCGGCGGCGAAATCGCGGGGCCGGTCGGCGAGATCGTCGGCGGCACGGTGGGTGCCGCGGTCGGCGCCGGCCTCGAGATTCCGAATGCGGTGATCACCTCGATCCCGCGTAACGAGCCGTCGGTGGTGGTGCGTGAACGCGTCGTGGTCGGCAAGCCGCTGCCCGACACCGTCGTGCTGCGCCCGGTGCCGCGCTACACCGAGTATCGCTACGCCGTCGTCAACGATCGCCGTGTGATCGTGGAGCCGCGCACCCGCCGGATCGTCAAGATCATCGACTGATCGCATCGGACTCTGACTACGAAGATCCTCGCGGGCGCATCGCTCGCGGGGATTTTCTTGGGTCCCATGAATACCGGCATGGCACCGCCCAGCTTTTTTCATGAAACGACCGGTTGGCCTGACGCCGCGATCCCCTAGACTGATCCGCAACGGATGGACGCAGCCAGCGTTCGTCTCAATCAAGAACAGGGGATGGAAGCATGGCTCGGAAGATCGCGATCGTCGGCGCGGGAGCTGTCGGCGGCTACGCCGGCGCGCATATGGTGCAGGCGGGAGAGGACGTCACGTTCATCGATCCCTGGCCCGTGCATGTCGAGCACATGCGCAAGCACGGCCTGCGCGTCACGCACGCGATGGAGGTCGCGGAATTCTCGGTCCCGGTGCGCGCGCTTGATGTCACCGACGCGCAGCAACTGGCGAAAGAGAAACCGGTCGACATCGCCTTCGTCTGCATGAAGTCCTACGACACCGCCTGGGCCACCATGCTGATCCGGCAATATCTGGCGGCGGACGGCTACGTCGTGTCGCTGCAGAACTGCATGAACGAGGAGACCATCGCCGGCATCGTCGGCTGGGGCAAGACGCTCGGCTGCATCGCGAGCAGCATCACCGTCAATCTGCCGGAGCCCGGCCATATCCACCGCGGCGCCGGCAAGGGCGGCGCAGCGCACACCGTGTTTCGCGCCGGCGAGGTGCACGGCCGGATCACGGCGCGGGCGGAGGAAGTCTGCCGCCTGGTCGGCTATTCCGACAGCGCCAAGGTCACCTCCAATCTCTGGGGCGAGCGCTGGTCGAAGCTGGTCGCCAACGTGATGGGCAATGGGCTCTCGGCCTGCACTGGTCTGGCGGGCGGCGAGGTGCTGCAAAGCGAGCCGCTGCGCCGCTTCTCGACGCGGCTCGGCAGCGAGGCGATCCGCGTCGGCCAGGCGCAGGGCTATCAGCTGGAAGAGATCCTGCATCTGCCGCCCGAGACCATCGCACGGGCCGGCGAGGGCGACGAGGCCGCAACGCGCGCCTGCGACGAGCAGCGCTTCAAGGATGCCAAGCGCACCTCATCGGCGCAGCGCCCCTCGATGGGCCAGGACATGCAGAAGGGCCGCCGCACCGAGATCGAATTCCTCAACGGCCTCGTGGTCCGCGAGGGCGAGAAGCTCGGCATCGCGTGCAATGCCAACGCCGCGCTGACCGACATCGTCAAGCGTGTCGAACGCGGCGAGCTGAAGCCGGATCCACGGCACATCACCGAGTTGCGGCTGAATTGAGTGGCCACAGCCGTCATTGCGAGCGAAGCAATCCATCTCTCCGCATGTGTCTTACCTACAGCAGCTGCCTTACCCCCATCCCGTGCATGAACCGCTCGCGGATCTGCACGGGGTCGCGCCGGGTGGTGCCGGTGCCGGGCTTGTCGTCGATGCGGACGCCGATCAGGGTCGGGCCGGAGGCCTGTTTCGACTGTTCGATCAGCCGCTCGAAATCGTCCTCGTCGGCGGCCCAGGAGCTGTTCGTGATGCCGCTGGCGATTGCGACCTGAACGATATCGGTATGGCCGGCGGCTGGCGTCGGCTGGCTGCCCGTGATCTGGTAGATGCCGTTGTCCATCACCACCATGGTGAGATTCTTCGGCGCCAGCGTCGCGATGGTCGAGAGGCAGCCGAGCTGCATCAGCAGCGAGCCGTCGCCTTCCAGCGCGAACACGCGCCGGTTCGGCTGCGCCAGCGCGACGCCGAGCGCGATCGGAAACGCAAGTCCCATGCTGCCCAGCATGTAGAAATTCTGCGGGCGATGGCCGGCGGCCCAGAGGTCGAAATTGGTGTTGCCGATGCCGCCGATCACGGCCTCGTCCTTCAGGCCGGCGACGAGGCGCTGGGTGAGATCGAAGCGGTTCATCACCTTGGTGTTGCGCGCGTGGGTGCTGGTCATGGCTGATCTCACTTGTCGAAGGTCTTGCCGCCGGTCAGCAGCGGCGAGAGGATCAGCGCCACCGGCGCCTGGGTGGTGACGGCCTGCTTGATCGAGCGGTCCGCGATGAATTCGAGCTCGTCGAGCCGCGTGATGGTGTGATGCTCCATCGCCAGCGAATCCAGCACCGGGCGCATGGTGCGGCAGACCAGTGCCTGGCCGTAATTGAACTCGCCGAGCGTGCCACGCTCGGAGACGAACATGATCAGCGGGATCTGGTAGGGCACCGCGAGCGAGGCCAGCACATTGGCGAGCGTGGCAAAGCCCGAGGTCTGCATCAGCACCGCGCCGCGCGTTCCCGCCATCCAGGCCCCGGAGACGATGCCCACCGCTTCTTCCTCGCGCGCGGTCGGAAACGTCGTGAAATAGGGATCGGCGTGCAGGTCCTTGATCAGCGTGGTCAGCACCCGGTCGGGCACATAAGGCACGAGCTTGATCTCGTTCCGCTTCAGCGTCTGCAGCACGATGCCGTGCCAGGTCGTCGCCGCATCCTGGGACTTGTCCTTGGCTTTATCTTTGGACGAGGCTTGTTCCGCGGCCGCCATCCTGTTCTCCCTGCTCGCGCGACACTGGTGGCCGCTTGCCGCACGAAACTTGACGCGGTGCCTGCGATTGTCAACATGTCGCGGCCGCAACGCGATCTGCGGAATTCGGCCATCGCAGCGCCGAACCAACGTGCGATACAGGCGTAACGAAAAAGAGACGGTAGCGATCAAGGGACGGGAGGCGTCGATGGCCGGATGGGTCTGGCGGACCGCCATTGCGGCAGCGGCCATGATTGTGGCCGGCCTTGCGTCCGCGCAGCCGTACCCGGCCAAGGCCGTTCACATTCTCGTTCCATATCCGCCCGGCGGCGGCGTCGACGTTCTGACGCGAACGCTCGCTGAAGCGGTGTCGAAGACCTGGACGCAGTCGATCGTAGTCGAGAACCGGCCCGGCGCCGGCGGGGTGATCGCCTCGCAGGCGATCGCGACCTCCGCGCCCGACGGTTACAATCTGATCATGGTGGCGAGCGGCCACGCCACCAATCCATTCCTTTATCCAAAGCTGCCCTACGACACGTTCAGGGATTTTTCGGCGATCTCGCTCTTGGCGTCGTCGCCGAACGTGCTGCTGGTGCGCGCGGGTTCGCCGTTCAAATCGGTCGCCGACGTCATCGCCGCGGCGAAGGCGAAGCCGGGCAGCCTGTCCTTCGCCCATGCCGGCAACGGCACCTCGACCCATCTGGCCGGGGAGCTGCTCAAGAGCCTCGCCAAGATTGATCTCGACGCGATCCCCTACAAGGGCGGTGCGCCCGCGATCAACGATCTGCTCGGCGGGCAAATTCCGATGTCGTTCAACAACGGGCCGGAATCGGTCGGGCAGCTGCAAGCCGGCACGGTTCGCGCGCTGGCGGTGACGACCGGCTCGCGTGCGCCGTTCCTGCCTGACGTGCCCAGCATGTCGGAAACCGTTCCGGGCTACGACACCGAGGTGTGGTGGGGCTTGCTTGGACCCGGCGGCATGCCCGCCGACCTCGTCGCCAAGATCTCGCATGATTTCGTCGCGGCGGTGAACACCGATGCCGTGAAGGAGCGGCTCGGCAAGCTCGGTGCGATCCCGATCGGCTCCACGCCGGACAAGTTCGCCGCCAAGATCAAGGCCGACTACGACAAATGGGGGCCGATCATCAAGGCCGCCGGCATGAAGGCGGAATAGAGCATGGCTGCGTCAGAGATTCCCGCCTGCCTGCCGCCGCGTCCGGTGACGCCGCCGAGGGAGAAGCTGCCGCCGAAGGCCTGCGACACCCATGCGCATGTGTTCGGCCCAAGCGATCGCTTTCCCTATGCCGGCGATCGCAGCTACACGCCGCCGGACGCGCCGCTCGCGACCTATCTCGGCATGCTCGATACGCTCGGTTTCTCCCGCGGCGTGCTGGTGCAGGGCAGCGCGCACGGCCACGACAATTCGGCGATGCTGGATGCGCTGCAGCGCGAGCCCGCGCGGCTGCGCGGCGTCGCGGTGGCCGATGCCGATGTGGCGGCAGGCACGCTCCGGCAATGGCATGTGCTCGGCGTCCGCGGCCTGCGCTTCAACCATTTCTTCCGCGGCGGGCAGCTGCACTATCGCGGTGGCATTCCCTTGAACGTTGCCGAGACGCACGCGGGCGTGATGGCCGAACTCGGCTGGCATCTGCAGCTCTGGATCGATGTGAAGGATTTGCCCCACACGATCCCGACGCTGAAGGCGCTGGGATTGCCGGTCGTGGTCGATCACATGGGCCGCACTGATGCCGGCGCCGGCATCAACACCGCGGGCTTTCAGAGCCTTTTGCGTGCGGTGGACGAAGGCTGGTGCTGGGCCAAACTGTCAGGCGCGCATCGGCTGAGCCAGCGGGCCCCTGATTATCCGGATGCGCGGCCGTTCCACGAGGCACTGGTGTCGGCCAATCCTGAAAGGCTGGTGTGGGGCGGCGACTGGCCGCATCCGCGGGTCGAGGGCGAAATGCCCGACGCCGGCCATCTGCTCGACCTGTTTCACGAATGGACGCCGGATGCGGCGACCCGGCACCGTATCCTCGTCGACAATCCCGCACGACTCTATGGCTTCCCAAACTGAAAGCTGCTCGAAGACATGACCGTCAACAACAAGCGCGTGTTCTACGTCAAATACCTCGCCCACGAGATCTACGTCGATATCCTGAAGAAGCGGCCGGACGTCCGGCTCGATCGTCTCGAGAACGAGACGCCGGAGGCGACGTTCGCGCCTGTCCTTGCCGACGCGCATGCCTATCAGATCGGTGCGGCGCGCGATGAGCTGGCGCCGCATTTCCATGCCCATGCCGAGCTGTTGAAGCGTGCGCCGAATCTTCTGATCGTGTCGTCGAATGGCGCCGGCTTCGATCCCGTCGATGTCGATGCCTGCACCGCGGCGGGCGTGCTTGTCGTCAACCAGTCCGGCGGCAACGCCAATTCGGTCGCCGAGCATGCGCTCGGCATGATGCTGACGCTGTCGAAGCGGATCATCCAGTCCGACCGCAGGCTGCGGCGTGAGGCCAATGTCAACCGCAACGATCTGATCGGCAATGAGCTGAAGGAGAAGACCGTCGGCATCGTCGGTCTCGGCAATGTCGGCCGCCGCATCGCCGAACTGTGCAGGGGCCTCCTGCACATGAAGGTGATCGCCTACGATCCCTATCTCACGGCGGACGAGATGGCGAAGCGGGGCGGGGAAAAGGTCGAGCTCGACGATCTCCTGCGTCGCGCGGACTTTGTTTCGATCTCGTGTCCGCTGGACAAGAACAGCCGCGGCATGATCGGCGCGCGCCAGTTCGCGCTGATGCAGCCGCACGCCTATTTCGTCACCACCGCGCGCGGCTTCATCCACGACGAGAAGGCGCTGGAGGAAGCGCTGCGTGGCAAGCGCATCGCCGGCGCCGGGCTCGACGTCTGGGACAAGGAGCCGCCGCCGCCGGATCATCCGCTGCTGCAGTTCGACAATGTGCTGGCGAGCCCGCACACCGCCGGTGTCACCCGCGAGGCGCGCATCAACATGGGCCGGATCGCCGCCGAGCAGATCCTCGACGCCCTCGACGGCAAGCGCCCGCCGCGCATCATCAATCCCGAGGTCTGGCCGGTCTACGCGCGACGGTTCGAGAAGGCGTTCGGGTTCATGCCGGGGTAGGGTCAGGCCTCCCCCTGCGGGGCCGCGGCTGCGCGCGGCCAAAATATCGAAAACAACCCCATGCAAAGGGGCTGGCGGCTGCCGGCGTTCGCGCAGCAACTTGACGCGCCGGGCAACTCAGGGATATATTTCCAATATTCCGAAATCGTGCAGGCGCCCGCCCTTGCGGAGGATATCTACCGCAAGGGCGGAGTGAATTCTTTCGCCGGTGCGCCCCTCACACAAACGGCCAGCCGTGCGAGCGTTCTTGCGCGCGCAAGAACACCGGAGAAAATCTCCTTCGTCGAGACCTCGATCGAGGCAATAAACGTACTGCCAAAGCACCGCCTCACAACGCGTCCGTTGTTATTTTCCCTGAGATATCGACGACTTAGCTTGAAATCGCCATTTTCCATTCGTGCCCGACCAGTCCGGGCACGGAAGGAAGATGTTCGATGCGACAGGTCCAGTCATTGCTCCGCAACGCGCCCGCCAGGATCGGCCGCCGTCTTGCGCAGATCGTCGCGATCGCTGCCGCCAGCCTGCCCCAGGCCGGCGCGTAGTTTTCCCCGCTGCGAACAGTCGCACGCGTATCAGCCGAATTAACTCACTACCCTTTCGTGTTAGTGCTAGCGTGGTACCCCCGGGCTCTGCCGGTGCAGCAGGGAGGGTTCCATGTCACGCTTCGTCGTTCATTTCATGAAGGACGTGCTCGGCGGCAATGGCCGCGAGCGCGAGGTCTGCCAGGGCGCGCTTGAGATCGACGCCTCGAGCGAGGGCCAGGCCACCGAGATGGCCAAGGTCAAGTTTTGCCAGGAACAATCGCTATGCGACTGGTCACTGCATGCCGACCGCATCCGGATCGAGGCGGCCGACTTGCACGTGACCTAGCACTTGTCGCCGATCACTCCGGCAGGATGCGAACCGCACCCTTGGCCGCGCTGCTGGCGAATGCCGCATAGGCCTTCAGCGCGGTCGAGACGGCGCGCTTGCGCGGCGCCGCCGGCTTCCAGGCCGCATTGCCCCTGGCTTCCATCGCCCCGCGGCGACGCTTCAATTCGGCATCGTCGACCGCGAGGTTGACCTTGCGGTTCGGGATGTCGAACTCGATGACGTCGCCTTCCTCGACGAGGCCGATCAGGCCGCCTTCGGCGGCTTCCGGCGAGACGTGGCCGATCGACAGGCCGGACGATCCGCCGGAGAAGCGGCCGTCGGTGATCAGCGCACAGGCCTTTCCGAGGCCTTTCGACTTCAGATAGCTGGTCGGGTACAGCATCTCCTGCATGCCCGGGCCGCCGCGCGGACCCTCATAGCGGATCAGCACGACGTCGCCGGCCTTCACCTTGTTGCCAAGGATGGCTTCGACCGATGCGTCCTGGCTTTCGAAGATGCGGGCAGGGCCGGAGAACTTCAAAATGCTCTCGTCGACGCCGGCGGTCTTCACGATGCAGCCGTCCTCGGCAAGGTTGCCGAACAGCACGGCGAGGCCGCCGTCCTTGGAATAGGCATGCGCGGCGTCGCGGATGCAGCCCTTGGCGCGGTCGAGATCGACCTCGTCGAAGCGGCGGTCCTGGCTGAAGGCTTCCTGGGTCGGCACGCCGCCCGGCGCGGCGCAATAGAAGTTGCGTACCTTGTCGCTTGATGTCCGCACCACGTCCCAGCGGTTCAGCGCATCCTCCAGTGTCGCGGCGTGCACGGTCGGCCCGTCGGTCGTGAGCAGCTTGGCGCGGTCGAGCTCGCCCAGGATCGCCATGATGCCGCCGGCGTGATGCACGTCCTCCATGTGGACGTCCTGCACCGAGGGCGCGACCTTGCAGAGCACCGGCACCTTGCGTGACAGGCGGTCGATATCGGTCATCGTGAACGGCACTTCGCCCTCGCGCGCGGCGGCGAGCAGATGCAGCACGGTGTTGGTCGAGCCGCCCATCGCAATGTCGAGCGTCATCGCGTTCTCGAACGACTTGAAGTTCGCGATGTTGCGCGGCAGCACCTTGGCGTCGTCCTGCTCATAGTAGCGGCGGGCGAGGTCGACGATCAGATGGCCGGCCTCGACGAACAGGCTCTTGCGGTCGGCGTGGGTCGCGAGCACCGAGCCGTTGCCGGGCAGCGCGAGGCCGAGTGCCTCGGTCAGGCAGTTCATCGAGTTCGCGGTGAACATGCCGGAGCAGGAGCCGCAGGTCGGGCAGGCCGAGCGCTCGATCACCGCGACGTCCTCGTCCGACACGTTGGAGTCGGCGGCCGCGACCATCGCGTCGATCAGGTCGACCGCGCGCTTCTTGCCCTTGAGCAGGATCTTGCCCGACTCCATCGGTCCGCCCGAGACGAACACGGTCGGGATGTTGAGCCGCAGCGTCGCCATCAGCATGCCGGGCGTGATCTTGTCGCAGTTGGAGATGCAGACCATCGCGTCCGCGCAATGCGCGTTGACCATGTATTCGACGCTGTCGGCGATCAGCTCGCGCGAGGGCAGGCTGTACAGCATGCCGTCATGACCCATCGCGATGCCGTCATCGACCGCAATGGTGTTGAACTCTTTTGCCACCCCGCCGGCCTTCTCGATCTCGCGCGCGACCAGCTGGCCGAGATTCTGCAGATGGACGTGGCCGGGCACGAACTGGGTGAAGGAATTGACCACCGCGATGATCGGCTTGCCGAAATCCTCGTTCTTCATGCCGGTGGCGCGCCAGAGGCCGCGTGCACCCGCCATGTTGCGGCCGTGGGTGGTGGTGCGGGAGCGATAGGCGGGCATCGTAAATCCTTCTCAAATCCTTGGGCCAAGGGCATTTTTTAGGGGAGTTGGCGCTCCTTATGCCTGCCCGTGGATGCGGATTCAAGCGCGGAACCGCATGGCTGAACCCCGCAATTCGGGCAATGTCGAGCGGTTGGCTTGATCTCGGTCGGCCCGGTGCATTAGCTGGTCGCACCGACGGCAAGAACGACGGGCAAGAACAACGAACAGGCGCAAAAAAGGGAGAGACGCGTGGCAAGGCTGCCTCTGATTGATCCGGACACGACGGGCGGCGACATCCGCGCCGCATTCGACCGCATGCCGGTCAAGCTCAACATCTTCCGCATGATGGCCCATGCCGAGGCCAATGCCATTCCGCTGATGCGGCTCGCCAATTCGATCCTGCACAAGCAGAAGCTGTCGGCGGTCAACCGCGAGCTCCTGATCCTGCAGGCCGCGCAGCTCGAGGGCGGCGCCTATGAATGGCGGCAACATGTGCCGATCGCGCTCGGTGTCGGCGTCACCCAGGCGCAGATCGATGCCGTCGAGCGCGGCAATTACGACGATGCGGCGCTGAACGCGTCCGAACGCGCGCTGCTCGGCTTCGGCCGCGAGGTGGTCGAGAAGGTGCGCGTCGGCGATGCCGCCTTCGCCGGCATGCGCGAGCATTTCAGCGATCAGGAGATCGTCGAGGCGATCGTCGCGCTCGGCTTCTACATGACGATGGCGCGGCTGACGGAGGCAACCGAGACCGATCTCGATCCGGCCGCCGGCATGGCGGTCTACGAGGGCGGCAGGAAGCGGGGTTGAATCGGATGCCGGAGACTTCGCAAGAGGCCAAGCAAGACACCAAGCCGGAACGCCATGTGCGTCCGCTGAGCGCGGAATCGTCCGGCACCGCGCCGGGCCGGGGACGCCTCAACGGCCGCCGCATCCTGGTGGTCGGCGGCGGCCAGCGCGTGTTCGATGCCGCGACCGATCCGATCGGCAACGGCCGCGCCATGAGCCTGCTGTTCGCGCGCGAGGGCGCGCATGTCGCGGTCGCCGACCTCAACCGTACCTCGGCCGAGGACACGGTTGCGCGTATTGCTGATGATGGCGGCCGCGCCTTCGCGATCGCCGCCGATGTCACTCAAGAGGCCGACGTCATCAGGATGATTGATGAAGCGCATCGCACGATGGGCGGGCTCGATGGCATGGTGCTGAACATCGGCACTTTCGGCAAGACCGGGCTCGACAATGTCAGCGCGGAGGAGTGGAACAGGATCTACGACGTCAATGTCCGCGGCCCGATGCTGTGCTGCCGCGCGGCCTTGCCGAAATTCGAAGACGGCGGCTCGATCGTCTTCATCTCCTCGATCGCGGCGCTGAAGGCGGGGTCGCAGATGGCGGTCTACGATTCCTCCAAGGCCGCGCTCGGCGGCCTGATGCGCAACATCGCTCACACGGGCGCGCGGCGCGGCATCCGCGCCAACCTGGTCTATCCCGGGCTGGTCGACACCCCGAACGGCCGCGAGGCTGGCGCGGGCCGGCCGTCGCGCGGCAAGGGGCATATCCCATTCGGCCGTCAGGCGACGGCGTGGGAGATCGCCTATGCCGTGCTGTTCTTCATGTCGGATGAAAGCGTCTATGTCACCGCGCAGACGCTCGCGGTGGATAGCGGGCTGAGCGGGATGTGACCGGCGCGCCTTAGCCTGCCGGTAGCTTCGACGAGGTGCCCTCCGAGAGCGGGCAGGTGAGCGTGGCCTCAAGCGTATCGAGGATGTTCTCGATCGTGAATGGTTGCCCCCAAAGACGGCTGCTCTTGGTGTTGCGCGACTCGACGGCGGCCTCGTGCGCCGACAGGATCGCGTTGGCGTAGATCGCGAAAATTGAAAGGCGCTGTTCCACGATCGGCGCCGGCAGGCGAAGCATCGTCTTCAGGTAGTTGAAGCACGCGACATAGCTCGCATTCCAACGGCCGTTGAGCGCGTCGCGCAACGCTTTCGGATCCGAGGCCTGCAGGTTCGTGGTGAAGCGGATATATCCGTGCCAGCGTTCGTCGTCGCCGAGTTCGATGACGGGCATGACCAGCACCAGCAGCACCTCCCGGATGCTTTTGGGGCCCCCGCGCGCCTCGATCTCGTCCAGCATCTCGCGTCGACGCCCGTCGAGCACGGTGGCGCCGTCGACCACCATCTGGCGGATCAATTCCTCCTTGGAGCCGAAATGGTAGTGCAGGGCCGCGTTGTTGCGTTGCCCCCCGGCATCGACGATCTGCTGCACCGTCACGGCATCGACGCCATGACGGGCAAACAGCATTTGCGCGGCCGCCTTGATCTGGTTCCGCGTTTCTTCCGAACTCGCGCGCGTGGTTCTTCGCCTGCTTGACATGCGAACTGATCCTGACCTAATTTAAGTGAAATCACTTAATTTGACTACAGGGCGGAGACAAACCATGCGGGTGCTCATTGCGGGCGGCGGTATCGGCGGATTGACTACTGCGATTGCGCTGCGTCATCAAGGCGTTGACGTGCTTGTGCTGGAGCAGGCCAAGGAGCTGAGCGAGATCGGGGCCGGCATCCAGATCGCCGCGAACGCAGCGATCGTACTGCGCGAGCTCGGGCTCGAGACCGCGATCCGCAGCGTCGGCGTCAAGCCGCAGTCTTATGACTATCGCGACCTGCGCTCCGGCAAGATGCTGTACCAGGCCCCGCTGGGTGACGAGGCCGCCAGGCGCTACGGGGCGCCGATGTACAATATCCACCGCGCGGATTTGGTGCAAATTCTGTCCGATGCGGTGCCGGCGGAATCCAAGCGGCTCGGCGCCCGCTGCGTGGCGGTGTCACAGGACGCCCGCGGCGTCGAGGCAAAGCTTGCGAATGGCGAGACCGTGCGCGGCGATCTGCTGGTCGGCTGCGACGGCATCCATTCGGTGGTACGCCAGCATTTGCGGGGTCAGGAGCAGAAGCACTTTGCCAACATCTTGATGTGGCGTTCGCTAATTCCAGCAGAGCGTCTCGAAGGGCTCAATCTGGAGGAGCGCGGCAATTACTGGTTCGGCCCCGGCCGAACCTTGATCACCTATTGGGTGCGGCCGAAAAATCTCTACAGCATCCTCGCCTCGGTACCCGCACAAGAGGTGACTCGCGAATCCTGGGACGAGAGCGGCGACATTTCCGAGATGCTGCGCTCCTTCGAGGACGCCGAGCCGCGCGCACGCAAGATGCTCGAGCAGTGCCAGAGCGCCTTCATCACCGGCATGTATTATCGCGATCCGATCGACAGCTGGAGCTCCGGCCGCATCACTCTGCTTGGCGATGCAGCCCATCCGATGGTGCCGTTTCTTGCCGCGGGCGCTGGCCAGAGCATCGAGGATGCCTGGACCCTCGCGCGGGTGCTGTCGCGTCGCCAGGACGACGTGCCGGGCGCCCTTAAGGAGTATGAGCAGCGGCGGCTGCCGCGCACCACGCGCATCCAGGCCGGCGCACGCGCCGTGGTCAAGCTGATGCATGAGACCGAGGCCAACCGCATACGCGATCGCAACGGCCGCTGGAAGGGCATGGCGCGCATCGATCCGTTCGCCGAGACCAGCTGGGGTCTCGCGTGGGATTATGATGTCGTGAAAGCCACGGAGGGGGCGCCCGGCGAGGTGCTCAATGTCACGGGCTTGCGTGAAGGCAAATGCTTGCGCCGTCCCGAGAGCCAGCGCGCCTTCGATCTCTGGAAATTCGCCTTTCGTCCTGAAGATGTAGCGCGCGGACATGACGGATTGCGCGAGGCCTATGACCGCTTCCTCACGACGAACTTTCCGTTGCCCGCGGGCACCATCGCGGTGGAGGACGAACTGGGTGACGTCAAGGCCTGGCGTGTTGCGGCACCGAATGCGCCACGCGGCAATGTCGTGCTGCATTTCCACGGCGGGGGCTATTTGATCGGTTCCGCCAAGGGCTCGCTGGAATATGCAAGCCGTCTTGCCGCGGCGGTAGATGGTGTCTGTTACACGGTGGACTACCGGCTCGCGCCGGAGCATCCCTATCCCGCCGCGATCGACGATGCGGTGGCGGCCTATCGCGCATTGCTGGCGCGCGGCGTCGCTGCAAGCTCGATATTGGTCTCCGGCGAGTCGGCAGGCGGCGGCATGGCCGTTGCGCTGGTCTTGGCGCTCCGAAACGCGGGCGATCCGTTGCCGGCGGCGATCCTCTCGGTGGCGCCATTCGCCGACCTGACCCTGTCAGGCCCGACGATTCGAGCTTTCAACGGCGACGATCCCGCGGCCAACCGCGACCTGCTCACCTTCATGGGCGCGTCGTATTTCCAGGCCCACGAGCCGACCGATCCGTTGGTGTCGCCGCTGTTCGGCGATCTGACCGGGCTGCCGCCGCTGTTCGTCACCGCAAGCCAAGGCGAGGTGCTGCTCAGCGATGCTACGCGGTTGGCCGAGCGCGCCGAGAGGGCCGGTCTCGATGTGACGTTGCGGATCGTCGAGGATTCCGTCCACGTCTATCCGATCTTCCCGTTCCTCCCGGAAACGCAGACGACGATGCAGGAGCTCGCCGTCTGGGCCCGGCGCAACCTGCGTCGCAACGACATGAAGTCGGCGGCCGCCGAATAATTCGCGCCGTCACACAAAAAAGCGCGCCGAAGCCGCGTCAGTACGGGGAGGTTGCCATGAGGATTCGGAATTCGATTGCGTGGCCGGTTGCCGCAATGCTGGCCGCAGCATGCGCTGGTGCATCGGCGGAGACGACGGGGGTTTCGGACGGCACCGTCAAGATCGGCGTTCTCACCGACATGGGCGGCGTGTTTTCCGACCTCGCGGGTGCGGGTGCAGTTGCGGCCGCGCAGATGGCGATCGACGATTTCGTCGATCAGGAGAAGCCGCCGTTCAAAGTGGAGCTGATCTCCGCGGATCACCAGAACAAGCCGGATGTCGCCACCGGCATCGCGCGGCAATGGTACGATACCGGCGGCGTCGACCTGATCACCGACGTCATCAATTCCGGCGTCGCGCTGGCGGTGTCGAGCGTCGCGGAAACCAAAAACCGCATGCTGATCGTCACCGGCTCCGGCTCAATGCGGCTCACCAATGAACAGTGTTCGCCCAACACGATCAGCTATACTTGGGACACCTATTCGTTCACCAACGGTCAGGCGCGGTTGGTGAAGTCGCTGGGCCTGGGGACCTGGTATTTCGTCGCCGTCGACTACGCGCTCGGGAAATCCCTGGTGGCGGAAGCTTCCGACGCCATCACGCGCTCCGGCGGCACGGTGGTCGGCACGGTCTATCACCCGATCAGCACCACTGACCTGTCGTCCTTCCTGCTGCAGGCGCAAGCCTCGAAAGCCAAGGTGATCGGATTCGCCAACGCCGGCGCCGATCTCCTGAACTCCATCACGGCTGCGAGGGATTTCAACATCACGCCGGGCCAGACCATCGTGCCGTTGGTCGGTACGATCACCGAGGTCAATGCGCTGGGCGCTGCGGCGACCCAGGGAATGCTGCTGGTCGAACCATTCTATTGGGACCTCGACGACCGCTCGCGGCAATGGAGCCGGCGCTTCTTTGCCAAGGTCGGGAAGATGCCAAACTTCGTGCAGGCCGGTGCCTATTCCGCCGTGACCAATTACCTGAAGGCCGTACAGGCGGTTAAAACCGACGACGCGGCAGCTGTGATGCAGCGACTCAAGTCGATGCCGATCGACGATATGTTCGCGCGCAACGGCAGGATCCGCGCGGACGGCCGCATGGTGCACGACATGTATCTCGTCCAGGTGAAGGCGCCGGCCGACGTCAAGCAGAAATGGGACTATTATACGGTGAAGGAGACCATCCCGGCGGCTGAAGCCTTTCAGCCATTGTCCACGTCCAAGTGTCGGCTGGTGAATCAATAAGAGTACCGCCACTATTCAGCGGCGAGACTGGTCGCTATCGGACCTCCCACCTTGGGACGCGTCCTCGCCGCGCGCCGGTTCTTCTTGCTGAAGCGACTGCCGGCCAGCAGCGCCGCGGCCGCGCGCAGCTGCTCGCGCAGCCATTGATTGGTGGTGTCGTCCTCGGCGGTGGCGTGCCAGTAGAGATAATTGACGTGCGGGCTGATCGGGAACGGGCAGGGGAAGCACTGCAGCAGCCCGGGGTCTTCCAGCACGGAGGCGGCGCTCTCCGAGGCGGTCAGCAGCATGTTGCTGCGGCTCACGACGTGGCAGGCGGTTGCGAAATTCTGGCAGGTCAGGCGAACAGTGCGGGTCAGGCCGAGGCGCTGGAGCTGAAAATCCTCGAACGACAGGCCGCTGCGCCGCGACGTCACGCAGACATGCTCCATGCGCAAATAAGCCTTCTTGTCGAGCCGGCTGCCGAGCTCGGGATGGCCGCGCCGCGCGAACACCGCGATATGCTCGGTCAGGATCTGCTCGCGCCGCACCTCCGCCGACAGCGGCAACAGCGTATCGATCGCGACGTCGAGGGTACCGGCGGCAAGCTCGCGCTCCAGATTGTTGCGCTCGCTGCGCACGGTGGCGATCTCCACCAGCGGCGCCACCGTGCTGATCCTATTGACCAGCGCGCTCAGCATCGGCGCCTCGAGATTGTTGCGCAGCCCGATCACGAACCGCTTCGGAGTCTGCGCCGGATCGAACCGATGGGTGTGGGTCAGCGTCGTCTCGAGGCCGTTGAGCGCCTGGCGCACCGTGGTGATGATCTGCCGGGCCAGCGGGGTCGGCGTCATCACGTGGTTGCGGCGCACGAACAGCGGATCGTTGAACATCGCGCGCAGCCGGCTCAGCGCATGGCTGACCGCGGGCTGGGTCAGGTTGAGGCGGAAGCAGGCGCGGCTGACGCCGCCCTCGGAATAGATCGCGTCGAACACGACGAACAGGTTCAGATCGACGTCGCGTACATGCATGGAAATGATCAATCCGTATCCGTCGAATGCATTTGACGAATACTAATCGGCACTCTTAAAGTCTCAAGCAAAATAATACCTGGAGGAAACGATGAGCGTGCAATCGCCATCGCGCGGCGTTGCTGTCCCTGCGGCATCATCTCGCCTGGGCGCAATGTTTGCAAAGCCGAGCCAGGAGCAGATCGTGCTCCTGATCACCATCGCGCTCCTGATCGTGTTCGGCCTGACGCTGAACGGCTTTGCCACCGTCTCCAATCTCCTGAATCTGTTGCGGAGTATTTCCATCCTCGGCGTGCTCGGCCTCGGCATGGGGCTGATCGTGATCAGCCGCGGCATCGACCTCTCCGAGGTCGCGATCATGGCGGGTTCCTGGGCGATCGCGCTGATCTACATGCAGAACGGCATGCCCGTTTTTACGGCAGTGCTGCTGGCGCTGGCGATCGCGGTGCTGATCGGCGTCGTCAACGGCGTGATGGTCGCTTTCGTCGAGGCGCCGGCGCTGTTCGTGACGCTGGCTGCCGGCTTCGTGATCTATGGCCTCGCCTTCTGGATCGCGCCGGCTTGGGTGGTCTATGCGCCGAAGGATGCGCCGGGCCTGATGTATCTCGGCGCCGGACGGCTGTTCGGCATCCCGGTTCCGATCCTGGTGTTCGCGGCCTGTGCAATCGCGATGCATTTGTTCCTGTCGCGCACCTCGATCGGCCGCTTCATCTATTCGCAGGGCGACAATCCGGAGGCCGCGCGGCTGACCGGCGTCGCGCTGCGGCCGCTGATCGTGCTCGAGCACGTGCTGGTTGCAGTGCTCGCCTGGATTGCGGGCCTGGTCTGGGTCGGCACCACGGGCAGCATGCAGATGGCGATCACCCAGGGCGCCATGATCTTCGATGTCGTGCTCGTCGTCGTGATCGGCGGCATCAGCCTGATCGGCGGCCGCGGCAGTGTGTTCAGCGTCGTGGTCGGCTGCATCCTGATCGGCACGCTGCTCAACGCCTTCACCATCATGGACGTCAACAGCGAGGTGCAGAACATCATCAAGGGCGTGGTGCTGCTGGCCGCCATCGTGCTCGACAACTGGCTGCACCCCCGCGACGAGGAGACCGCGCGACAAGGGGATTGAAACAGGGCGACTGAGCGAACGCGGGCACCTCGGTCATTGGCCCAATCAACAAAAAGAATCCCAAATCAATCAAAAGAATTTTGTGTGGAGGAGACGATGAAGACGACCAAGTTCTGGACGATCCTGCTTGCCGGGGTGACGCTTGCCGCGATGCCGTTTGCGGCATCGGCGCAGGAGGAAGGTACCAAGGCCGGGCGCGAGCTGCGCGCGGCGTACGACAAGTCGCTGCAGGGCAAGACCGTCGCCTATCTGCCGATCGCGCTCGGCGTGCCGCTCTCCGACGAGTGGGGCCGCGTGGTGCAGGAAGAGGCCGAGTGGCGCGGCATGAAATACATCGTGCGCGATCCCAACAACAATCCATCCGCCATGCAACAGGCGCTGACCGCACTGGTCGATCAGAAGCCTGACGTCCTGATCGTGCAGAATCCGAGCGTGACGCTGCTGATGAAGGATCTGAAACGCGCCGAGGCCCAGGGCACGCACGTGATTCAGGTCAACATGGCCTCGAACTACAAATCCGGCGCCTTCGTCGGCGTCGACTGGCGCGAGATCGGCAGGATGCTGGCGAACGAAGCCGTCAAGGCTTGCGGCACCGGCTCCGGAAAATCCGGCAAGGTGCAGATCGTGCAGGGCGAATTGACCGCGGCCGCCAGCGTCGACCAGGTCGGTGCCATCATGGAGGTCCTGAACAAGGATCCCAACATCAAGGTGGTGTCGAACCAGGCCGCGAACTGGGATGCCAACACTGCGCTCAACATTACCGCGACCGTGATCCAGCAGCATCCCGATCTCTGCGCGTCGATCGGCTTCTGGGGCATCATGGAGTCGGGCGCCGCGCAGGCGATCCGCAATGCCGGCAAGATCGACGATGTGAAGGTGTTCGCCTCGGGCGAGGGCTCGCAGCTCGATTGCGACCAGGTCAACTCCGGGAATTTCAGCAAATTCCTCAGCTACAAGGCGACCGAGCAGGGTCACGATCTGATGTTCGCAGCCGAGACGCTGCTGATGTCCGGCGACAAGCCCGGCACCAAAAACCTGTCCTATTACACGCGGCCAATCTGGATCGATAAGACCAACGCCTCGCTCGGCGGCACCTGCTTCGCGCTACCCAAGAAAAACTAACAAGGCGCGAGACAGCCGGCGCGGGGGGCATTCCCGCGCCGGCTGTATCACGGGTCAGAATCCGGAAACGTTGAAACCGGATCATGGAGTGCTTTGGCGATGTCGATGGCCGTTGATTCCTTTGCCGCATCGGTGCGGCGGTTTTCACCCCGGCTCCTGCTGTCGGAGCTGCTGCTGAAACAGTGGTTCGAGCCGGTGGTTCCCTTCACCGTGATGATCGGGCTGTGGGCCTATTTCGCGCTCACCATTCCCGACTACGCCTCGGTGCAGAACTCGGTGTCGCTGCTGCGGCTGTTCGCCGAATTCGGCTTCGTCGCGCTCGCGATGGGTTTCTGCCTGGTCACCGGCGGCATCGACCTGTCGGTCGGCGCGATCTTCGCGCTGTGCAATTTCGCGGCGCTGTATTTCCTCCTGGTGCGCGAATGGCCGGTCGGCCTCGCCGTGCCGGCGACGCTTCTGGTCGGCGCGCTGCTCGGCAGCATCAACGGCTTCTTGATCGGCTTCCTGAAGACGCGGCCGTTCCTGACCACGCTGGTGACGCTGATCATCCTGCGCGCCTCGGTCAACCTGCTCAACACCAGCTACGCCCAGGTGTTCGCGACCAACTCGGTCGAGAGCGACGCCTGGGATTTCATCGGCGGCGGCAGCGTGCTCGGCATTCCCGTCAATGCGGCGACGCTGTTCGTGGTGCTGTTGATCTGCCACATCTTCCTGTCGCGCTCGCGCTATGGCTGGCATCTCACCGCGATCGGCGCCAGCCGCAAGGCGGCGCGCCACGCCGGCATCCGCGTCCGGATGATGCTGTTCATGACCTATGTGCTGTCGGGCACGCTGTGCGCGGCGAGCGGCATCTTCTACGCCGCGCGGCAAGCCTCGACGGATTCCACCACCGGCGTGGGGTGGGAATTCCAGGCGCTCACCGCCGTCGTGCTCGGCGGCGTGTCGCTCGCCGGCGGCAAGGGCACGGTATGGCGGGCGATGATCGGCGCGCTGATCATCTTCCTCCTGATCAACGGCCTCGTGCGGATGGGCATCCCGGGCTACGTCACCTCGGCAGTGACGGGCATGATCCTGCTCGCCGCCGTCGGCATCGACGTCAAATGGTCGAAGAACCGCGGCAAGGCGATCCAGAAGATCTACGTCAATCCGGCCTTCGTGCCGCTCGCCTCGGCGCCCGCGGTGCAGCCGGGCGCGGCTTCGCCCTATGCGCAGAACGACCGGCTGATCAATGCGCAGGCGATCGGCGTCGATCAGGTCGAGGGGCCCGAGGACGTCATCCTCGACCGCCAGGGCCGGCTCTACGGCTCGACCCGCGACGGCAATGTGATCCGTTTCTCCGGGGCGAACTTCGAGACGCGCGAGGTGTTCGCCCATATCGGCGGCCGGCCGCTCGGCATGCAGTTCGATCGCGACGAGAATCTGATCGTCGCGGTCGCCGGCATGGGCGTCTACGGCGTCGCGCCCGATGGCCGCATCTTCAAGGTCACCGACGAGACCAACCGCACCTGGTACAAGCTGAACGACGATTCCCGCCTGCGCATGGCCGACGACCTCGACATCGCGCCCGACGGCAAGATCTATTTCAGCGACTGCACCACGCGCTACGAGATGACCACCAACACCCTCGACATCCTCGAGGGCCGGCCGAACGGCCGTGTGGTCTGCTACGACCCGGCGACCAGGACCACGCGCACGGTGATCAACCACTTCTATTTCCCGAACGGGATCTGCGTCTCGCATGACGGCAAATCGATCCTGATCGCGTCGACCTCGCTGTGCAAGGTGTTCCGCCACTGGATCGACGGGCCGAACAAGGGCAAGACCGAAGTGCTGATGGACGAACTGCCGGGCAATCCGGACAACATCAACCGCGCCTCCGACGGCACCTACTGGCTGGCGCTGGTTGGCATCCGCACGCCGACATTCGACCTTGCCGCGCGAAAACCCGGCTTCCGCCTGCGCATGGTGAAGCAGGTGCCGACCGACGAGTGGCTGGCGCCGGCGCTCAACCATGGCTGCGTGCTGAAGTTCAACGAGCAGGGCGAGGCGCTGGAATCCTGGTGGGACCCGACCGGCATCTCGCATTCGACCCTGACCTCGATGCGGGAGCACAAGGGCTATCTCTATCTCGGCGGACTCGAGAACAACCGGATCGGCCGCATCAGGCTCGAGGGCGTCGACGACAGCTGGACCGGCTACGATGCCTATTGGGGCGCAAAGAGCAGGGTGACGACGTAATGGGATTTTTCGATCATCTGCTGCGCGACATCCGCAGCGTCATCGACCGCGACGGCGGCCAGAACGCGATCCCGCCGCTCGACGGCGCGCTGAGCCCGAACGACCGGCTCGACACCGCCACCCCGATCGGCGAGCCGCTGCCCGGCATCGACGACGTGATCGCCGCCGGCGACGGTGCGGTCTATGTTTCCGCAGGGCGCCAGGTGCTGAAGCTCGGCGGCAATGACTTGTCGGCACGTACGGTCGTTGCCGAGTTCGAGGATGATGCCGGCGGGCTCGCGCTGCATCCGGACGGCCGCCTCCTGGTCTGCGTCGCGGGCAGGGGGCTTGCCGCGATCGATCCGGCCAAGCCCGATCCGCGCTGGCTGAATGCTGCCGGCGGCAGCGCGCTCACGGGGCTGTTGTCGGTGACGGCGGCGCCCGATGGCAGCATCTATGCCGTCGAAGGCAGCGCCGGCCGACGCCCGGACGAATGGCGGCACGACCTGATGGAGAAGCGCGCCAATGGTCGGCTCATCAACTGCGGCGCCGGCCTCGACAATCCGCAGGTGCTGCTGCGCGATCTGCCCTATCCCTATGGCGTCAGTGTTTCGGCCGACGGCAACAGCCTGTGGCTCACCGAAAGCTGGGCGCATCGCCTCAGCCGGTTCGCGCTCGGCGGCAACGGGCTTGGTCCGCGCGAGACCGTCGCCGCCAACATGCCGGGCTATCCGGCGCGGCTGCATCCGGACGGCCACGGCGGCATGCTGCTCGCCATCTTCGCCCGCCGCACCCATCTGATCGAGTTCGTGCTCAAGGAAGACGATTTCCGCGAGGAGATGATGGCGACGATGCCGCCGGATTACTGGGTCGCGCCGGCGCTCGCCGGCGGCAGCGATTGCCTGGAGCCGATGCAGATCGGCAGCGTCAAGGCGCTCGGCATCCAGAAGCCATGGGCGCCGCCGCGCTCCTATGGTCTGCTGGTGCATCTCGATGCCGAGGGCGATGCGACCGACAGCCTGCACAGCCGCGCCGGCGGCCGCTTCCACGGCATCACCGCTGCCTGCGCGACGCCGTCGGGCGTCGTGATCGCCGCGCGCGGCGCCGGACGCCTGCTGCGCACTACGGGAGAGCTGCGATGAATGACGGTGTGATGCAGGCGGCCCCCGGCGCCAAGACGGCAGAGACCTCCGCAGCCCGCGAGCCGGTGCTGCGGATCACCAACGGTTCGAAAATCTATGGCGGCGTCCACGCCATCGAAGGCGTCAATTTCGACCTCTATCCCGGCGAGGTGCATGCGCTGGTCGGCGAGAACGGCGCCGGCAAGTCGACGCTGTGCAAGGCGATCGCCGGCGCGATCAATCTCACCTCCGGCGACTATCTGCTCGACGGCAAGCCGACCGGTTTCGAGCAGCCGCGCGACGCGCTCAATGCCGGCATCTGCATGGTCTATCAGGAGACCAGCCTGGTGCCGACCATGACTGCCGCGCAGAACATCGAGCTCGGCAACGAAAAGCTGCTGACGCGATTCCGGACCCTGAACATCCAGGCCCAGCAGCTGTTGCAGTCGCTCAACTTCCACGTCGATCCGGCGACGCCGGTGGCGCTGCTCGGCACCGCCAAGAAGCAGATGGTGGAGATCGCGCGCGCGATCTACAACAAGGCGCGTATCATCATCTTCGACGAACCGACCGCATCGCTGACGCCGGAGGAGATCGTCCACTTCTTCCATCTGGTGCGCGATCTGCGCGCCCGCGGCGTCTCTATCATCTACATCTCGCATGCGCTGGAGGAATCGCTGCAGATCGCCGACCGCATCACCGTGCTGCGCGACGGCAAGCTGGTGATCACGGCGCCCGCCAGGCAGCTCACGCGCGACGCGCTGGTGCAGCACATGGTCGGGCGCGAGGTGGCGCAGGCGGTCTATGGCGGCAAGGCGAAAACCCATCAGCGCCGCGAGAAGGTGCTGACGGTCGAGAACGTCACCATGGGCATGGCGGTCAAGAACATGTCGTTCTCGGTCTATGCCGGCGAGGTGGTCGGCATCGCCGGCCTGATCGGCTCCGGCCGCACCGAGATCGCCAAGATCATCTATGGCGCACTGAAGCGCAATCTGGTCAATGGCGGCACCATCCGGCTGCGCGGCAGGCCGATCCGCTACCGCGTGCCGCGGCAGGCGATCAATGACGGCATCGCCTACATCACCGAGGACCGCAAGGCCAACGGCTTCTTCGAGACCATGGTGGTCGACGACAACGTCTATATCGGCAGCCTCGCCACCGGCAAGGGCTGGAGCTTCCTGCTGTCGCGCGCGCGGCGCAGCAAGCTCGCCAGCTACTGGGTCGATCGGCTCAAGATCAGCGCATTGCAGCGCAAGGCCAGGATCATCGAGCTGTCCGGCGGCAACCAGCAGAAGGTGGTGCTGGCCAAGACGCTGGTGCAGGACCCCTCGATCATCATCTTCGACGAGCCGACGCGCGGCGTCGACGTCGGCACCATCCCGCACATCCACGGCGAAATCCGCCGTCTCGCCGACGAGGGCAAGGCGGTGGTGGTGATCTCGTCCTACCTGCCGGAGATCCTCGCCGTCTCCGACCGCATCCTGGTCGCCCGCACCGGCCGCATCGTCGCCGAGTTCGACGCGGCGGACGCGACGCAGGACAAGATCCTGTACGCCGCGGTGCATTGAGGTCGCGCGCAGCCGCCTGTCTTCGGCGTCATTGCGAGAACGATAGCGACGAAGCGCGTCGCGAGAATGTCGATGCAGGCTTGCCGGCCGCGCCTCATATTCGATGTCGTCCCGGCGCAGGCCGGGACCCATAACCACAATTTGTCATTATTGCGCGTCGCCGGAACGACGAGTCCGGCCGACAACATCTGCTGCGGCGTATGGGTCCCGGCCTGCGCCGGGACGACGGCTGTGGGTGGGCGCCAACCACCCTTGACAATTATTTTAAGTATAAAATAATATGCCGTACCGGCTGGCGGGAAAACCGACCCCGGCCGAAGCCAGAGCATGATCCGGAAAGGTGGCACCGGGTTTTCCGAGACGATCATGCCCAAACGGAAAGGCGAGAACGCCATGCGAATCGTTTGCATTGGAGGCGGGCCGGCCGGGCTTTATTTCGGCATCCTGATGAAGATGCTGGATCCCGCGCACGTCATTTCGGTGGTCGAGCGCAACCGGCCTTACGACACCTTCGGCTTCGGTGTGGTGTTCTCGGATGCGACCATGGACAACATGCGCAGATGGGATCCGGTCACCGCTGACACGATCGAGCAGGCCTTCAACCACTGGGACGACATCGAGGTCCTGATCAAGGGCCGCCGCATGCGCACCACCGGCCACGGCTTCGTCGGCATCGGCCGCAAGCGGCTGCTCAACATCCTGCAGGCGCGCGCCGAGGAGCTCGGCGTCGAGCTGATCTTCGAGCGCGAGGTGAATTCCGATCTCGAGTTTCCCGATGCCGATCTGATCGTGGCATGCGACGGCGTCAACTCGAAGATCCGCACCAAATACACCGAGGCCTTCCAGCCCGACATGCTGATGCGGCCGAACCGCTATATCTGGCTCGGCACCAACCGTCCGTTCGACGCCTTCACCTTCGACTTCCGCAAAACCGAGCACGGCTGGTTCCAGGCGCACATCTACAAGTTCGAGGAGGGCGCGGCGACCTTCATCGTCGAGACCACCGAGGAGGCCTATCTCGCCCACGGCCTCGACAAGATGGAGCAGGGCGATTCCATCGCGTTCTGCGAGAACGTGTTCGCGGAAATCCTCGAGGGGCATCATCTGGTCTCGAACGCGCGGCATCTGCGCGGCTCGGCCTGGCTGTCGTTCCCCAGGCTGATCTGCGGCAAATGGACCACGTTCAACGGCAACAGCCATGTCGTGCTGATGGGCGATGCCGCCCACACCGCGCATTTCGCGATCGGCTCCGGCACCAAGCTCGCGCTGGAGGATGCGATCGAGCTGACCAACCAGTTCAAGATCCACGGCGCGACGCGGGACAGCATCCCGGCGGTGCTGAAGGCCTACGAGGAGCTGCGCCGGGTCGACGTGGCGCGGATCCAGAACGCCGCGCGCAATGCGATGGAATGGTTCGAGGTGGTCGGCTCGCGCTATGCCGACACGCTGGAGCCGGAGCAGTTCATGTATTCGCTGCTGACCCGCTCGCAGCGCATCAGCCACGAGAATCTGCGGCTGCGCGACAGGACATGGCTCGAGGGTTATGAGCGCTGGTTCGCGGAGCGCAGCGGCGTGGCCGCGACCAACGACCGCGTGACGCCGCCGATGCTGACGCCGTTCCAGATCCGCGGCCTGTCGCTTCATAACCGGATCATCGTCTCGCCGATGGCGATGTATTCGGCGGAGGAGGGCGTGCCGACCGACTTCCATTTGGTCCATTTCGGCTCCCGCGCGCTCGGCGGCGCCGGCCTTCTGTTTACCGAGATGACCTGCGTCTCGCCGGAAGCGCGGATCACGCCCGGCTGCTGCGGCCTGTGGAATGACGCGCAGGCGGCGGCCTACAAGCGCATCGTCGACTTCGTGCATCAGAATTCGCAAGCGAGGATCGGCATCCAGCTCGGCCATGCCGGCCGCAAGGGCTCGACGCGCGTCGCCTGGGAAGGCATGGATGAAGCGCTGCCGGACCATAACTGGCCGCTGGTGTCGGCTTCGTCAGTGCCTTATCTGGCCGACGGCCAGATTCCGGAGCCGATGAGCCGCGCCGAGATGGACGAGGTGCGCGAGCAGTTCGTCGCCGCAGCCAGGCGCGCTGCGGCCGCGGGCTTCGATATCCTGGAGCTGCATTGCGCGCACGGCTATCTGCTGTCGAGCTTCCTCTCGCCGCTGACCAACCGCCGCATCGACGACTATGGCGGATCGATCGAGAACCGCGCGCGTTATCCGCTGGAGGTGTTCCGCGCCGTCCGCGCGGTGTGGCCGGAGGACAAGCCGATGTCCGTCCGCCTGTCCTGTCACGACTGGGCCGAGGGCGGCAATACGCCCGACGATGCGCTGGCCTTCGCAAAGCTGTTCAAGGAGGCGGGAGCCGACCTGATCGACTGCTCCTCGGGGCAGGTCTGGGCCGACGACCATCCGGTCTATGGCCGGCTGTACCAGACACCGTTCGCCGACAAGATCCGCAACGAGGTCGGCATCGCCACCATCGCGGTCGGCGCGATCTCGGAGGCGGATCACGCCAATTCGATCATCGCCGCCGGCCGCGCCGATCTCTGCGCCATCGCGCGGCCGCATCTCGCCGACCCGGCCTGGACGCTGCATGAGGCCGCGAAGATCGGCGTCAAGCAGATCGCCTGGCCGAAGCAGTACCTGTCGGGCAAGTCGCAATACGAGGCCAATCTCGAACGCGCGGCTGCGGGGGTGAAGGCATGATGAGGTTCTGGCCCAACGCACATGCGCTGGTGACCGGTGCCGGTTCCGGCATCGGCGCCGCGACGGCGATCGCGCTGGCAAAAGCCGGCGTGCGCGTCAGCATCGCCGGGCGACGGATCGACGCGTTGAAAGCGACGGCGGCATCGCTCGACAAGCACGCCGGCATCGCTGTTTCGATCGACGTGACGGATGAAGCTGCGGTGACCAAGGGTATCGCGCAGATCGAGACCGAAGTTGGCCCGATCGATATTCTCGTCAACAATGCCGGCAAGGCCGCGAGCGCGCCGTTCGACAAGACCGGCGCGGCGCTCTGGGCGGACATGCTGGCGAGCAACCTCTCCAGCGTGTTCCTGGTGACGCATGCCGTGTTGCCCGGCATGGCGCAGCGCGGCCGCGGGCGTGTGATCAACGTGGCCTCGACCGCGGGTCTCACCGGCTATGCCTATGTCTCGGCCTATGTCGCGGCCAAGCACGGCGTCATCGGCCTCACGCGCTCGCTGGCGCTGGAATATGCACGGCGCGGCGTCACCGTGAATGCGGTCTGTCCCGGCTACACCGATACGCCGCTGGTGGCGGATGCCGCCGCCAACATCGTCGCCAAGACCGGCCGCAGCGAGCAGGAGGCGCGCGCTGCGCTTGCCAAGGTCAATCCGATGCAGCGGCTGGTGACGCCGGAGGAGGTCGCCGACGCCATCCTCTGGCTTGCCTCCGAGGGCGCATCGTCAATCAACGGACAAGCCGTCGCGGTCGCCGGCGGCGAAGTCTTTACCGGGTGAAGGAACACGTCATGTCCGAGATGAAAGCAAAGCTCCGGCCGTTCAAGGATTATCCCGCAAAGCACTTCCGCTGGCAGGTCGATGCGAGCGGCCGTGTCGCGACCATCACGCTGAATCGGCCGGACAAGAAGAACCCGCTGACTTTCGAGTCCTATGAGGAGCTGCGCGATCTCTTCACCAATCTCAAATACGCCTCCGATGTCCGCGCCATCGTGCTCACCGGCGCCGAGGGTAACTTCTGCTCCGGCGGCGACGTGTTCGAGATCATCGAGCCTCTGACGCGGATGGCGATGCCGGACCTGCTCGCCTTCACGCGGATGACGGGCGAGGTCGTGCGGGCGATGCGCAAATGCCCGCAGATCATCGTCGCTGCGATCGACGGCATCTGCGCCGGGGCCGGCGCGATGCTGGCGCTGGCGTCCGACCTGCGGCTGGCGACGCCGCAGGCCAAGACCGCGTTCCTGTTCACCCGCGTCGGCCTCGCCGGCGCCGATATGGGCGCGTGCGGGTTGTTGCCGCGCGTGATCGGGCAGGGCCACGCGGCCGATCTGCTCTACACCGGGCGCGCGATGAGCGCCGAGGAAGGCTTTGCGTGGGGCTTCCACAACCGTCTGGTGCCGCCGGCGGAGCTCGCCGGTGCCGCGCAAGACCTGGCGCGCTCGCTCGCCGATGGGCCGTGGTTCGCGCATGGCGTGACCAAGACGATGTTCAACCAGGAATGGGCGATGGGCGTCGACGAGATGATCGAGTCGGAAGCGCAGGCGCAGGCGATCTGCATGGTGACCGGCGACTTCCGCCGCGCCTTCGAGGCGTTCGCCGCCAAGCAGAAACCGGCCTTCGAGGGCAATTGAGATGATCGAGATCCTGCAACCGGAAGGATGGGCCAAGCCGATCGGCTACGCCAACGGCATGGCCGCGCGCGGCAAGCAGCTCTTCATCGCGGGCCAGATCGGCTGGAACGGACAATGCGTGTTCGAGACCGACGATCTCGTGGCGCAGATCGGCCAGACCCTGCGCAACATCGTCGCAGTCGCCGCCGCCGGCGGCGCCGGGCCCGAGCACATCGTGTCGATGACCTGGTACTTGCTCGACCGCAAGGAATATTCCGCGCGGCTGAAGGAGATCGGCACGGTCTATCGCGACGTGATCGGCCGGCGCTTTCCGGCGATGACCGCGATCCAGGTTGCCGGCCTGATCGAGGACCGCGCCAAGGTAGAAATCCAGGCGATAGCGGTGGTGCCGGATTGATCGGAATAAGCATGAGCGTAATCCGTCATCCCCGCGCAATGGCTCCGCCATTGTCGCTGGAGGAGCGCGGAACGCGCGTCTCGAAGGATCGACGGCCCGGACTGTGGCCGTCGACCCTTCGAGACGCCGCTTCGCGGCTCCTCAGGGTGACGGGAACGCATTGGAGAGCGCTGAGCCAATGTTAAGCCTAAGCGAAAACACCTTCTGCAGGCCCGAGTCCCGGGCCGCAAACCCGCTTGCGGCCGGACAACGGGGCATGCGACCCTAGGCCAAAGCGTAAAAGCGTCCTGTTGTGAGTGGAGGTGAGGACGATGAAGGCGATTATCGTCGGAGGCGGAATCGGGGGCCTCACCACTGCGCTGATGCTGCGCTCGCGCGGCATCAGCTGCGAGCTGTACGAGCAGTCCGAGACGATCCGCGAACTCGGCGTCGGCATCAACACATTGCCGCATGCGATCCGCGAGCTGGCGGGGCTTGGTTTGCTCGACAAGCTCGACGAGGTCGCGATCCGTACCTATGAGCTGTTCTATCTGACGCGACATGGCCAGCAGGTTTGGCACGAGAAGCGCGGGCTCGATGCCGGCCACGACGTGCCGCAATTCTCGATCCATCGCGGCCGTCTGCAAAGCGTGATCCATCAGGCAGTGATCGACCGGCTTGGCGCGGATGCGATCCACACCGGCTGCCGGCTCGGCTCCTTCACCCAGGATGAGGGCGGCGTCTCGGCCTATTTCTTCGATCGCAGTGGCGCCCATGTGCACACGGCGCGCGGCGACATCCTGATCGGCGCCGACGGCATCCACTCGAAAGTGCGGCAGACGCTGTTTCCGGATGAGGGCGGGCCGTGCTGGAACGGCCTGATGTTGTGGCGCGGCGCCACCGACTGGCCGGCCTTCCTGACCGGGCGCTCGATGATCATCGCCGGTGGGCTGAACGCCAAGGCCGTGATCTATCCGATTGCGCCGGGCTCGAGTCCGGCAAGCCGCCTCACCAACTGGGCGGTGCTGGTGCGGATCGGCGACGGCACCTCGCCGCCGCCGCGCCGCGAGGGCTGGTCCAATCTCGGCCGGCGCGACGAGATGATGCCCTATGTCACGAGCTTCACGATCCCGCAGGTCGATTTCGCCGGCCTGATCAGCGCGACGCCGGAGTTCTGGGAGTATCCGTGCTGCGACCGCGATCCCTTGCCCTATTGGTCGAGCGGCCGCGTCACGCTGCTCGGCGACGCCGCGCATCCGATGTATCCGGTCGGCTCGAACGGCGCATCGCAGGCCATTCTCGATGCGCGCTGCCTGGCCGACATGCTGGCGCGATCGGAGCATCCGCGCCAGGCGCTGGCGGCCTATGAGCGGCAGCGGCTGCCGATGACCGCCGACATCGTCGCCTCCAACCGCCGCGGCGGGCCGGAGGGCGTGATCGACGCCGTCGAGCAGCTCGCGCCGCAGGGCTTTACCGACGTCGACACCATCCTCAATTACGAGGCGCGCGAGGCGATCGTCCGCGGCTATGCCGCCAAGGCCGGCTTTGCCGCGCGCGTGGTGGCGCGGCAGTAGGGTAGTCGGACGGAGAGCGTACGAGTCCCGAGGCTGCTGCCCCTCATGGTAACGAGGCGCGCAACACTCGATCCGTCACCCCCGCGCAAAGGCTTCGCCTTTGTCGCTGGAGGAGGCCGCAACGCGGCCGTCTCGAAGGGTCGACGGCCACCAGCGGGGCCGTGCATCCTTCGAGACGCCGCTTCGCGGCTCCTCAGGATGACGGAGAGAAGCCGGCGCGTATGCTACGCCGGAGGCGGCGGGAGGAAGTGGATGTTGTGTTCGGCAGCGAGCCGCACCACGTCATCCGGGTTCTGCTCCTTCATGTTGTGGATCGCCCAGAACAGGTCGTAGAGCCTCCGCGTCGGCGACACCCAGAACAGCGTCTTGGCCGGCTGCTGTGACTTGTTGAAGATGCCGTGCGGCTTGCCCATCGGCAGCCGCACCAGATCGCCAGGAGTTGCGGATTCGTCGGCACCGTCGAGCATGAAGTCGAGCTTGCCCTCGAGGATGTAGAGGTATTCGTCCTGGTCGGGATGGATATGCGGCGGCACGAAGGTGCCCGGCGGGAAGGTGGCGTGCCAGGAGAACGAATGCTCGGTGCGGCTCTTCGGCACATAGGTCTGGCCGAGGATGCTCCAGGAAATGCCCTGGATGCCCTCATTGGCGCGTGTGATGCCGGCGATCTCGTCTTTCATCGTCATGTTTCCTCCTGATCTTTACTTGGCCGCGCAGTCTTTGGCGTAGCGGTCGCCATAGTTCGAGAACACTTTCTCGACGATCTCGGTCTGGAACTTGCCGTCCGGACGTTTCGCGACCTTGGTGAGGTAGAAATCCTGGATCGGATAGCCGTTGTTGCTGAACTTGAAGTTACCGCGCAGCGAGGTGAAGTCGGCCTTTTTCAGCGCCGCCGCGACCGCGTCCTTGTTGGAGAGGTCGCCCTTCACGGCCTTGACGGCGCTGTCGATCAACAGCGCCGCGTCATAGGCCTGCATGGCATAGGTGCCGGGCACGCCGTTATAGGCCGCCTCATAGGCGGCGACGAACTTCTTGCTTTGGGGATTGTCGAGGTTGGGTGCCCAGTTCGCCCCGCCGAACATGCCGACCGCTGCGTCCTGCTGCGCGGGCAAGGTGGATTCGTCGACGGTGAAGGCGGAGAGCACCGGCACGGTGGCGCCGGCCTGCTTGTATTGCTTCACGAGGTTCACGCCCATCCCGCCCGGCATGAAGGTGAACAGCGCGTCAGGCTTCAGTGCGGCGATCTTGGACAGCTCGGGCTGGAAATCCAGCGTGTTCAGCGGCGTGTAGGATTCCTCTGATATCTCGCCCTTGTAGTCGAGCTTGAATCCGGCGACGGAGTCGCGGCCGGCCTGATAGTTCGGCACCAGGAGGTAGACGCGCTTGTAGCCGCGGTCCTGCGCCACCTTGCCGAGGATCTCGTGCACCTGGTCGTTCTGGTACGACGTCACATAGAAGAACGGGTTGCACTCCTTGCCGGCATAGCTGGAAGGGCCTGCGTTCGGGCTGATCAGGAAGGTCTTGCTGTCGGTGACCGGGCGGTGGATCGCCTGCAGGATGTTGGAGAAGATCGGCCCGACCACGAAGTCGACCTTGTCGCGCTCGAGCAGGCCGCGCACCTTGACCACCGCGCCGTCGGGCTTCAGTTCGTCGTCGGCGTTGACGATCTCGACATCGCGGCCGGCCATCTTGCCGCCGAGGTCCTTGATCGCGAGCGCAAAGCCGTCGCGGACCTGCTGGCCGAGCGCCGCGGCCGGGCCGGAGGTCGTGACCAGCACGCCGATCTTGATCTTCTCCTGCGCGGTCGCCGGGGTGACCGCGACACCGAGCAGCGCCGCCAATCCCGCGAGCTTCGTCAATTGTTTCATCTCACTCCCCCAACCATTGGCTTGATGCTTCGGCTGCCGATTTGGCCACAGCTTAGTCTGACGCGCGCGACCGCTGCAAGCGATGCGGCATTGCGTCAGGATGATCGCCGCGGACCATGCAAGCGCCGCGCCAATTGCTTGAAGTTTAAAGAAATTGCAGGATCGCCCAGGCGTATCGGGCACGATTCGCAATTGTCCTTGCGGGACGCCGCGAATTGCTTGAAGCTCAAAACAACTGGTCCGACCGGAACCCGCCGCGGAGGCACGATCGCCGCATGATCCTCGATTCCGAAACCAAAGCCGTCGAACTGCCCGACGATCACGGCACCGAGCTGCGGCTGTGGCTGCGCCTCTTGACCTGCACCACGCTGATCGAAGGCGAGGTGCGCAGCCGGCTGCGCGAGAAGTTCGACGTCACGCTGCCGCGCTTCGATCTGATGGCCCAGCTCGACAAGGTGTCCGACGGCATGACGCTGTCGGACCTGTCGAAGCGGATGATGGTATCCAACGGCAACGTCACCGGGCTGGTCGAGCGCCTGGTTGAATCAGGCCATCTCGATCGCCGCACCTCGGAGACGGACCGCCGCGTGCAGTTCATCCGGCTCACAAAACTCGGCCGCGCCGAATTCCGCAAGATGGCGGCCGAGCACGAGAAGTGGATCGCCGATATCTTCGGCGATCTCTCGCCGAAGGATATCCGCGAACTGATGCGTCTGCTGGCCAAGGCCAAGGGATCGGCGCAGCGCTCCGCCAAGGCGAGGAGCGCTTAAGCCGTGACCGAGGTCGATTACGAGGTCGAATACAACAACCGGGCGCGGGTGCCGGAAAATCCGGCGCTGATGGCCGGCTGGGCGAGGGACGCCGCGGCCTATCGCGAGCAGCATCCGCCGCGGCGGCTGACCTATGGTCCGGGCAGCCGCAACGTCATCGATCTGTTCGAAGGCGATCGTGACGGCACGCTCGTGGTCTTCATTCATGGCGGCTACTGGCAGGCGCTCGACGGCTCGTCATCGAGCCACTGCGCGCGAGGGCTCAATGGCCACGGCATCAGCGTCGCGGTGCCAAGCTACGATCTCTGCCCCAATGTCACGGTCGGCGACATCATCGGCGAGATGCGTGCGGCGTGCCGCGAACTGGCCAGGCTCGGCCGGCCGCTGGTCGTGTCGGGGCATTCCGCAGGCGGACATCTTGCCGCATGCATGCTCGCGACCGATTGGCCGGCCTATGATGCGTCGCTGCCGATGGACCTAGTCAGGGCTGCTTACGCGATCTCCGGTCTGTTCGAGCTTGAGCCATTGGTCGGCACCTCCATCAACAAGGCACTTGGCCTCGACGGCGCCGCAGCCCGGGCGGCGAGCCCGCTGTTCTGGACGCCGCCTGCGGGCGCAACGCTCGATGCGGTCGTCGGCGGCGCCGAGAGCGCGGAATATCACCGGCAGAGCCGAACCATCGTCGATGTCTGGGGCAAAGCGGGCGTTGCAACGCGGTTCGGCGTTGTGCCCGACGCCAATCATTTCACCGCGATCGCGCCGCTCGCCGACCCGGGCTCGGCGATGGTCGCGCGGCTGAAGCAGCTTACGCAAATCTGAGGTTCTGAAGGATCGGCCAGCGATTGCCACGCGATTTCCGCCTTGCGCCGAATTATTTTAAGTATAAAATGATTGGCGATTGGAACGCTGCCGGGCGTCCTTGTTCTTCTCGACGTTGGTCTTGGCCTTTCTGGATGGAAAGCGAGGGGCAATCGAATGTCAGGTGAATTTCCCGGGCTCGGCCCATCCGGGCATGTCGACGATTTCGCGCGGCGCAACCTGCCGCCATCGGCGCAGTGGCCGCAGCTGCTGCTCGACCGGCCGGAGTTTCAATATCCGGATTATCTCAACGCCGCGGTCGAACTGACCGACCGCATCGTCGAGCAGGGGATGGGCGATCGCATCGCGCTGATCGGCAACGGCCGCCAGCGCACCTACAAGGAACTGACCGATTGGTCGAACCGCCTGGCGCACGCGCTGGTGGAGAACTATGGCGTCAAGCCCGGCAATCGCGTGCTGATCCGTTCAGGCAACAACCCGGCACTGGTCGCGGCCTGGCTCGCGGCGACCAAGGCCGGTGCCGTCGTCGTCAACACCATGCCGATGCTGCGCGCCGGCGAACTGGCCAAGATCGTCGACAAGGCCGAGATCTCGCTGGCGCTGACCGACAGCCGCATCGCGGATGAACTGGTGGCCTGCGCCAAGACCAGCAAATTCCTCAAGCAGGTCGTCAATTTCGACGGCACGCAGAACCACGATGCCGAGCTCGACCGCATCGCGCTGAACAAGCCGGTCAAGTTCGATGCGGTGAAGACCGGCCGCGACGACGTCGCGCTGCTCGGCTTCACGTCGGGCACGACGGGCGAGCCCAAGGCGACCATGCACTTCCACCGCGATCTGCTGATCATCGCGGACGGCTATGCCAGGGAAGTGCTCAAGGTAACGCCGGACGACGTGTTCGTCGGCTCGCCGCCGCTCGCGTTCACGTTCGGCCTCGGGGGACTGGCGATCTTCCCGCTGCGCTTCGGCGCCACCGCGACATTGCTGGAGAATGCCGCGCCGAGCGAGATGATCCGGATCATCGAGACCTACAAGGCGACGATCTGCTTCACCGCACCGACCGCCTATCGGGCGATGATGGCGGCGATGGACAAGGGCGCCGACCTGTCGTCGCTGCGGCTCGCCGTCTCGGCCGGCGAGACGCTGCCGGCGCCGGTATTCGAGAGCTGGACCAAAAAGACCGGCAAGCCGATCCTCGACGGCATCGGCAGCACGGAGCTGCTGCACATCTTCATCACCAACCGCACCGGCAGCGCCGTCGGCGGCACCACGGGCACGCCAGTCTCGGGATACGAGGCCAAAATCGTCGACGAGGACATGAACGAGCTGCCGGCTGGCCAGGTCGGCAAGCTGGCGGTGCGCGGCCCGACCGGCTGCCGCTATCTCGCGGATTCCCGGCAGACCAAATATGTCCGCGACGGCTGGAACATCACCGGCGATGCCTTCGTCCGCGACGAGAACGGCCGGCTGTCTTTCGTGGCGCGGGCCGACGACATGATCATCTCGGCGGGCTACAACATCGCCGGCCCCGAGGTCGAGGCGGCGCTGCTCGGCCATCCCGATGTCGCGGAGTGCGCCGTGATCGGTGCGCCGGACGAGGAGCGGGGACAGATCGTCTCGGCGTTCATCGTGCTGAAGCAGGGCGCGCGCACCGACGAGGTCGAGGTCAAGCTGTTGCAGGATCACGTCAAGGCGACGATCGCGCCGTACAAATATCCGCGCGCGATCGCCTTCGTCGAGGCGCTGCCGAAGACCCAGACCGGGAAGATCCAGCGCTTCAAGCTGCGCGAAGCAAGTTGACAAGCAAAGGGGGAGGGCGACGGCCCGCGGCCGCCGCCCGGCAAATCAATGCGCCGCGCCGCCGCCGGCCGCGTTCTTCGGCTTGCCGGTCAAGAGGATCGCGATCGCGGCGAACACCAGCACGATGCCGATCACGGCAAAGGTGTCGCTGAAACCAAGCACCAGGGCCTGGCGCTTCACGATATTGCCGAGCGCCACGATCGCCTGGTGATGCGCGGTCGCCGGATCGGAGATGCCGTGGCTGAGGAAGTAATTGGTCACCTCGGCGATCCGGGTGCGCACTTCCTCGCGGCCGAGGTCGACCGACTGGCCGATGATGTTGGAGTGGAACTGCTCGCGCTTGGTGACAATGGTGGCGAGCAGGGCCGTGCCGATCGCGCCGCCGAGATTGCGCATCATGTTGGAGATGCCGGAGGCCGCCGCGGCATCCTGCGGCGCGACGCTGCCGAGGCTGACCGCGGATAGCGGGGCCAGCATGATCGCCTGGCCGATCGCACGGACGATGTTCGGGACGAAGAACTGGTCGCCGGAGTAATCGAGCGACATCGCGATGTTCATGAAGGAGGAGGCCGCGAACAGGATCATGCCGGTGAAGGCGATGAAGCGCGGGTCGAAACGCTGCATCAGCTTCGGCACCAGCGGGATCAGGATCAGCTGCGGCAGGCCGGTCCAGGCCAGCACCTGGCCGATCTGCTCGGCGTTGTAGCGCTGCACCTGGCCGAGATAGGCCGGCAGCAGGTAGACCGAGCCGAACAGCGCGAAGCCGACGAACACCGCCGAGATGGTGCCGAAGCCGAAGCTGCGCTGGGTCAACAGGCGCAGCCGGATCAGCGGCTTCTCGACGACGAGCTCGATCCAGACGAACAGAGTGAGGCTGACCGCCGCGATCACCGCGAGCTTGACGATGAAGGGCGAGCCGAACCAGTCGTTCTTGTTGCCTTCCTCGAGCACGGCCTGCAGCGACGACAGGCCGATCGCCATCGTGGCGATGCCGAGCCAGTCGCCCTCGCGCAGCAGATGCAGCTGCATCGGCTGGCGTTCCAGCGTGAAGTAGAGCGTGATGACCATCACCGCGGTCGGGATCACGTTCACGAAGAAGATGGTCTGCCAGCCGTAATTCTCGGTGAGATAGCCGCCGATGGTCGGTCCGATCGCGGGGGCGAAGGTCACGGCGAGCGCGAACATGGCAAGGCCGACCGGCTGCTGGGCCTTCGGCAGCTTGGTGAAAACCAGCGTGA
Organism: Bradyrhizobium elkanii USDA 76; assembly: GCF_023278185.1. NCBI lineage: Bacteria > Pseudomonadati > Pseudomonadota > Alphaproteobacteria > Hyphomicrobiales > Nitrobacteraceae > Bradyrhizobium > Bradyrhizobium elkanii. The sequence goes on along the minus strand of NZ_CP066356.1, from coordinate 6,043,313 downwards.
AAGCCATCGGGATCAGCACGCCGCCAAAGAAGCCCTGCAAGCCGCGCATCGCGATCATCGAGGGCAGGTCGTGGGTGAAGGCACAGGCGACCGAGAAGATCGCAAACAGGGTAGCGAAGCCGATGATGATCTTGCGGAAGGAAAACACCCGGCTGAGATAGTCGGTCAGCGGGATCACCACGATCTCGCCGATCAGATAGGAGGTCGAGATCCAGGAGCCGTTGTCGACGCCGGTTCCGATGCCGCCCTCGATGTTGAGCAGCGAGGCGTTGGTGATCTGGATGTTGAGGATCGCCATGAAGGCGCCGATCATGGCGGCGACAATGGAGATCCAGACCGCCATGCTGGCGCGGTTGGGATCGGCCGCTACAGTTGCCGCGCGGGGCGCAGCAGCCGGGGAGGAGAGCGCGAGATCGGACATGACATCACCTATTTGAAGGAGGCGACAGCGAGCTTGGGAGAGGCGCTGGAGCGCGGCGCCTCAGCGGGTTGCGACAAGGTTGCGATGGTCGGGATGACCGACATGCCGGGCCGCAATTCGACCGCCGTCGCGTCGAGCGCGATCTTCACCGGGATGCGCTGCACCACCTTGGTGAAGTTGCCGGTCGCATTGTCTGGCGGCAGCAGCGCGAATTCCTGGCCGCTGGCGGGCGCGAGACTGTCGACGTGGCCGCGCACCACCTGTCCGGGGAACATGTCGACGGCGATCTCGACCGGCTGACCCTTGCGGACATTGGTGAGCTGCGTCTCCTTGTAGTTCGCGATCACATAGGCGCCAGTGGCGGGCACCAGCGACATCAGCTGCGTGCCGGCCTGGACGAACTGGCCGGTGCGCAGGGTGCGGTTGCCGACCACGCCGTCGATCGGGGCCGTGATGGTGGTGTAGCCGAGGTTCAGCTCGGCCTGATGCTGGAGCGCGGTTGCGCGCGCCTGCGCCGCGACGGCCTGGGCAATGTCGGCCTTGAGCAACTCCACCTGGCGGAGCGCGGAGGCGAGGTTCGCAGTATCGCGGGCGACGGCGGCCTGTGCGCTGGCGTAGCGCGACTGCGCCTGCTGCGCGTTCTGCACGCTGCCGAAGCCGGTGCCGGCGAGGACGGTGTAGCGCTTGTTCTCCTGCTCGGCAAAGGTCTGCGTCGCGGTGTCGACCGCGAGCGTCGCGCGGGCTGCTTCGATCACGGACTGCTGCACATCGAGCTGCGCATGCTTGCTGGCGATCGCGGCTTCGGCGGCCGCGACGTCAGCCTTGGCCTGATCCAGCGCGACCCTGAAATCGCGATCGTCGATCCGCGCCAGCATCTGGCCGGCGCGCACATGCTCGTTGTCGCCGACCAGCACCGCGCTGAGATAGCCGGAGACTTTTGGCGCGATCGTCGTGTTGTCGGCCTTCACATAGGCGTCGTCGGTCGAGACCTGAAAGCGGCCGACCGTCCAGTAATCCCAGCCATACCAGGCGCCGCCCGCGAGCACGGCGAGCGCCGCGCCGGCCAGCAGCAGGCGGCGAAGCCTGCCCTTGGCGGCGGGCGGCCTGGCGGCCTCCGGATTTGCGATCAATTGCCTGGCGGTCTCGGCCGGAACCTGGCTCTCGGCCTTGAATGATGTCTCATGCTGGCTCATGGCAGTGCTCCTGATCCGTTCTATCCCGCTGGAAAATCTTACCAATTTCGGCCGGTGCCCGCTGGATTAATTAGGAAACTTGATGTTTTCCAAAATAGAGCCCATATTGGGAGTGTCAATAGAATGACAGGCATCATTTAAAAGCATGGCTCGCGGATGAACCGGAATGACAAGGATCAGACTGAGCAAGGCGCGCCGGCACGGCGCGGCCGCGGGCGGCCGCAGCTGCGTTCCGACGACGAGACGCGCGCGCTGATCTATGAGGCCGCGCGGCGCGAGTTCTCCGAGCGCGGCTTCGCTGCGGCCAACATCGCCGACGTGGCCTGCCGCGCCGGCGTCTCCACCAAGACACTCTACCGGCTGATCCCGACCAAGCTGGCGCTGTTCGAGGGCACGGTGACGGACCGGATGGACCGATTCATATCCGCCGTAAATCTCGGTGCCTGCGACGGCCGCGATATCGCGGCGGCATTGGAGGCGGCGCTCTCGAGCTGTGGCGAGCTGATCCTCGATGCCGAGGTCATCGCGCTCCAGCGCATCATCCTGGCCGACAGCGACAAATTCCCCGACATCGCCGAGATGTTCTACGAGAAGGCGATGCAGCGGACCCTTGGCGCGCTGGCTGCGTGGCTGGGTGTGCAGCAGCGGCGGGGACGGATCGCCGTGGACGACGCGCAGGCCGCCGCGGGCATGCTGCTCGGCATGCTGGTCTTCCAGCCGCAACGCGACGTGATGTACGGCCATAGGCCGCCGCCGTCGCGGGCGCAGATCGAGGCCCGAGCCAAGGCCTGCGCGACGCTGTTCCTGTCAGGATGCGCCGCGCCGGCCGACCAGACCAAGAAGCGGGGCGGGGAGGCGTGATGCCGCTGCAGCGTTACTTGCCCATTGCCGCCGCCGGCGGCTGGGCCAGCACGTGCCGGATCATCCGCGCGAGATCGGATTTGCGGTAGGGCTTCGGCAGCAGCGTCACATCCGGGTCGAGGCGGCCGTGGTGGATGATCGCGTCCTCGGTGTAGCCGGACGTGAACAGCACGCGCACCGAGGGCAGTTTGGCGATCACGGCATCGGCGACCTGCCTGCCGTTCATGCCGCCGGACATGATGACGTCGGTGAACAGTACGTCGCAGACGAACCCGTTGTCGACCGCAGCCAGTGCTTCCGGGCCGTTGGCGGTCACCATGGTGCGATAGCCAAGCTGCTCGAGCTGGGCGCTGACGTAGTTGCGCACCAGCGGATCGTCCTCGACGACCAGGATGGATTCATTGCCGCCGCGCGTGTCGACCGGAGGCGGCGGCTCGACGTCGATCATGTCGCCGCTGCTGCGCGGCAGATAGAGCTTGATCGAGGTGCCGTGGCCCTCTTCGGAGTAGATCTTGAGGTGTCCGTTGGACTGCTTGATGAAGCCGTACACCATGCTGAGCCCGAGGCCGGTGCCCTTGCCGGTGTCTTTGGTCGTGAAGAACGGCTCGAACACCTTGTCGCGGATCCCCGCCGGGATCCCCCCGCCGGTGTCGCTGACCGCGACCATCACATATTCACCCGCCCGCACGTCGGGGTTGGCGACGGCATAAACCTCGTCGAGGATGACGTTGCTGGTCTCCAGCATCAGCTTGCCGCCTTCGGGCATCGCATCGCGGGCATTGACGGCGAGATTGAGCAGCGCGGTCGCCATGTGGTTCGGATCGATGAAGGCCGACCAGGCATCGGGCTCGAGCGCGGTATCGATCTCGATCTGCTCGCCGAGCGAGGGGCGCAGCAGCCGCGCGGTGTCCTGCACCAGCGTGTTGAGATTGGCTTCACGCGGCTGCAGCGGTTGCTGCCGCGAGAAGGCCAGCAGGTGCTTGGTCACTTCGGCGCCGCGAAACGCCGCGTCGCTGATCATCTTGGTGACCGACGAGAGCGCGGCGTCGTGCTCGACGGCTTCGGCGAGGATGTCGATCAGGCCGGTGATGACGGTCAGGATATTGTTGAAGTCGTGGGCGATGCCGCCGGTGAGGTGCCCGACGGCCTCCATCTTCTGCACCTGGCGCAGCTTCTGTTCGGCTTCGAGCTGTTCGCGGGCGGCCTCGACTTCGCGGGCGCGCATGAAGATTTCCGCTTCCATCTGCTCGGTGCGCTCGCGCAGCCGGTCGGTCAGCTGGTCCTGCTCGGCACCGCGCTGCTTCAGCTGAATGAAGCCGGTGACGTCTTCGACCCGATGGATGATGTAGCTGAACTGCCCGTTCGGCCCCAACACCGGCGTATTGCGCGGGCTCCAGTAGCGTTCCTCGAAGCCGCCGCCCTCCGACTCGGGCTTGCGGATATCGTATTTCTGCACCGTCATGGTGTCGGGGCGGCGGAACTGGACCACGCGCTCGAGCGAGGCGCGCAGGTTCCGCACGCCGTCGGCGGCCGGATCGTCCGGATTGTCGGGAAACACCTCGAACAGCCCGCGCCCGAGGATCGCGGCGCGCTCGGTCTTGGTGGCGCGCAGATAGGCGTCGCTCACTGCCACGATGCGGAAGTCGGGCTGCGTCAGCACCAGATAAAGGCCGGGCGCCGCCTCGAATAACGCCTTGAAGTCGGGCGTCGGCGGGGACTGGTTCTGCAGTTCAACCTCCCTCGCAGGGTGCGGTCCGCCGGGTGACCGCAGTCAAGATGTGACATGCGTTTCGCGGAACTTCAATGCCTAACATACGGCACTGGCTCGATTTTCTCGACCGATCGGGCGTTGCGACATCGCCCGGGCGCTAGTTTGAATTCGGCAGATAGCGCCAGCCCTCCTTGCCGAGGAAATCCAGCATGGCCTGCGCGGGCGGCAGCAGGATCTTGTCGGTGCGCCTGATCGCGTGCCACTGCCGGACGATCGGCAGGCCCTTCACCTTCAGCACCACCAGCCGGCCGTCCTCCAGCTCATGGAACACCGTGTGCTGGGAGATGAAGGCGATGCCGAGCCCGGCCATGACAGCCTGCTTGATGGTCTCGTTGCTGTCCATCGCCATGCCGAGCTTCGGCTCCAGCCCGACCCGCTCGAAATATTGCTGCATCAGCATCCGCGTGCCCGATCCTTGCTCGCGGGTGATGAAGGTTTCGTTGGCGAGCTCCGAGGGGGCGACGTGCCGCCGCCGCGCCAGCCGATGATCGGGCGCGGCGATGATGAAGTGCGGATGCCGGCCGAGCGGCTTCATCTCCACCTCGACATCGGCCGGCGGCCGGCCCATCACCGCGATGTCGAGATCATAGCCGCGCAGCGCGTCGCGAATCTCCTCGCGGTTGCCGATCCTGAGCGTGACCTCGATCTTGGGAAAGCGGCGCGAGAACGCCGCGATCGCAAACGGCACGAAGTATTTCGCGGTGGAGACCGCGCCCATCGCGACGCGGCCGCCGCTGCGGCCGGCGATCATGTCGAGCGATTGCTCGCAGTCCTTCAGCGCCGCCTCGATCCGCTCGACCAGCGTCAGCACATGCGCGCCGGCATCCGTCAGCGCCATGCCGTCGCCGGTGCGCTGGATCAGCGGCAATCCCGCGAGCGCCTGCAAATTGCGGAGCTGCAGCGTCACCGCGGGCTGGGTCAGGTTCAACCGGTTGGCGGCCGACGTAATCGAGCCTGCCTCGTGCAAGGTCGACAGTGCGCGCAGCTGGCGGATGGTGAGATCCCGCGAGAAGTTGCCGGCCATGACAAGCTCCATAAGAAATACTTTGCCCGGACCAAAGATAATAAAATTTCCCTAATTGGGCAATTCGCGCGTTGATAGGGCGAAGGCGACTCCCTGAGGTCGCCTCTCGAAGCCTCGGGACAGAGGGCGCGATCATAGGGAGAGGCCGGTGGAGATTCGTCCTGCATTGCATGCCCATCTGGAGTGGCCGACGCAGCACAACCCGTTGCGCGCCGCGACCGTTGTGGTGATCGAGGCCCTTGCGGGCGCCGCGATCGAGCTCTCGCGCATCATTGCCGCCGGGCCGCTCGCCGGCATCGGCGGCGAGAGCGGCGGGGTCAATCCCGACGGCGATCGCCAGAAGACCATCGACATCGTAGCCGACGACCTGATGCGGAACGCGCTGCGCACCGCGCCGGTCGCCGCAGTGCTGTCGGAGGAAGTCGAACTGCCCGAGACGCTCGATCCCGACGCGCCGCTCTGCGTCGCGATCGATCCGCTCGATGGATCCGCCAATCTCGAAAACAACATCTCGATCGGCACGATCTTCTCGATCCGGCCGAAAGGAAACGACGTCATCTCGACCTTCTTCGAGCCCGGCACGGCGCAATGTGCCGCCGGCTGCTTCATCTACGGTCCGCAGACCGTGCTGGTGCTGGCGCTCGACCGGCGCGTCGACTGCTTTACGCTGGACCCGCGAACCGGCGAGTTCGTCCTGACCGCGCGTGACCTGCGCGTGCCGCAGGATGCGTTGGAATTCGCCATCAATGCCTCGAACCGGCGGCACTGGAGCGGCCCGGTGCGCAGCTACATCGACGAGTGCCTCGCCGGGGTGAACGGCGAGCGCGGGCAGGACTTCAACATGCGCTGGATCGGCTCGCTGGTCGCCGAAGCCTACCGCATCCTGATGCGCGGCGGCGTGTTCCTGTATCCGGCGGATGCGCGCCAGGGCTACCGCGAAGGCCGGTTGCGTCTGCTGTACGAAGCGCATCCCATCGCACTGATCATGGAATGGGCTGGTGGCGCCGCGTCGAACGGCCGGTCGCGCATTCTCGAACTGTCGGCCCGTACGCCGCATCAGCGCGTGCCGCTGATCATGGGATCGACGCGCGCCGTGCGCGACGTCGATGCGATCCACCTGACCGTCGAGCCGTTGTTCGAGAGCAGCGATGCCCCGCTGTTCGCGCGGCGCGGCCTGTTCCGCTGAGGAGGACCGCATGTCACGTCGACATCCCATCATCTCGATCACCGGCTCCTCCGGGGCCGGCACCACCTCGGTGAAGAAGACGTTCGAGAACATCTTCCGCCGCGAGAACGTGGTCGCCGCCTATATCGAGGGCGACGCGTTCCACCGCTACGACCGCGCCGAGATGCGCAGCCTGATGGCGGAGAGAGCCGAGCGCGGCAACAAGCACTTCAGCCATTTCAGCCCCGAGACCAATTTGTTCGAGGAGCTGGAGAAGTTGTTCAGCGACTATGCCGAGACCGGCACCGGAACCACGCGGCACTATGTGCACGACGAGGAAGAATCGCGGCTTTACGGCGCCAAGCCCGGCACCTTCACCGCTTGGGAGGCGCTGCCGGAGAATTCCGACCTCTTGTTCTACGAGGGCCTGCATGGTGCCGTGGTCACCGACAAGGTGAATGTCGCGCAGCATGCCGACCTCAAGATCGGCGTCGTGCCTGTCATCAACCTCGAATGGATCCAGAAGCTGCATCGCGACCGCAGCCATCGCGGCTACTCCACCGAGGCGGTGACCGACACCATCCTGCGCCGCATGCCGGACTACGTGAATTACATCTGCCCGCAGTTCACCGAGACCGACATCAACTTTCAGCGCGTGCCGACGGTCGATACGTCGAACCCGTTCATCGCGCGCTGGATCCCGACGCCGGATGAATCGATGGTCGTGATCCGCTTGAAGAACCCGCGCGGCATCGATTTCCCCTATCTGCTCTCGATGATCCCGAACAGCTTCATGTCGCGCGCCAATTCGATCGTGGTGCACGGCGCCAAGCTCGACCTCGCGATGCAGCTCATCCTGACCCCGCTGATCCTGCAATTGATCGAACGAAAGAGGCGAACGATATGACCGCACTTGCGTCCGTTGCCAGCCGCCCCGAAATCAGCCACGACGAGATGGCGAACGCCATCCGCTTCCTCGCCATCGACGCGGTGGAGCAGTCGAAATCCGGTCATCCCGGCATGCCGATGGGCATGGCCGATGTCGCGACCGTGCTGTTCACGGACTTTCTGAAGTTCGACCCGGCCGATCCGGCCTGGCCCGACCGCGATCGCTTCGTGCTGTCGGCCGGTCACGGCTCGATGCTGCTCTACGCACTGCTTTATCTCACAGGCTACGAGAGCATGACGCTCGACCAGCTCAAGGCGTTCCGGCAGTGGGGATCGAAAACCCCGGGCCATCCCGAGTATGGCCACACCCCGGGTGTCGAGACCACGACCGGGCCGCTCGGGCAGGGGATTGCGACCGCGGTCGGCATGGCGCTCGCCGAGCGGCTGATGAACGCGCGCTTCGGCAACGACCTCGTCGACCACTACACCTATGTGATCGCCGGCGATGGCTGCCTGATGGAAGGCATCAGCCATGAGGCGATCTCGCTGGCCGGCCATTTGCGGCTGAACCGCTTGATCGTGCTGTTCGACGACAATCATATCTCGATCGACGGCGCCACCTCGCTGTCCTGCTCGGACGACCAGACGGCGCGGTTCAAGGCCAGCGGCTGGAATGTCAACCGCATCGACGGCCACGATCCGCAGGCGATCACCGCGGCGATCAGGCAGGCACGATCGAGCGATCGTCCGTCGTTGATCGCCTGCCGGACGGTGATCGGGTTCGGTGCGCCGAACCGGCAGGGCAGCGAAAAGGTGCATGGCGCGCCGCTCGGTGCCGATGAGGTGGCGAAGACCCGTGCCGCGCTGCGCTGGCCGTATCCGGCATTCGAAATTCCCGACGCGGTGCTGGCGGAGTGGCGCGAGCTCGGCGGCCGCGGCCGCGACGCGCGGCGGGCCTGGATCGAGCGCTCGCGCAGCGCCTGCAAGGGCGACAAGGCCGAACGGTCCCCTTTTCATGACGCGCTGAACCGGAAATTGCCCTGCGCCTATGCCGAGGCGATGGCGAAGCTGGTGGAGCGGTTCGCGACCGAGCGGCCGAAGCTCGCCACGCGACAGGCCTCGCAGCAGGTCATCGACGTGATCGCGGAGGCGTTGCCCAACCTGCTGGGCGGCTCGGCCGACCTCACGCACTCCAATCTGACGCTGGCGAAGTCGCAGGTTTCGGTGCGGCCGGAAACGCTCGACGGCAGCTATATCCATTACGGCATCCGCGAGCATGGCATGGCCGCGGCGATGAACGGCATCGCCTTGCACGGCGGGTTCATTCCTTATGGCGGCACCTTCCTCAGCTTCGCCGATTACAGCCGGCCGGCGATCCGCCTCGCGGCGCTGATGGGGATCCGCGTCATCCATGTGATGACCCACGATTCCATCGGGCTCGGCGAGGACGGCCCGACGCATCAGCCGGTCGAGCATCTGGCGGCGCTGCGTGCGATCCCGAACGTCCTGGTGTTCCGCCCGGCCGATGCGGTCGAGACCGCGGAAGCGTGGGACTGCGCGCTGAAGGCGGAGACCTCGCCGTCGATCCTCTGCCTGTCGCGGCAGGCGCTGCCGACGGTTCGCGACGGCAGCAAGGACAACCAGGTCGCGCTCGGCGCCTACGTTCTCGTCGAGCCGGCCTTCGCGCGTGACGTCACCCTGATTGCAACGGGTTCGGAGGTGGTGATCGCGCTCGAAGCCGCAAAGCTGCTGGCGGAAGACGGGGTACAGGCCGCGGTCGTCTCGGCCCCGTGCTTCGACCTGTTCCGCCAGCAGCCGAGCGACTATCGGGCCAAGGTGCTGGGCAGCGCCCCGCGCGTCGGCGTGGAAGCCGCGGTCGAGGGCGACTGGGCGCGCTGGCTCGGTGACGACGGTGCGTTCGTCGGCATGACCGGCTTCGGCGCTTCCGCGCCGGCCGACGTGCTCTACCGCGAATTCGGCATCACGCCCGCGGCAATCGCTGCTGCAGCAAAACAGCTCATTCAACGAGCGAACTGAAAGGAGGACGCCACCATGGCGCGGATAACCCTGAGACAGTTGCTGGATCATGCCGCCGAACGCGGCTACGGCGTGCCGGCCTTCAACATCAACAATATGGAGCAGGGCCTCGCCATCATGGAGGCGGCCGCGGCCTGCGATGCGCCTGTCATCATCCAGGCCTCGCGCGGCGCGCGGTCCTATGCCAACGACATCATGCTGGCGAAGATGATCGACGCGCTGGAGGAGATGCATCCGCAGATTCCGCTCTGCCTGCACCTCGACCACGGCAACGAAGAGGCGACCTGCGCCACCGCGATCCGCTACGGCTTCACCTCCGTCATGATGGACGGCTCGCTCAAGGCCGACGCCAAGACCGCGGCCGACTATGACTACAATGTCGACATCACCCGCCGGGTCGTCGACATAGCCCACTGGGTCGGCGCGTCGGTCGAGGGCGAACTCGGCGTGCTCGGCTCGCTCGAGCATGGCGGCGGCGAGCAGGAGGATGGTCATGGCGTCGAAGGCAAGCTGAGCCATGATCAGCTGCTCACCGATCCGGACCAGGCGGTCGATTTCGTCCGGGCCACCAAGGTCGATGCGCTTGCGATCGCGATGGGTACCTCGCATGGCGCCTACAAGTTCACGCGGCGGCCCGACGGCGAGATCCTGGCGATGCGCGTGGTCGAGGAGATCCACAGCCGCCTGCCGAACACCCATCTGGTGATGCACGGCTCGTCCTCGGTGCCGCAGCCGCTGCAGGACATGTTCAACGCGTTTGGCGGCGAGATGCCGCAGACCTGGGGCGTGCCGGTCGAGGAGATCGTCCGCGGCATCAAGCACGGCGTGCGCAAGGTCAACATCGACACCGATTGCCGTCTGGCGATGGCCGCCGCCTTCCGCAAGGTCGCCGTCCAGTCGAGGAGTGAGTTCGATCCGCGCAAATTCCTGAAGCCTGCGATGGATGCGTTGCGCGATCTCTGCCGTGACCGCTTCGAGCAATTCGGCACGGCCGGCAATGCCGCCAGGATCAAGGTGGTGGCACTGCCGGAGATGGCCCGTCGCTATCGCGCCGGCGCGCTCGATCCGCAAATTGGAAAGATGACCCAGGCCGCCTGAGCAAATGGCGACGAACCACAGGAGATTTCGATGAACATGCAGCAGTCGATCACGGTGCGCGGCAAGGATCGCTACAAGTCCGGCGTGATGGAATACAAGCGGATGGGCTATTGGGAGCCGAACTACGAGCCCAAGGACACCGACGTCATCGCTCTGTTCCGCGTCACGCCGCAGGACGGCGTCGATCCGACCGAAGCCTGCGCGGCGGTGGCGGGCGAATCCTCGACCGCGACCTGGACCGTGGTGTGGACCGACCGGCTGACGGCCGCGGAGAAATACCGGGCGAAGTGTTACCGCGTCGATCCGGTGCCGAACTCGCCGGGCAGCTACTTCGCCTATATCGCCTACGACCTCGACCTGTTCGAGCCGGGCTCGATCTCGAACCTGACCGCCTCGATCATCGGCAATGTGTTCGGCTTCAAGCCGCTGAAGGCGCTGCGGCTCGAGGACATGCGGCTGCCGACCGCCTATGTGAAGACATTCCAGGGCCCGGCGACCGGCATCGTGGTGGAGCGCGAGCGGCTCGACAAGTTCGGCCGTCCCTTGCTCGGTGCCACTGTGAAGCCGAAGCTCGGCCTATCCGGCCGCAACTATGGCCGCGTCGTTTATGAAGCCTTGAAAGGCGGGCTCGACTTCACCAAGGACGACGAGAACATCAACTCGCAGCCCTTCATGCACTGGCGCGAGCGCTTCCTCTACTGCATGGAGGCGGTCAACCGCGCGCAGGCCGCGACCGGCGAGATCAAGGGGACCTATCTCAACGTCACCGCGGCGACCATGGAGGACATGTACGAGCGCGCCGAGTTCGCCCATGAGCTCGGCTCCAACATCGTCATGATCGACCTTGTGATCGGCTACACGGCGATCCAGTCGATGGCGAAGTGGGCGCGCAAGAACAACATGATCCTGCATCTGCATCGCGCCGGCCACTCGACCTACACGCGGCAGCGCAGCCACGGCGTCTCGTTCCGCGTGATCGCGAAATGGATGCGGCTCGCCGGCGTCGATCACATCCATGCCGGCACGGTGGTCGGCAAGCTCGAGGGCGATCCGAACACCACCCGCGGCTACTACGACATCTGCCGCGAGGACTTCAATCCGCTGCACCTGGAGCACGGCGTGTTCTTCGACCAGAACTGGGCGAGCCTCAACAAGCTGATGCCGGTGGCCTCCGGCGGCATTCATGCCGGCCAGATGCATCAGCTGCTCGATCTGCTCGGCGAGGACGTCGTGCTGCAGTTCGGCGGCGGCACCATCGGCCATCCCCGCGGCATCCAGGCCGGCGCCACCGCCAACCGCGTCGCGCTGGAGGCCATGATCCTCGCCCGCAACGAGGGGCGCGACTACGTCCACGAAGGGCCGGAGATCCTGGCCAAGGCGGCGCAGACCTGCACGCCGCTGCGCGAGGCGCTCGACGTCTGGAAGGACGTCACCTTCAACTACGAGTCGACCGACGCCCCCGATTTCGTTCCCACGCCGAGCATGGCGGTCTGAGAGGAGGTTCTCATGCGCGTGACCCAAGGCTGCTTCTCGTTCCTGCCCGATCTGACCGACGAGCAGATCGCCACACAGGTGCAATATTGTCTCGACAAGGGCTGGGCGGTGAACATCGAGTTCACCGACGATCCGCATCCCCGCAACACCTATTGGGACATGTGGGGCCTGCCGATGTTCGACCTGCGCGATGCGGCCGGCATCATGAAGGAGCTCGCCGACTGCCGGCGGGTCTATGGCGACCGCTATATCCGGATCTCCGGCTTTGATTCCAGCCCGGGCTGGGAGTCGGTTCGCATCTCCTTCATCGTCAACCGGCCGCGGGAGGAGCCGGGCTTCCGGCTCGACCGTCAGGAGGCCGCCGGACGCAATCTGCGTTACGCGACCCATTCCTATGCAGCGGGCCGCCCCGAAGGCGAACGCTACACCGATCATTGACCGCGTCCGGCTTGCAAACCAGGCGGGTTGCTCCCTCGACCGCCCTGGTCCGGATGCACTTCTCCGTCGTCGCCCCCGCGGCGACGGAGCTTTTCCAGGCGAGAAGGGATCATGACCCAGGCGCAAGAACAAATCCGCGAGACCCCGCTCGAGACCATCGACCTTCGCCACGAATTCGCCGACCTCGGCATCGGCGACGTGCTCGACCAGCTCGATTCCGAATTGATCGGCCTGAAACCGGTGAAGACCCGCATCCGCGAGATTGCATCGCTGCTGCTGGTCGAACGCATCAGGCAGAAGATGGCGCTGGCGACGACGTTTCCGACTCTGCATATGTCGTTCACCGGCAACCCCGGCACCGGCAAGACCACGGTCGCGCTGCGGATGGCCGGAATCCTGCATCGGCTCGGCTTCGTGCGCCGCGGCCACGTCATCAGCGTCACGCGCGACGACCTCGTCGGCCAATATATCGGCCACACCGCGCCGAAGACGAAAGAGATATTGAAGAAGGCGATGGGCGGCGTGCTGTTCATCGACGAGGCCTATTACCTCTATCGCCCCGAAAACGAGCGCGACTACGGGCAGGAGGCGATCGAGATCCTGCTGCAGGTGATGGAACAGCAGCGCGAGGATCTGGTGGTGATCCTGGCCGGCTATGGCGACCGCATGGAGAAGTTCTTCCAGAGCAATCCGGGCTTCCGCTCCCGCATCGCGCATCACATCGACTTCCCGGACTATTCGGACGGCGAACTGCTCTGGATCGCCGAGCTGATGTTGCAGCAGCAGAATTATCGTTTCTCTCCCGAAGCACGCGAGGCCTTCATCCGTTACATTGCCGTGCGGAAGGAACAGCCGCTGTTCTCCAATGCGCGCTCGATCCGCAACGCGCTCGACCGCATCCGGTTGCGCCAGGCCAACCGGATCGTGGCGAAGCTCGACCGCACGCTCACCGCCGACGATGTGATGTCGATCGAGGCCGGCGACGTGCTTGCCAGCCGGGTGTTCGTCAAAGGCGCCGGTGCGCCGGGCGAGGGACGATGAACGAGGCGCTCGCCGTGATCCGGTCCGCCGGGATGCGCGACATCATTGCGAGCGCTCGCGCCTTGATCTTCGATGTCGACGGCACGCTCGCCGAAACCGAGGAGGTGCACCGCCGCGCTTTCAATGAGGCCTTTGCCGAAGCCGGCCTCGATTGGTTTTGGGACCAGGTCACTTATGCGCGGCTGCTTCGGGTGGCCGGCGGCAAGGAGCGCATCCGCGCCTTCGACCAGCGCAACGCGGTCCCAATGCTGACATTCGCCGAGATCGCCGACCTGCACAGGATCAAGACCGCGCGCTACGCCGCGCTGATCGCCGCCGGCGGTTGTCCGTTGCGGCCGGGCGTCAGGGCCTGGCTCGCCGGCGCGCGCAGCCGCGGCCAGCGCCTGGCGATCGCAACGACCACCTCGCATGGCAATATCGATGCGCTACTCTCGGTTTCGCTCGGGCTGGACTGGGCCGATCAGTTCGAGGCGATCGTTGCCGGCGACGACGTGCCGCGGAAGAAGCCGGCGCCCGATGTCTACACCGAGGTCCTGACCCGGCTCGGGCTCGGGCCGGGAGATTGCGTCGCCGTTGAGGATTCCGGCAACGGCCTTGCTGCCGCGGCAGGCGCCGGTATCCCCGTCGTCATCACCCGCAGCACCTATTTCAGCGACGACGATTTTGCCGAGGCACTGCTGGTCGTCGACGATCTCTCTGACATCGATGCCTGAAGGCCGCTGCCAGTTTCGGCAAATTTATTCGTGTTGTTAAATAAATGGAGCTTGCGTCCATAGCAGGGTAGGGGCACAATCCCACCGAAGGTTGCCAAAACTGGTTTCGTGCGACCTGGAGAGCTATGAGACTTGTCGACAATTCCAAACGGCGCCTCGCGATCCTCCACATCCCCGATCAATTTCTTCGGATAATTAAATAAATGGCCAGTCGGTGCTTGCATCCGTGCGGTGGGAGCAACATCAATCAAAGGGCGCAAAAAGCAGGGCCACACCGCCGGAGGTTCTGGCGGATGCTGGCGCTCGCCAACAATTCCGGGAGATGGGCGCCTCAAGATCATCCACGTCGTTCCTGCGTCTTGTTCGTTCCACGGCATGACTCGCGGATGAACCGGGCATTGCGGGATCGACATGGCCGATCGTGCGGAGTGAGCATTGGCGCTGTTGACGGGTTCGATCGACATTCCGCAATTTCGGTTCGTGACGGTCCCGGCGCCGGTCTGACACCGCCGTAGATCTGCGGTCCGCCCACGAATGATAGCTGCCGATTGACGCTGTCCACGGCAAACGGAATCGCAACTCAAAGAAAACGAGGGAGTGAAGCATGTTCAAATTGAAGACCAGCTTGTTTGCGCTCGCGCTGGCCGGCCTTGCCGCGACGGTGTCGGATCGCGACGCCATGGCCCAGAGCAAGCCGACCATCGGCATCGCGATGCCGACCAAATCCTCGGCACGCTGGATCGACGACGGCAACAACATGGTCAAGGTGCTGAAGGAGCGCGGCTACGGCACCGATCTGCAATATGCCGAAGACGACATTCCGAACCAGCTCTCCCAGGTCGAGAACATGGTGACCAAGGGTGCCAAGGTGCTGGTCATCGCCGCCATCGACGGCACCACCTTGTCCGATGTCTTGAAGCAGGCCAAGGCCCAGGGCATCACGGTGATTGCCTATGACCGTCTGATCCGCGACACCCCCAATGTCGACTATTACGCGACCTTCGACAATTTCCAGGTCGGCGTGTTGCAGGCCCAGTCGATCGAGAACGCGCTCGGGCTCAAGGAGGGCAAGGGGCCCTTCAACATCGAACTGTTCGGCGGTTCGCCCGACGACAACAATGCGTACTTCTTCTACGACGGCGCGATGTCGGTGTTGAAGCCCTATATCGACAGCGGCAAGCTCGTGGTCGGCAGCGGCCAGACGGGCATGAACAAGGTCGCGACGCTGCGCTGGGACGGCGCGACCGCGCAGGCGCGGATGGACAACCTGCTCAGTGCGTTCTACGGCAAGAAGCGCGTCGATGCGGTGCTGTCGCCCTATGACGGCCTGTCGATCGGCATCATCTCCTCGCTGAAGAGCGTTGGTTACGGCAGCAAGGACCAGCCGATGCCGTACATCAGCGGGCAGGATGCCGAAGTCCCCTCGATCAAGGCGATGCTGCGCGGCGAGCAATATTCGACCATCTTCAAGGATACCCGCGACCTCGCCAAGGTGACGGCCGACATGGTCGACGCCGTGTTGAGCAAGAAGGACGTCAGCGTCAACGATACCAAGACCTACAACAACGGGGTCAAGGTGGTTCCGTCCTATCTCCTCAAGCCGGTCGTGGTGGATAAGACCAATTGGGAGAAAGTCCTGATTGACAGCGGCTATTACAAGCGCTCGCAATTCGACTAGGGCTGACAGGCGGGTGAGCGGCGGCGAACCGCGCCGGGGACGATCGACGCTGCGGGACATGATCCGATGACGGCAATGCTTGAGATGCGCGGCGTCAGCAAGAGCTTTGCCGGCGTGCAGGCGCTGCGCGAGGTCAGCTTCACCGTCGAGGCCGGGCAGATCCATGCGCTGGTCGGCGAAAACGGCGCCGGCAAGTCGACCTTGATGAAGGTGCTGAGCGGGGTCTATCCGGCAGGAAGCTACGATGGATCGATCGTGTTCGACGGCGAGGAGCGGCGCTTCCGCGACATCAACGACAGCGAGGCGCTCGGGATCATCATCATCCATCAGGAGCTGGCGCTGATCCCGCTGATGTCGATTGCCGAGAACATCTTCCTGTCGCATCCGCCGTCGCGGTTCGGCGTCATCGACCGCAACGCGGTGCATAGGCGGACCGCCGAACTGTTGGCGCAGGTCGGCTTGCGGGAACCGCCGGACACGCTGGTCACCGACCTCGGCGTCGGCAAGCAGCAGCTTGTGGAGATCGCCAAGGCGCTGTCCAAGCGGGTGCGCCTCCTGATCCTCGACGAGCCGACCGCAAGCCTCAACGAGGCCGACAGCGCCGCCTTGCTCGAGCGGCTCCTGGCCTTCCGCGAGCAGGGCATTGCCTCGATCCTGATCTCGCACAAGCTGAACGAGGTTGCGCGCGTCGCCGACCGCATCACGGTGCTGCGCGACGGCCGCACCGTCGACAGCATCGACTGCCGGACCGAGCGCATCGAGGAGGACCGCATCATCCGCAGCATGGTCGACCGCGATCTCGCGCACCGCTTCCCCGAGCGGAAGGCGGAGATCGGCGAACCCGTGATGACGGTGGAGAACTGGTCGGTGTATCACCCGCTGCATCCCGAGCGGCAGGTGATCAAAAACGTCGACTTCACGCTACGCCGCGGCGAGGTGGTCGGCATCGCCGGCCTGATGGGCGCCGGCCGCACTGAGTTCGCGATGAGCTTGTTCGGCCGCGCCTGGGGTACCAACGTCTCTGGCAAGGTCCGCCTCGATGGACGCGAGGCCGATCTGTCCAGCGTGCCGGCCGCGATCGATGCCGGCATCGCCTATGTCACGGAAGACCGCAAGCAGCTCGGGCTGATCCTTGCCGCCGACGTCCGCAAGAACGTGACGGTGGCGAGCCTGCGCCAGGTGTCGGAGCGCGGCGTGATCGACGATGTCGCCGAGCTGAAAGCTGCGAGCGACTACCGCACCCGGATGCGGATCCGCTGTTCCGACGTCTACCAGGCGACCAGCGATCTCTCGGGCGGCAACCAGCAGAAGGTGGTGCTGTCGAAATGGCTGATGACCGATCCGAGGGTGCTGCTGCTGGACGAGCCGACGCGCGGGATCGACGTCGGGGCCAAATACGAGATCTACTCCATCATCAACGAGCTGGCGGAGGCCGGCAGGGGCGTCGTGGTGATCTCCTCGGAGATGCCCGAGCTGCTCGGCATCTGCGACCGGATCTGCGTGATGAATGACGGCGCCTTCGTCGGCGAGTTCGCAAGGCACGATGCGACGCAGGAGAAGATCATGCGCGCCATCATGCGCAATGTCAGAATGTCCGAACGCGGCGCCGACGAAGGGGCGGCACGCGCCGGAGGAGGGGCGCCATGACCGACAAGACGGTATCACTTTCCGAGACCCCCAGGCATTCCGGCTTCATCAAGAACAATCTGCGCAACTACGGCATGCTGCTGTCGCTGCTCGCGATCATGCTGTTCTTCGAGATCGTGACCGACGGCACGCTGTTGCAGCCGCTCAACCTCACCAATCTTGTGCTGCAGAACAGCTACATCGTCATCATGGCGCTCGGCATGCTGCTGGTGATCGTCACCGGGCACATCGATCTTTCGGTCGGCTCCGTCGCGGGCTTCGTCGGCGCCGTCGCGGCGGTGCTGATGGTGCGCTACCATGTCAGCTACCCGATCGCCTTCGTCGCCTGCCTTTTGGTCGGCGCCGCGATCGGCGCGGCCCAGGGCTATTGGGTGGCCTATTTCGGCATTCCGTCCTTCATCGTGACGCTGGCGGGCATGCTGGTGTTCAAGGGCCTCGCGCTTGCGGTGCTGCAGGGCCAGTCGGTCGGGCCGTTCCCGCCGACCTTCCAGAAGCTGTCGTCGGGCTTCATCCCCGAGCTGTTCCCGAGCGCCGGCACGCTCTATCCGACGTCGCTCGCGATCGGCATCGTGCTGGCGTTTGTCCTGGTCCTGGCCACCGCCAGGAGCCGGGCGCGCGAGCAGGCGCACGGCATCGCCGTCGAGCCCTACGCATTTTTCATCGTCAAGAGCATCGCGCTGGCGGGCGCGGTGCTCTACTTCACCTATCTGATCGCCTCGCATCGCGGCCTGCCCAACGTGCTCGTGATCATGACCGCCTTGATCGCGCTCTATGGCTTCGTCACGCGGCGGACGGTGATCGGGCGGCAGATCTACGCGGTGGGCGGCAATGCCAAGGCGGCGAAACTGTCGGGCGTCAAGACCGAACGGCTCACCTTCTTCACCTTCGTCAACATGGGCGTGCTGGCCGCGCTCGCCGGGCTGGTGTTCGCAGCCCGGCTCAACACCGCGACGCCGAAGGCCGGTCTCGGCTTCGAGCTCGATGTGATCGCCGCCTGCTTCATTGGCGGTGCGTCGGCCTATGGCGGTGTCGGCCGGGTCGGCGGCGCGGTGGTCGGTGCCATGATCATGGGCGTCATGAACAACGGCATGTCGATCCTCGGTATCGGCATCGATTATCAGCAAGTGATCAAGGGTCTCGTCCTGCTTGGCGCCGTCTGCATCGATGTCTACAACCAGCGCCGCTGACCGCCACGCAGTCACAATACCAGGGCAGGATGCCGGCGCATGTCAAACGGCTTGTTCGCTGTCGTCCTGGCTTTCGCCGGGACGACACTGACTCTCCCCACGGAGTTGCGCTATTTTTGCTGGGGGGCTTGCGCCGTCGGGCAAATCAGGGGTTGGCCGATTTCGGCCGGAGCATCGAGGAATGGCAGATGCCTGATGCGGCGCACGACGAGGATGGCAACTGCCGCAGCGGCGATCGGTGCCAGTTGCAGGCCGTTGGCGCCCGCAGGCACCATCGCGAACGGCGTCAAATAAAGCGCAGCGAGAGCGATGCGTTCGTAGGGCAGCCAGCCCTGCGCAAGCGCCTGCGCGATCAGCCACGCGCCCGGGATCGCCAGGATCACGACCTCATAGTTGCCGAGCGACGGCACGCACAGGCCGGTCATCGCCACCATCAGCGCGATCTCGGCGGCGCCGCCGGGACGTTTTCGCAGCACCAGGATCAGGACGGTGATCGCGATCGCGGCCGCGGTCACCTGGACGAACCAGGCCGTGCTGCTGGATCCGCCGGCCAGCCTGATCGCGGCATAGGGACTGGCGAACTTCTCGAAACCGGGGCCGCCGCCGAGGCTCCAGGCGCTCGCCTCCGGCAGAACCGCAACGAACTTGATCCACGGGTCGATCCCGAAGACGGCGGTGGCCGCCAGCACAAGCACGAGCGTCGTTGCGGCCGCTGCAGCGAGCGCGTGCCAGCGCCGCGCCAGGATCAGCACCAGCGGCGCAAGCAGGGCGATCTGCGGCTTGTAGCTGAAGCAGCCGAGCAGCACGCCGGCGATCACCGGATAGCGGTCCAGCGTGGCGGCCGATCCGCCGAGCAGGGCCGCCGAGAACAGCGAATTCTGTCCGAACAGCGCGCACACCCACACGGCGGGAAAGGCGAGCGCGGGAACGACGGAGCCGCGCTCGAGCATGGCTCTCACCGCGGCTGCATAGGCGGCGCCGGTCGTGACAATCCAGATGACGGCGGCCGTTGCAAAGGGAACCAGTGCGAAGGGCAGCCAGAACAGCAGCGACGTCGGCGGGTAGAAGAACGGTGCGTAGGTGTTCTGACCGAGCACGGCGGCTACGGCGGCGCGGCCCGTGTCGCCATAGGCGTCGCCGGCGCGGCCTTCGAGCGCGAGCTTTGCCGCCGTCCAGAACGCCGCGAAATCATGGCCGACATCCATCGTCGGCGCAGCCCATGGGATGATCGCGATGCAGCCGATGAACAGGACGAGAAATACGCGGGTGAAGGCGGTGACACGGTCAGCCGTGAGCCAGTCGGCCTCACGCAGCGCGGAGACCAGCGCGCCCGCGCCGGTCCGCGGTGAATGCGCGATTGCCGTTTGCGGCTGACTTGCGGACGCGCTTGACATCCGGCCGATAGTTGCGCGCGGCATCACAGCGCCACGATCCGCGTCATTCGCCGCGAGGTGACGCGCGGCGTCATCAGCGAAGGCCAGCCTGTGTCCCTCGAGGTCCGACTTCTGCGACATCGGCCGCTTCATCCCAATCGCGTCGTGCACGCGCAACATTTGGATCAAATCGTCTAAGGTTGCGTAAACCCGATCGTTGCAATTGGCCGCGGCGCGATCGGAACCGATGATCGACATTGCCCTTGTCCGCGGCCTGTCACGCCGGGCATGGTAAATGAACCCGCAACGCCGGCGGAGCGCGCGGCGTTGGATGCGGCGCCCGACGGTCAAGTTCCGCGTTGCCTTCACGGGCCGCCGCGCCGCGCGCGGCCTTGCAAAGGATTCTGGCGTGGCCCGCCGAAAAGGTGCTGATGGCCCATGGAACGCCAGTCGAAAAGGATGCGCCGGCATTCTTGCGCCGCGCATTCGCGTGGCTCTCGGCGTGATGATTTCATCGCGGATGCGGCATCGTTGCGGATCAACCGGCTGAGCGGAAATGCCGCGGCGAATGCCGCGTTTCGCGCCGGATCAGCCGGCGGAGGGTCGATGGCTCGGCATATCCAACCTTGCCCGCGATCTCTTCGACGGAAAGCCGCGTGGTCTCGAGCAGCGACCGCGCCGTCTCGATCCTGATGCGTTGCACGAATTGAATGGGCGACACGCCGCAGATCGACTCGAGCCGTCTGGCAAATGTCCGTGGCGCCAGCGCGACGGCAGCGGCGACGTCCCCGATCGTGAAGTCGCGCGCTATGTTGCTGCGCACCCATTTCTCGGCCCTGGCGACCTTGGGGTCCTGGCTGGCAAGATAATTGATCGCCATGAATGGCGCCTGCGAATGCCGCTCGCCGAGCAGCAGGTAATTGGCGCAGCCCTTGGCGAGCGCCGGGCTGCCGAAACGCGTGATCACCGCTAGCATCAGGTCCATCTGCGCCATCGCCGCGCCGGCGGTTGCGATCGGCCAGTCGGCCACCACCATCCGCTCCGTCATCAGCTCGACACTCGGATAGCGTTGCCGAAACAGCGGCGCGAACCACCATGTGGTTGTCGCTCGCTTGCCGTCGAGCAGGCCGGTCTCCGCCAGCAGGAAGCTGCTGGCGCATGACGCGGCGAGCATCGCGCCGTTCGCGAACGCCGTGACCAGCATGTCGCGGGCGTGCCGACATGCCGGTGTCGCCAGCTTCCGCTCCAGTTCGCTGGCCGATGCCGAGCCGAGTCCGGGAACGATGACGAGGTCGGCGCCGCGCAATCGGCCGGCGTGCCGCCTCGGCCCATAACGCAGCGTTGTCACCTCAAAGCGCGCGCGCTTCGTCGTGCTGATCCGGTTGGCGATGGCCAGCACGTCGTGGGTGATGGCGGCCGCCGACGCGAGGCAGCCGTCGATCTCGACAACCGCGACCTTGGTCATGTCGTAAAATTGGTCATGTCATAAAATCCGCGATCAATGTCATTTTTGACACTAGCTGCCGGGCCGGAAAATCGCAACTCTGACGCCGAGACGCTGCCGATCACGATCAGGAGGACCGCCGATGCCGAACCGGCCGATGACCCAGGACGATCCGCTCGAGGATTTCGAGCGCCGCCAGATTACCCTCGATGGTGCCGGCAAGACCGTCCATGTTGGCGGCGCAGGTCCTGCGGTGATCGTGATGGCGGAGATGCCGGGCATCAGCCCGCATGTGGCCCGCTTCGCCCGCTGGGTTCGCGATGCCGGATTCACCGTCTATATGCCGTCGCTGTTCGGCCGTGACGGCGCTATTGCAAGCGCGGAGGAGGGGGCCGCGGTGTTTCAGCGCGCCTGCGTCAGCGCGGAGTTTCGTGCGATGGCCGCAAACCAGTCGAGTCCCGTGACGCAATGGCTGCGTGCGCTGGCGCGATTTGCCCATGGCGAATGCGGCGGTCCCGGCGTCGGGGCCATCGGGATGTGCTTTACCGGCAATTTCGCGCTCACCATGATGCTGGAGCCGTCGATGCTGGCGCCGGTGCTTTCGCAGCCGTCATTGCCGTTGAACGATCCGGCGGGCATCGAGATCGCGCCGGAGCAGGTCAAAGCGGTGCGCGAGCGGCTGGAGCGCGAAGACCTGACCGTGCTGGCGTATCGCTTTGAGGGTGACAAGTTCTGCATGGCGCAGCGCTTTGCGGCCTATCGCGAGGCGCTCGGCGACCGATTCATCGGGCGAGTGCTTCCCGACAGCGCGGCAAACCGCGATGTGCCGCCGTTCTTCCGGCATTTCGTCACGACACCGCACAGCGTCGTGACGGTGCATCTGATTGACGAGGCCGGCCAGCCGACCATCGCGGCCCGCGATGAGATAACGGCGTTTTTCAGGCAGCGGCTGTCAACCGCGAGCGGATGAGCCCGGCCGATCGAAATAGGCGAATGCGGCGCTCGTCAGGCTGCCCAGCAGGGACCAGAACACCAGGCTGGTCAGCGTGACGGCGACCACGAACTGATGCGACAGGGACGAAGGCACGTTGGTCTCGACATGCTGCAGCTCGGGCGCGCCGATCAGATGCGGTAGCATGATCAGGACCACGCCGGCGATGGCGGCCGGCATCGAACGCCGGAACACGATCAGTCCGAGGCCGGCTGCGGTCGCCAGCACCGCCGTCACCCACCAGATCTGACGCGAGAGCAGCGGAGCGGTGGGGACGCCCGGCAATTCAGGCGGCAGTCCGAGGCCCGGAGCGATGGTGAAGACGGCAAAACCCGCAAGGCCCCACATCAAGCCTTCATGCCACGAGATCTGCTCGCCGGTCGCGCCGCTGCGAACCGCGAGGAAGCCGCCGAGCAGAAGCGCAAAGCCGATCGCGGTCAGGATGTTTGCCCCCGCGGTATAGACGTTGCGTTCCAGACCGTCGCGCGGCTCCCAGGCCTCCGCAGCATGATCATGATCCGCATGATCATGGACGAGGATCGCCTGCGGTGGCGCGGCGGCTTCGTGCTTGTGCGCGGCCGTCTTCTCATAGACCTCGGCCCTGAGGATCAGGGGAACGGTGCCGAATTGCTGGACCGCGGTGACGATCAGGCCGACGATGAACCCGGCAATGACTGACGAGAAGACGATCGAGCGAAACGTGCTCATGCAAAGGCGGTCAGTGGCAGGGGAAGGCGTTGGAATGGCGCACGTCATGCGCGGCGTTGTGGATCACGTCGATGTGCGAGAAGCCGACCACGCCGACGATGAACAGGCCGAGCGTCATGGCCATCAACGACTGCGCAAGCCGTCCGACCTGTCGGGTAGCGATCGGCAGCGTGACCTGAGCTTGAGTAACCTGGGTTTGCGCGGTCTGGGACTGGCTCATGGTCGTTCTCCACATTCGATTTGATCGGCTTCTAGCAGCTTTCGGGTGATGTCGCGACTGGTAAGATGCAAATTTGTTCCAAGGGGAATGCGCTTGCGCTCGATCTTGGCGCGTGCGGCTGCCTTGAAGGCTTGTTCAAATCGCCTGAAATGGGCGAGACATGCGTCCGCCGTCGGATCGGTGCCAAGCAGCGTGCGAAAGGCGCCCCGATGCACCGCGCAGATGGCGCGGTGCTCCGGGACGGGAAAGACCAGCGAGGCGATGTCGGCGCGCCAGTGCGCGTCACAGCTTGAGGTGCGGTCGCCGGCAGGGGCCCGGTCAGCGTCGGATGGTGAATTCATCCGGACCTCGCCGCGATTCCCACTTGGCCTGTTCGAGCTCCGGACGGTCGCATTCGGTCTGGGGGTAACCGATGCAGAGATAGCCGATAAATTTCCAGGAGTGCGGGATTTCCAGAACGTCATGAATGCGTTCTGGATTGAGGATCGATACCCAGCCGATGCCGATGCCTTCGGCGCGCGCGGCAAGCCACATCGAGCAGATCGCGGCCACCACGGAATATTCCGACGTCTCCGGCATCGTCGCGCGGCCGAGACCGGCGCCGATCTGGTCGGTCTTCTCG
The DNA here is from genome assembly GCF_023278185.1 of Bradyrhizobium elkanii USDA 76. Classification (NCBI taxonomy): domain Bacteria; kingdom Pseudomonadati; phylum Pseudomonadota; class Alphaproteobacteria; order Hyphomicrobiales; family Nitrobacteraceae; genus Bradyrhizobium; species Bradyrhizobium elkanii. The sequence goes on along the minus strand of NZ_CP066356.1, from coordinate 6,019,299 downwards.
GCAAACACGGCGAGATGGCCCGGCGCTTCCTCCAGGCCTGATAATTTCAACGCGGCATATTTGGCGGCACGCTCGCCCGAATAGGACCGCAGCGCATCGGCGTTGCAGGCCCTGAAGTCGTCGATGACGGCGCGGCGTCGTGCCTCGTCGTCGACAATGACGAACCGCCAGGGCTGGCTCAGGCCGACCGAAGGCGACAGGCAGGCGATCTCGATCAGCCGCTCGATCGTGCCATCCGGCAGCGGATCGGCCCGGAACCGCCGCACGTCGCGCCGCCACACGAACAGTTCGTGCAGTTGGCGGCGAAACGTATCGTCGAATGAGACCATCGCGGGGCCTTTGGCAGGATCGATCTCGGACTTCATTTAAGCTTCATTGGCAGGCCCGCAACGACGAACTCGACCTCGTCCGCGATGCCGGCGATAGTCTGGTTCATGATTCCCGCGGCGTCGCGGAAAGTCCGCGCCAATGCATTGTCCGGCACGATGCCGAGACCGACCTCGTTGGTGACCAGTACGACCGGGCCGTGCTGGCGCGACAGCGCATCCGCCAGCCGCGTCACTTCCTGCGACCAGTCGCGCCCGGCATGCAGCAGATTGGATAGCCAGAGCGTCAGACAATCGACCAGCCTCGCGCCGCCGCCATCGGTCTCGGACAGCACTTCAACGAGATCGAGCGGCACCTCGCGCTCGATCCAGTCGCTGCCGCGCCGCGCGCGATGCTTGGCGATCCGCTCATTCATTTCCGCATCGAGTGCCTCGGCGGTCGCGATATAGACCGGCTGTCCCGGAAAGCTGCGCGCACGAAGTTCGGCGCGTCGGCTTTTGCCGGACCGGGCTCCCCCCGTGATCAGAATGACGGCCATATCATCTCCTGTGCGACCGGTACGCACGTCGTTCACAAACGCTCTAACCACCAATCGCGGAGAAAGACAAAGCCGAAATCCGTCCCGGAGGGCTTGCGCTCGGCCGATGTCTTGCGCATCAGGGGGATCGCGGCGAGGAGAGGGTTGCGTGGGTTTTGCGGGAGCGATGGCGGTGGCGATGGCGGTGGATGCCTTGATCGGCTGGCCGGCGTGGCTGTTTGCCCGCATCGGCCATCCCGTGAGCTGGCTCGGCCGGCTGATCCATCTTGTCGACAGCGCATGGAACCGCGCCTCCGATCCGCCGGCGTTTCGGCGCGGGGCTGGCATTGCGGCTGCGATCCTCGTGATCGCGCTGGTGATCGCGCTCGGTTGGACCGTTCAGTCCGTGCTCGCATCCGGATGGGTTCGCGTTGTCCTCGTCGGTGTCCTGGCATGGCCGCTGGTTGCCGCGCGTTCGCTGCATGACCATGTCGCCGCGGTGGCAAATCCTCTTCTATCCGGCGACATCACAGCCGCGCGTTCGGCGGTCGCGCAAATTGTCGGGCGTGATCCGGCGACGCTCGACGACGCCGGCATCGCGCGCGCCACCATCGAGAGCCTCGCCGAGAATGCATCCGACGGCATCGTGGCGCCGGTGTTCTGGGGCGCGCTGTTCGGCCTGCCGGGGATCCTTGGCTACAAGGCGATCAACACACTGGACTCCATGATCGGTCATCGCACCGAGCGGCACGAAGCCTTTGGCTGGGCGGCCGCCCGGATCGACGATCTCGCCAATCTCGTTCCAGCGCGGTTGACGGGTCTTCTGTTCGTGCTGCTCGCGCCGAACCGTTCGCAGGCGTGGTCATGCATGTTGCGCGATGCGCGGCGGCATCGCTCGCCGAATGCCGGCTGGCCGGAAGCCGCGATGGCCGGCGCGCTCGGCGTCCGGCTCAGCGGTCCCCGCATCTATCACGGTCACATCGCCGATGAGCCCTGGCTGAACGAGGGGGCGCGCGATCCGGCTGGTGCTGACGTCCTCACCGGGCTGAAACTCTATCGCTACGCCATGGTGCTGTTGGCTGCGGCGTTCGTCGCCCTGGCGCTGGCGTGAAGGAGCGACGCATGCGGGAGCACGGCGGGAATCTTGATGTCGCCCAGCAGCGCTTCGGCGGCGCCGCGGACGACTGGATCGACCTGTCGACCGGGATTAATCGGGTGCCGTATCCCCTGGTCGATGTCGAGCCGCGGCACTGGAGCGCGTTGCCGTCGCGATCCGATCTTGAATCGCTGCACGCCGCCGCGCGGCAGCCCTACGGCACCGACGCACCGATGGTGGCGATGGGCGGTGCGCAGGCCGCCATTCAGTTGCTGCCGCATCTGGCGCTCAAGGGGCGGGCGCGGATCCTGGCGCCGACCTACAATGAGTATGCCGCGGTGTTGTCGGCCGCCGGCTGGGACGTCGCCGAGATGTCCGATCTCGCCGCGCTCGCGGGAGCGGACATTGCCGTCGTCGTCAATCCGAACAATCCCGATGGACGACGCCACGACCGGCAGGAGTTGCTGGCGCTGTTGCCGCGCGTTGGCCGGCTCGTCATCGACGAGAGTTTTGTGGACGCCGTTCCTGACCTGTCTCTTGCACCGGAAGCAGGACGCGCCGGGCTCCTGATCCTGCGCTCATTCGGCAAGTTTTACGGACTTGCCGGCTTGCGGCTCGGCTTCGCTGTCGGCAGCGAGGCAGACATCGCCGCGCTTGCCGCGATGGCGGGCCCATGGCCGGTTTCGGGCGCCGCGATTGCGATCGGACGGCGCGCGTTGCTCGATCGCGACTGGGCCAAGGCCACGGCCGCGCGGCTCGCGGACGACTGCGTCAGGCTCGACGCGGCGGCGCGATCGCAGGGCTGGACGCTGCTCGGCGGCACGCTGTTGTTCCGGCTCTACGAGACCGGCGATGCGTTGGCCGCGCAGGCGAAGCTTGCGCGTGCACAGATCTGGTCGCGGGTTTTCCAGCAGAAACCGGGATGGCTGCGCCTCGGCTTGCCGGGCAGCGAGGCCGAATGGTCTCGTCTTTCCGCCGTGCTGCCCGTTTAACGCACCAGCGCGAGCAGGCCGTCGACATCGAGATGGGTCTCGATGTGCTTGGCAAGCGCATCGAGTGCGGTCTCGACCCTGGCGCCGTAGGGCTGATCAGCCGCCGCGATGTCGAGTTGCGCGAGGAAAGCCTTGCGAAATTCGTCCGAGGCGAACAGGCCGTGCAGATAGCTGCCGTGAACGCGCCCGTTGGCAGAAACCGCGCCCTCAGCCGTACCGTCGAGTGATGCAAAAGGCCGCGCGCGATCGGGGCCATCGGTGCGGCCGATATGGATCTCGTAGGCGCTGATCGGCTGGCTGGTCGCGGCATGCACCGCGCTGACGCGCGTCAGCGTCTTCTGTTCGGTCATGGTGGTCGTGACATCGAGCAGCCCGAGACCGCGCGTTTCGCCGGCAGGACCTTCGATCCCATCGGGATCGGCGACGCTGTGTCCGAGCATCTGGTAGCCGCCGCACAGGCCGAGGACATGGCCGCCGCGGCGATGATGCGCCAGGAGGTCGATGTCCCAGCCCTGCGCGCGCAGGAAGGCGAGATCGCCGCGGGTCGATTTCGAGCCGGGCAGGATGACGAGCTTCGCATCACCCGGGATGGCTTCGCCTGGACGTACCATCACGAGATCGACGCCGGGCTCGAGCTTCAGCGGATCGAGGTCGTCGAAATTGGCGATCCGCGACAGCGCCAGGAACGCGATCTTGCACTGACCGGGCTTGCGTGCCTCGCCGAGCCCGAGCGCATCTTCGGCCGGAAGTTCGCCGGCACGGACGAACCAGGGCAGCACGCCAAAGCCGCGCCAGGCGGTGCGGGCTTCGATCAGGCGGTAGCCGTCGTCGAACAATGTCGGATCGCCGCGGAATTTGTTGATGACAAAGCCCTGGATCATCGCGGCATCATCAGGATCGATCACCGTCTTGATGCCGACGAGCTGCGCGATCACGCCGCCGCGGTCGATGTCGCCGACCAGCACCACCGGCACGTCGGCCCGGCGTGCAAAGCCCATATTGGCGATGTCGGCTTTGCGTAAGTTGACCTCGGCGGGGCTGCCGGCGCCCTCCACCAGCACCAGATCGGCGCGCTGCTTCAGGCGCGCAAAACTCTCCAGCACCGCGCCCATCAGCGACGGTTTCATGCCGGCATATTCGCGCGCGCGTGCGGTGGCGATCCGTTTGCCGTGCACGATGATCTGGGCGCCGACATCGCTCTCGGGCTTGAGCAGCACCGGGTTCATGTCGGTGTGCGGCTCGACGCCGGCGGCAAGCGCCTGCACGGCCTGCGCGCGGCCGATCTCGCCGCCGTCGACGGTCACGGCCGCATTGTTCGACATGTTCTGCGGCTTGAACGGCAGCACGCGCAGGCCGCGCCGTCTGGCCGCGCGCGCAAGGCCGGCGACGATGAGCGATTTGCCCACGTCCGAGCCGGCTCCCTGGATCATCAATGCGCGCCCCATGGTGCTGTCTGTCAGAACTCGACGCCTGGCTGGGCCTTGATGCCGGAGCGGAACGGATGCTTCACCAGCGTCATCTCGGTGACGAGATCGGCGATCTCGATCAGTTCGTCCTTGGCGTTGCGCCCGGTGAGCACGACATGGGTCATCGGCGGCTTCGACGTCGTCAGGAAGTCGACGACATCGGCGATCGCGAGATAATCGTAGCGTAGCGCGATGTTGATCTCGTCGAGCACGACCATGCGCAGGCTCGGGTCTGCGATCAGCTGCTTGGCCTTCTCCCAGCCCGCTTGCGCTGCCGCGATGTCGCGGGCGCGATCCTGCGTCTCCCAGGTAAAGCCTTCGCCCATCGCGTGAAACTGACAGAGATCGCCGAAATGCCCGGTAAGCAGGCGGCGCTCGCCGGTATCCCAGGCGCCCTTGATGAACTGCACCACGGCGCAGGGAAAGCCGTGCGCCACGCAGCGCACGATCATGCCGAAGGCGGAGGAGGATTTTCCTTTGCCGGCGCCGGTATGGACGATGATCAGACCCTTTTCGCCGCTCTTGGTCGCCATGATGCGGTCGCGGGCGGCCTTCTTTTTCGCCATCTTGTCCGCGTGGCGCGCATCCAGCGAAGAATCGGTGCCGATGGCGCCGTCCGCAGCGTCGTTTCCATCTGAAGTCATTACGTTCCTTCGGCTTGACAAGTGCGAGGCTTGGACGAATGGTGGTCCTGCGTTGGTTCCTGTCCTACGACAGGCGAAGAGGGAATGCGATAGGGCGATGACCGCAAGGTTCGCCCGAAGCGCAGCCGCCCCCGCGACCGTGACCGGAGAGATGCCCAAGCCACTGATTCCATATGGAGTCGGGAAGGCGGGCATCGAAGGGTAAAACCTGCTCCGCAAGCCGGGAGACCTGCCAACGCAGCATGTTGTGAGACCGGCGGACGGGGTGTTCCGCGACGGGGAACGAACCTGTCCAAAATCGGTTCGTGTGCCTCATCGCTCCCGCCGTCAATCCAGGAAGGGCGATGAGCGTTACACTCCATGTCTGCATCACCTGCCGCGCCGGCCAGACGCCGGCGGAAGGTGAGCTCGCGCCCGGTGCGCGCCTGCATGCCGCGCTCGTCGAGGCCGGCGTGCCCGATGACGTCAATCTGGTTCCCGTCGCATGCCTGTCGGCCTGCAGCCAGGGTTGCTCGGTCGCGCTCAGCGCGCCGGGGCGATGGTCCTATGTCTACGGCCGACTGTCCGCTGATAATGCCGCGGATGTGATCGCCGGTGCCTCCGCCTATGCGGCGGCGCCTGACGGCATCGTGCCGTGGCGCAGCCGTCCGGATATCTTCCGCAAGCAATCGCTCGCCCGCATTCCACCTCTTCCCGTCGTGCCGGAGGCCGCAGAATGACCACGCTCGCCAAAATTCCGGTCACCGTCGTGACCGGCTTTCTCGGCTCCGGCAAGACGACGCTGATCCAGCATCTGATCCGCAATGCCAACGGCAAGAAACTCGCAGTGCTGGTCAACGAATTCGGCAGCGAAGGCGTCGATGGCGACATCCTGAAGTCGTGCGCCGACGCCAATTGCCCGGCCGAGAACATCGTCGAGCTCGCCAATGGCTGCATCTGCTGCACGGTCGCCGACGATTTCATCCCGGCGATGGAGCAGTTGCTGGCGCGGAACGTGAAGCCCGATCATATCGTGATCGAGACCTCGGGGCTCGCCCTGCCGAAGCCGCTGTTGAAAGCGTTCGACTGGCCGGAGATCCGCTCGCGGATCACGGTCGACGGCGTGATCGCGCTGGCCGATGCGGAGGCTGTCGCCGCCGGCCGGTTTGCGCCTGATCCGGCCGCGGTGGACGCGCAGCGCGCAGCGGACGACAATCTCGACCACGAGACGCCGCTGTCCGAAGTGTTCGAGGACCAGATTGCCTGCGCCGATCTCGTGCTGCTGACCAAGGCCGACCTTGCCGGGGCGGAGGGGATCAAGGCAGCGAAAGCGGTGATCGGGGCCGAGATGCCGCGCGAGGTGCCGATGCTGCCCGTCGTCGACGGCACGATCGACGCGCGCGTGATCCTCGGCCTCGAGGCGGCGGCGGAAAACGATCTCGCGGCGCGGCCGTCGCATCACGATGGCGAGGAGGAACACGAGCACGACGATTTCAATTCCGTCGTGATCGATCTTCCGGAAGTTTCGGATGTCGACGCGCTGGTCGCCTCGATCAAGGGACTGGCGCGTGAGCAGAACGTGCTGCGCGCCAAGGGCTACATCGCGGTCGAAGGCAAGCCGATGCGGCTGCTGGTGCAATCGGTCGGCGAACGGGTGCGGCATCAGTTCGACATGCCCTGGGGCGCACGGGCGCGGCAGTCGAAGCTCGTCGTGATCGGCGAACATGCGGACATCGATGAAGCCGCGATCAGGGCACGGCTTGGTGTCTGATGCACGTCGTCTTCCGCGAGAGCCGCGGCCTTGAGGAGACCGCGACGCCTAGGGACCTCGGCCAGGATCCGGCCGATCTCGTGGTGTTGTCGTTTTCCGACAGCGATCTTGCTGCCTTCGCGGCCGGCTGGCGGCGCGGCCGCGCTGCGTTGCCGTCGCTGCGGCTCGCCAATCTCGCGGAGCTGCGCCATCCGCTGTCGGTCGATACCTATATCGAGCGGACGCTCTCGCACGCCCGCGGCATTTTGGTGCGGCTGATCGGCGGCGAGCCCTATTGGTCATACGGGCTGGCTGCGGTGCATCGGCTGGCGAAGGAGCGCGGCATTGCCTTGGTCGTGCTGCCGGCCGATGGTCGCGACGATTTGCGGCTGGATGGATTCTCGACCTTGCCGGTCTCGACGCTGCGCCGTCTCAAGGTGCTGTGCGACAAGGGCGGCCCCGTTGCCGCGCAGGCCGTGATCGCGCAACTGGCGCTGGCGTCCGGACTTTATGCCGGGCCTGTGGTCGGCGAGATCGATCTTCCGGAGATCGGCGTCTACGATTCCCGGCGCGGTGCCATCGCGGCGTTGCCGGCACCGGACGGCCGGCCGCGCGTGCTGGTGACGTTTTATCGTTCTTATCTCGCGGCCGGCGACACGGCGCCGGTCGATGCCTTGATCGATGCACTGCGCGACAGGGGTTTTGATGCGCACGGCGTGTTCGTCACCTCGCTGAAGGCGGCGGGCGTGGCCGATTGGCTGCGTGTCCAGTTCGCGCAATGCGTTCCAGCGGCCATCGTCAATGCGACCGCGTTCTCCGCGGCCGGTGACGACGGCACGACGCCGTTCGACGCTGCATCGTGCCCGGTGTTCCAGGTCGCTTTGTCGACGGCGCGGCGCGAGGACTGGGCCTTGTCGCTCCGCGGGCTCTCGCCCGGCGATCTCGCGATGCATGTGGTGCTGCCGGAGGTCGACGGCCGCCTGTTCGCGGGCGTCGTGAGCTTCAAATCGCCTGGTGAGCGCGATCCCGAGCTGCAATTCGCGCATCTTGCGCATCGACCGGACGCCGAGCGCGTCGCTGCAATTGCCGCGCGCGTCGCAGCCTGGCATCGGCTTGCCAGCAAACCGGCGCAAAAGAAGCAGCTTGCGCTGGTGCTCTCGAACTACCCGGGCCGTCCGCATCAGATCGCGCATGCCGTCGGCCTCGATGCGCTGGCTTCGGTCGAGGCGCTGCTGGCCGATCTCGCGGGCGCGGGGTTTGATCTGGCGCCGGTGAGGTCGCTTGGCGACGTCCTTCTGCACCGGAGGCTGACATGGGACGTAGCCGAGTATCGCACGGCGCTCTCCAGTCTTCCGCTGCAGCTCCAGGACGATCTTGCGCGCGCATGGGGCACCCCGGAGGACGATCCCGAATGCCGTGACGGCGCGTTTCATTTCTCGGCGGTTCAAAGCGGCAAGTCGATCATCGCCGTTCAGCCGGAGCGCGGCGAGGTCACTCATCGCGATGCCGACTATCACGATCTGTCGCGCACGCCGCGCCATGCCTATGTCGCGTTCTATCTGTGGCTCAGGCAGCAGGGCATCGATGCCGTGGTCCACATGGGCGCGCACGGAACGCTGGAATGGCTGCCCGGCAAGTCGGTTGCGCTATCGTCAGCATGCTGGCCGGAAGCGCTGACCGGCGATCTGCCCGTCGTCTATCCCTTCATCGTCAACGATCCCGGCGAGGCGGCTCAGGCCAAGCGCCGGATCGGTGCCGTGACGATCGGCCATCTGCCGCCGCCGCTGGCGCAGGCCGCGGTGCCGGAAGGCCTGCGCAGTCTCGAACGCTTGCTCGATGAGTATTCGACTGCCGACGGCCTCGATCCGGCGCGGCGGCAGCGCCTGATCGCCGCGATCCGCGACGAAGCCCGCATCGCCGGGCTGGAAGACGATCTCGGTCTCGCCGCGTCGGTCTCCGCGGCCGAGGCCATTCCGCAGATCGATCGTTTCGTCTGCGATCTCAAGGAAAGCCAGTTCGGCGACGGCCTGCATATATTCGGGCAGGGCGCCTGCGGCGAGGCGGAGAGGGCGGCGCTGCGCGATGCGCTCGCGGGGCGGCGCGTCGCGCCGGGGCCGTCGGGCTCGCCCTGGCGTGGACGGGGCGACGTGCTGCCGACCGGACGCAATCTGTTTGCGGTCGATCCGCGCGCGGTGCCAACGCCGTCGGCACATGCGCAGGGTGTGAAGCTCGCCGAGGAGCTGCTGCGCCGTCATTTGCAGGATCACGGCGACTGGCCGAAGGGACTCGTGGTCGACCTCTGGGGCTCCTCGACGATGCGCACTGCCGGCGAGGACTTTGCGATGGCCCTGCACCTCGCGGGCATCGCGCCGCGCTGGGATCACGGATCGGGGCGGGTGTCGGGCTACGACATCATCGCGCCCGCGGAGCTCGGCCGGCCGCGCATCGACGTGACGTTGCGCGTGTCGGGGCTGTTCCGCGACGTCTTCTCAGGGCTGGCCCAGTTGTTCGAAGCGGCGGCGGAGGCGTTGTCCGAACGCTGTGATGAGGCGGACGAGAATCCTTACCGAGAGCGCATCTCGCGCGTGTTCGGTCCTCGCCCCGGATATTATGGCGTTGGCATTGCGTCGATGCCGGATGTCTTCACCGAGGCGGCACGTGAGGCAGCCGGCGAAGCCTGGCTGTCTGCATCGTCATGGGCTCTCGCAGCCGACGGCGAGATGCGGCCCGATCGCGCCGGCATCGAGGCGCGGCTCGCGGCCGCGGACAGTTTTGTTCACACCCAGGATCTGCCGGAGACCGATCTGCTGCTGGCGGCGGACTATGCCGCGCACGAGGCCGGCATCGCGGCGGCGGCCCGGCGCCTTGGCACAAAAATCCCGGCGCTCTATCACCTCGATGCGACGCGGCCGGATCGGCCGCATGCCCGCGCGTTGACCGAGGAAATCTCGCGAGTGGTGCGGGTGCGCGCGGTCAACCCTGCATGGATCGCGGGCATGATGCGCCATGGCTTCCGTGGTGCCGCCGAGATCTCGGCGACGCTGGAGCACATGGCGGCGTTCGCCCATCTCGCCGGCGCGGTGCCGCCGCACCTGTTCGATCTCTACTACGATGCGACGCTCGGCAATGACGAGGTTCGCTGCTTCATGGCGCGCGAGAATCCGGCGGCACTGGCGGCGATCGAGACCTGCTTCACGAGATTGCATGAAGCCTCGCTCTGGCAGACGCGGCGCAATTCGATTGCGGCTGCGTTGCAGGAGGCCTCATGAGCGCGGTTGCGGTCAAGGGCTGGTGTCCCGGCGCGCTGCGGCCGATGCTATCGGGCGACGGCCTCGTGGTGCGCATTCGCCCGCGCGCCGGACGGCTGGACGCCGCGCAGGCGGCGGGAATCGCCGAGCTGGCGGCGCGATACGGCAACGGCCTGATCGACCTGACCAGCCGCGCCAATCTCCAGATCCGCGGCGTCAGCGATGAAGGTTATCCGCCCCTGGTCGACGGGCTCGCTGAGCTCGGGTTGCTGGACGCAGACTCGAATGCCGAGGCACAGCGCAACATTCTGGTGACGCCGTTCTGGACTGCCGCCGACGAGACGCGCTCGCTTGCGACCGAGCTTGAGCAGGGGCTTGCCAGTGCCTCGCTTGATCTTCCAACCAAGTTCGGCTTCGCAATCGATGACGGCAATGCGCGGATGCTGGCGGGTGCATCCGCCGATATCAGGATCGAGCGCGATCGCAGCGGCGGACTGCTGGTACGTGCCGATGGCGCACAGCGCGGGCTTTCGGTCAGGCGGAGCGAGGTTGTGCAGGCGGCGCTGGCACTGGCCGAGTGGTTCGTCGCCTCCGGCGGAGTCAGGGGTGAAAAACGGCGGATGGCGGCTCATCTGGCCGGCGGTGCGAGCGTTCCCGAGACACTTCGCGGCGATGCCGAGCCCGTGGTCCGATCGGCGGACCCTGCGCCTGGCCTCTATCCGGCGGGCGCGATGGTTGGCGTCGTCTTCGGGCAGATGCCGCACCAGACGCTCGGCGATCTTGCCGGGTGCGCGCAGGCTCTTCGCATGACGCCGTGGCGGATGATGCTGGTGGAGGGGATGTGCGAGATGCCCCGTGGGACGGACCTCGTGACTGATGCCGGCGACCCCAGGCTGCGCGTGGTCGCCTGCAGCGGTGCGCCGCGCTGCGGCGAGGCGCATGCGGATACGCGTATGCTGGCATCGGCGCTCGCGCGGCATATCCCACCCGATGCGCGGCTTCACGTCTCCGGCTGCGCCAAGGGCTGCGCCCATTCCGGTTCTGCGGATGTTACCCTCGTTGCAACAGACGACGGCTTTGATCTGATCCGCCGCGGCACGACGCGGGATGCGCCGGTCATCCGAGGGCTGGCCAGTTCGTACCTCGTCGCAAATCCCTCCGTGCTGACGGGAGGCCATTGATGCCGCACGTCTACGAGACCGACGGCGCGGCGATCTATCGCCAGTCCTTTGCCACCATTCGCTCCGAGGCCGACCTTGCCCGCTTCACGCCAGACGAAGAGCCGGTGGTCGTGCGCATGATCCATGCCGCCGGCATGGTGGGCCTGGAAGCGCATGTCCGCTTCACATCAGGCATGGCTGCGCGCGCGCGAGCCGCCTTGCAGGAGGGCGCGCCGATCCTCTGCGACGCGCGCATGGTGTCGGAAGGAATTACGCGCGCGCGGCTGCCGGCCGGCAATGCCGTCCTCTGCACGCTTGGTGACGTCAAGGTACCTGCACTCGCGCGATCGATGCGCAACACGCGGTCCGCGGCGGCGCTCGAACTGTGGCGGCCGCATCTGGGCGGCGCCATCGTCGCGATCGGCAATGCGCCGACGGCGCTGTTTCATCTGCTCAACATGCTGGAAGACGCCAATTGCCCAAGGCCGGCGGCGATCATCGGCTGTCCGGTCGGCTTTGTCGGCGCGGCGGAATCCAAGGCGGCATTGATGGCTGAGCCCCCGGTGCCGGCGCTGACGATCGAGGGACGGCTCGGTGGTTCGGCGATCACGGTTGCCGCCGTCAATGCGCTGGCGAGCCGGAGCGAATAGCGATGGGACGTATCATCTGCTGCGGCCTCGGCCCAGGCGATCCGGATCTGATGAGCGTGCGCGCTGGCCGCATGGTGCGTGCCGCGAAGCATGTCGCCTATTTCCGCAAAAAAGGGCAGCCGGGGCAGGCGCGCCGCATCGTCGAAGGCTTGCTCGCCGCTGACGTCAGCGAATATCCGATGGAATATCCGGTCACCACGGAAATCGCGTTCGATAGTCCGGACTACGCGCGGCTGCTGGCTGACTTCTATGACGAATGGGCCGAGCGCCTGGCGCGATTTGCGCGCGCGATCGACATCGTCGTGCTCTGCGAGGGCGATCCCTATTTCTATGGCTCGTTCATGCATCTGCATGCGCGGCTGCAGGGACGTGTCGAGATCGAGGTGATCGCCGGCATTCCCGGCATGGTCGGCTGCTGGAATTCGGTGGGCCAGCCGATTGCGCTGGCCGACGATGTGACGACTGTTCTGATGGGGACGCTGCCGGAGCCGGAACTCGCCGAGCGGATGCGCAGCTCCGACGCGCTGGTCGTGATGAAGACCGGTCGCAATCTTCCGAAGATCCGCCGCGCGCTGGCTTCCGCGGGGCGCCTCGATGATGCGTGGCTCGTCGAACGCGGCACCATGCCGGATCAGCGCGTCGCCCGGCTTGCGGATATCGGCGAGGCCGAGTGTCCGTATTTTGCGATCGTGCTGGTGCATGGGCAGGGGCGGCGCAGGGAGGCCGCGCAATGACCGGCACGCTGACCATCGCGGGGCTCGGACCGGGCGATGAGGCGCTGATCACGCCGGAGGTCTCTGCTGCGCTCGCGGCTGCGACCGACATCGTCGGCTATGCGCCCTATGTGACGCGCGTACCGCCGCGCGCCGGGCTCACGCTGCACTCCTCGGACAATCGCGTGGAGTTGCAGCGCGCCGCCGACGCGCTGCGGCTCGCGTCGGAAGGGGGCCACGTCGTCGTGGTGTCCTCGGGCGATCCCGGCGTGTTCGCGATGGCATCCGCCGTGTTCGAAGCGCTCGAGGACGCGCCGCAATGGCACGACCTGCCGATCCGCGTTCTGCCCGGCGTGACGGCGATGCTGGCGGCGGCGGCAAGCGCCGGTGCGCCGCTCGGTCATGATTTCTGTGCGATCAACCTCTCCGACAATCTCAAGCCATGGCCGCTGATCGAGAAACGCCTGCGGCTTGCGGCCGAGGCGGACTTCGCGATCGCGATGTACAATCCGCGCTCGGCCAGCCGGCCGGAAGGTTTTGGGTGCGCGCTCGAAATCTTGCGCGAGGCGGGCTGCGACGAGCGCATCGTGGTGTTCGCGCGCGCCGTCAGCACGCCCGAGCAGCGGATCGTGACGGTCGAACTGCGCGACGCGCGGCCGGAGATGGCCGACATGCGGACGCTCGTGATCGTCGGCAATTCGGCGACACGGCGGGTCGGCCGCTGGGTCTATGCGCCGAGGCAGGTCCGATGACCGAGCCATTGCATCACCCCGCGCACGCTTTCCACCCGCGGTCTGTCGGGCAGAGACGGCCGTGTGATCATGATCACGGGAAGGCCGAGCACGCGGGCGGCGTCGATCTTGGCGCGCGCGCCGGTTCCGCCGGAGTTGCGGGCGACGATCCACTCGATCGCGCGCGCGCGCATCATCGCGAGTTCGCCCTCGAGCGTGAAGGGGCCGCGCGATACGATGACGTCCGCGTTGGGCAACGACAGCGTTTCGTCGGGCGGGTCGACGAAACGCAACGTATAGGCATGCTGCGGCCGTGCGCCGAACGGCGCGATGTGCTGGCGGCCGATCGCGAGGAATACGCGGGCGGGGTTGTCCTGCAACGCCGTGGCCGCGGAGACGACGTCCGCGACCTCGATCCAGCGATCGCCGGAGGCTTTGTCCCAGGGCGCGCGTTCGAGCGCGACCAGCGGCGTTGCGGTCTGCGCACATGCAGCGATCGCGTTGCGGCTCATCTCGGCCGCGAAAGGATGCGTCGCATCGATCACATGCGTGATGGCTTCGCGACGCAGATAATCGGCAAGACCGCTGACGCCGCCGAAACCGCCGCTGCGGACCGGCAAGGGCTGGTCGGCCGGCGCGCGGGTGCGGCCGCCGTAGGAATAGACCGCGTCGATGCCCGCGCGAGCGATCGCAACGGCAAGCAAATTGGCGTCGGCCGTTCCGCCCAGGATCAGGGCGCGCATCATGGGTAATCCCTGGTTGACCATCATCGGTATCGGCGAAGATGGCCTTGCCGGCCTCTCCGACGCAAGCCGAAAGGCGCTTTCCGAAGCCGAAACGGTTTTCGGCGGCGAGCGGCACCTCGCGCTCGCCGGCATCGCCGACCGCGGCCGTGCCTGGCCGGTGCCGTTCGATGCCAACATCGTGCTTGAAAGCCGGGGTCGTCCGACGGTGGTGCTCGCGTCCGGCGATCCGTTCTGGCATGGCGCCGGCGGAAGCCTTGTCGAGAAGCTACGGCCCGGTGAATGGGTCGCGTACTCCGCACCGTCGACGTTCTCACTGGCTGCCGCTCGTTTGGGCTGGCGTATCGAGCATGCTGTCTGTCTCGGTCTTCATGCCGCACCGTTCGAACGGCTGTTAGCGCATTTAGCGCGCGATGCACGGATCATATGCCTGCTGCGCGACGGCAAGGCGGCGTCCGATCTCGCGCGCTGGCTGACGGAGCGTGGTTGGGGGGCGTCGGCAATATGGACGCTTGCTGCGCTTGGCGGACCGCGTGAATCCATCACGCAGCATCGCGCCGACAATTATTTGGAGGAGTCGGGCGACAGCCTCGTCACGGTTGCGCTGGAGGCGAAGGGAGGACAAGGGATCGCACGCAGCTCGGGTCTTGCCGATGCGCTCTTTGTGCATGACGGGCAACTGACAAAGCGGCCGGTCCGCGCGCTTGCGCTGTCGGCGCTTGCGCCGCGGCCCGGTGAGCGGCTGTGGGATGTCGGCGCGGGCTCGGGCTCGATCTCGATCGAATGGGCGCTGTGTGGTGGGACGGCGATCGCTGTCGAAGCCCGCAGCGAACGCGCCGCCAACATCCGAAGCAACGCGGCGAGCTTCGGCTTGACACACCGCATCTCCGTCATCGAGGGCGAGGCGCCCGGCATCTTATCGGGCCTCGAAGCCCCCGATGCCGTGTTCATCGGTGGCGGTCTCGATGCCGCAAGGTTCGAAGCGATCTGGTCGCGGATCGCGCCGGGAACGCGGTTGGTTGCGCATGCGGTAACCCTGGAGACCGAGGCGCTGCTCTCCGATCTGCACCAGCGTCATGGCGGCGAGTTGATGCGCCTCGAAGTCGCGCAGGCCGAGCCGTTGGGGCGGTACCGCGCCTGGAAGGCCGCGCGGCCGATCGTGCAATGGAGCGCGCTCCGATGAAGGTCGCTGGTCTCGGATTCAGGCGCGATGCCGGCGTCGCATCCTTGCGCGACGCACTCGACGCGGCCGGCGGTTCCGACGGCCTTGCGGCAATTGCAACGGTGAGTGACAAGGCCGATGCGGCGGCATTGAGAGACTTGGCGCGGGAACTGGGGTTGCCGGTCCGGAGCATTCCCGCCGGGATCCTGGCTGAGATAAAGACTGCAACGCAATCCGGGTTCATCAAGGCGAGGTTCGGAACGGGCTCGGTCGCCGAAGCTGCGGCGATCGCTGCGGCGGGGCGCGGTGCGCGCCTGATCTCGGCCAGGGCCGCGTCACAGGATCGGATGGCCATTGCGGCGATCGCGGAAGGAGACGGCGAATGACGGTGCATTTCATCGGCGCAGGACCCGGTGCTGGCGATCTCCTGACCCTGCGCGGGCGCGATCTGATCGCCTCTTGCCCGGTTTGTCTCTATGCCGGATCGCTGGTGCCAGCAGGTGTGTTGGCGCATTGCCCGCCGGATGCGCGCATCGTCAACACCGCGCCGCTCTCGCTCGACGAGATCATCGCCGAGATCGCTGCCGCGCATGCGGAGGGCAAGGACGTCGCGCGGCTGCATTCGGGCGATCTCTCGATCTGGTCGGCGATGGGCGAGCAACTGCGCCGGCTGCTCGCGTTGCAGATTCCGTATTCGGTCACGCCCGGGGTGCCGGCTTTCTCGGCGGCCGCGGCGGCGCTGGAGGCCGAGCTTACGCTGCCGGGCCTTGCGCAATCGGTGGTGCTGACGCGCACGCCGGGCCGGGCGAGCGCGATGCCTGATGGCGAGACACTCGCAGCGTTTGCCGCGACCGGCGCGGTGCTGGCGATCCATCTTTCGATCCATCTGCTCGACAAGGTCATGGCCGAGCTCACGCCGCACTACGGCGCGGATTGCCCGGTTGCGATCGTCTGGCGCGCGAGCTGGCCGGACCAGCGCATCGTGCGCGCCACGCTCGCGACGCTCGATACCGCCGTCGGCCCCGAGCTCGAACGCACTGCGCTCATTCTGGTCGGCAAGACGCTCGGGGCGGACGAGTTCGCCGAGAGCCGGCTCTATGCAGCCGACTACGACCGCCGCTACCGTCCGGTTGGGGCGGCGCCGCGCTTTCCGGAATCGTCGCCGGAATCATCGCAATGACCGCGGGGCTCGTCATCTCTGCGCCGGCATCCGGTGTCGGCAAGACGACGCTAACGCTGGCGTTGGCGCGCGCCTATCGCAATCGCGGCGTGAGGGTGCAATGCCTCAAGAGCGGGCCTGATTACATCGATCCCGCCTTTCACGCGGTCGCCACGGGACGCGCGTCGGTCAACATCGACAGCTGGGCGATGGCGCGCGAAGCCATCGCACATTTGGCAGGCCGCGGCGCGGATGCCGATCTCGTGCTGGCGGAAGGCTCGATGGGACTGTTCGACGGCGTCGCCGCACGTGGCGTCTCGGGGACCGGCGCCACCGCCGACATTGCCGAGATGATGGAATGGCCGGTGCTGCTGGTGATCGATCCCTCCGGTCAGGCGCAGACGGCGGCGGCGGTCGCGGCGGGATTGCGTGATTTTCGCGCCGGCGTACGGCTTGCCGGCGTCGTCCTCAATCGCGTCGCGAGCGCACGGCATGAAGCCCTGGTGCGCAATGCCATGGCGGGCGCGGGCGTTCCGGTATTGGGGGCGCTGCCGCGCCACGCCGAGATCGCCTTGCCGAAGCGTCACCTCGGCCTGGTACAGGCCGAAGAGCAGGCTCAAATTGACGGTCTGATTGACGAAGCCGCACGCTTCGTCGCCGAGCATGTCGATCTCGACGCCGTGCTGCGATCGGCGCGCGTTTGGTCGCCGCGATCCGCCGTGCGCAGCCTGGACATCACGCCGCCCGGTCAGCGCATCGCGCTGGCACGCGACGCGGCGTTCTCCTTTGTCTACCCGCATATGCTGGAAGCCTGGCGCGCGGCCGGCGCAGAGATCGTGCCGTTCTCGCCGCTTGCCGACGAAGGCCCCGATCCGGACGCCGATGTGTGCTGGCTGCCCGGCGGTTATCCCGAACTGCATGCCGGCCGGCTTGCGGCCAACAGACGATTTCTTGCGCAGCTCCGCGCCTTCACCGAAACGCGGCCGGTGCATGGCGAATGCGGGGGCTACATGGTGCTGGGCGCCGCGTTGACCGATGCCGACGGCGTGCGCCATGAGATGGCAGGCTTGCTCGGCCTCGAGACGAGCTATGCCAAGCGCCGCATGCATCTGGGCTACCGGCTCGCCGAGCTTGCCGCACCGATGCCCGGCCGCGGCCCGGGCGCACGCCTGCGCGGCCACGAGTTTCACTATTCGACGATCATCGCGCAGCCCGATACGCCGCTCGCGGTGGTGCGTGATGCGACCGGCGCGATCGTTGCAGAAACCGGATCGCGGCGCGGCTGTGCGACGGGAACATTCTTCCATCTGATTGTGGAGGACCGGTGAGCGGATTCGTATCCTTCGTCTCGGCCGGTCCGGGCGATCCCGAACTCCTGACGGTGAAAGGCACCGCGCGGCTGCGCGAGGCCGATGTGGTGCTCTATGACGATCTTGCCTCGGGCGCGATTCTCGATCTCGCGCGCGCCGGCGCCAATCTCGTCGCGGTCGGCAAGCGCGCCGGCCGCCTGTCGGCGAAGCAGCACCATGTCAGCCGGCTGCTGGTCGATTATGCTGCCGCCGGCGTGCGGGTGGTGCGGCTGAAATCCGGCGACGCCGGCATTTTTGGACGGCTCGAGGAGGAGATCGAAGCGCTGCGCGCGGCCGGCATCGGCTACGAGATCATTCCCGGCGTGACCTCGGCCTCGGTTGCCGCCGCGCAGGCCGGCATTCCGCTGACGCGACGACTGACCTCGCGCCGGGTCCAGTTCGTCACCGGCGCCGATGTGACGGGCGAATTGCCCGCGGACCTGAACTGGGCGGCGCTGGCCGATCCGGAAGCGACCACCGTCGTCTATATGGGGCGGCGGACCTTCCCGGCATTGGCCGCAAAGCTGATCGCGCACGGCCTCGCGTCCGACACGCCCGCGCTGCTGGCGGAATCGCTCGGCCACGCCGACGAACGGCTGCTTCGCACCACGGTCGCAGCGCTGGCCGAACAGCTCGCGCAAGCCGGCGCGGCCACGGCGGCTGCCGTGATCCTGTTCGGTGCGCTGGCGCCGGAACGAGGGTGACGCGGCCATGTTGACGCTGTCCCTGATCGGCATCGGTTGTGGTGATCCCCGGCAGCTCACTTTTGCTGCGACCGCCGCCATCAATGCCGCCGACCTGATCCTGATCCCGCGCAAGGGGACTGCGAAGTCGGATCTCGCCGAGTTGCGTCGCACCATCTGCGCGGACGCGTTGAGCAATGACCGCACACGCATTGCCGAGTTCGACCTGCCGGTGCGTGACGCCGGTGAAGAGGATTATCGCAAGGGTGTGGACGATTGGCATGATGCGATCGCCGCGTCCTGGTCGCAGGAAATCGCGCGCAACCTCGGCGGGGAGGGACGGGTCGCCCTGCTGATCTGGGGCGATCCCTCGCTCTACGATTCGAGCCTGCGGATTGCGCGGCGGCTCGATCCGTTGCCATCGATCGAGGTGATCCCGGGCATCACGTCGATCCAGGCGCTGTGCGCGGCACATGCGCTGCCGCTCAATGAGATCGGCGAGCCGTTCCTCGTGACGACCGGCCGACGGCTGCGCGAGGCTGGCTGGCCGCCAGGCGTCGACACCGTGGTCGTGATGCTCGACGGCGGCGCCGCCTTCCAGACCCTGGATGCTGCCGGGCTGCAAATCTGGTGGGGCGCCTATCTCGGCATGCCCGATCAGATCGTCATGGCGGGCGAGCTGGCGGAGGTCGGCCCTCGCATCGTCGCCGCGCGACGAGAGGCACGTCAGCGGCACGGCTGGATCATGGACAGCTATGTCCTGAAGCGGAAATCGTGATCCGGATTTTGCTCCGGCATTCTGTGCAGATGGCTGCTAGGTCTTCAATCCGCGAATCGAAGGTTGGATGGTCAGGCGGTAGGCGACGAGCCTGTCGCCATCGAAATGCTCGAGGGTCGTCTCGCAGACCGGGCAGCGATACTCGCCCTTGCTTCCAGATCCGGACGCCAGCTCAAGGCGTCGGAATCCGGCCCCGCAACGCGGGCATGTGACGTCGTCCTTCTTCATCAACTCACCCCAGAACAACACCGGCGTTCCTTCTTAGCGCAGACCGCGCGGCGGAACTATGTTCATGGCCGGAGAGCCAGGGATCATTCGTGCATGCATGGAAGCGCGGTGCGTCGTCGTCGAGCGGGCGGCCGCGCAGCCGATCGCGCGGAGCGGGGGGCCGATTCCAACGCATTGTGCAAGTTCGGCAATGGGTTATGGCTCGGCCTTAAAGAGCAAGGGCTGCCGGACCCCCGCAACAACAGTGACTGCCATGTCGCTGTGTTCGAGAGATGCTGCGTCTGCTCGGTCCCATGCGCGATCGCCGGTGCGCCCGAGGCCCACCGGCGATCAATCACGATCAGCTATTGCCTGATCAGACGGACCACGTCCTGGCGCAGCAGGTAGAGCGAGACGGCGAGCAGAACGACGTCCTTCATCAGGAACGGCACATTGCCGGTCATCGCGGGGAAGCCACCGGCGGCAGCGTCCCAACCATCAGGCATGAACGGAATGATGGTGACTGTCGCGATGAAGGTTCCGGTCGAGCCGAGGGCGCCGAGCACGCCAAGCCGCTTGTCCCAGAAGCCCGCGAGCAGCAGCGAACCGAACGTCCATTCCGAGGCGCCAAGGAAATAGCTGGCGCCGGCATGGCCGAACGCTGGATAGAGCCACCAGATCAGCGGCCCGTTGCTGATGAACGGGACCAGCCGTTCGAATTCGTACGGAAACCACTTCTGGTAACCGAAGAACAGGAACATGATCACCATCGCGGCTCGGACGATGTGATAGTCGAGATCCTCCGCCAGCAGGCCGGACCTGTCGAGCGCGCGGGCAAGCGGATTGTGTGTGGTATTGGCAAGCGTGGTCATGGGCGTGATCCTTTCGCGTGACATCGCCCGGTCGCTTCACGCGACTGCCGGGAAGTCGATGTCGGTGTCGTTGATGCGGTTGAAGACGTTGGTGAAGACTGTGGTCGCAAACGCCAGGCTGATCTCGACCAGCTGCGCGTCGCTGTAGCCGGCGGACTTGATCGCGGCGAAATCCTCGTCGCTGACGGTGCCGCTCGACTGCGCGAGCTTGCGCACGAAATGCACGAGCGCATCGCGCTTGGCATCACCGGTCGGCGCGCCGTCGCGGATCTGCTTGAGCACATCCGCATTCACGCCGGCGAGCCTGGCGAGATGCGAGTGCGCGGCGACACAATAGTCGCAGCCGCCGGCGGCGCTGATCACGAGCTTCACGACCTCCAGATCGCGCCGGGGCAGGCTGCCGCCAGTCAGCACGGCATCGGCCGCGAGGATCGACTTGAGCGCGGCCGGACCGTGGGCCGCAATTGCCGCGTAGGTGTTCGGGACGGCGCCGATCGCCTTCTTGATCTGGGCGTAGATCTGGCCGGACGGGCCGGTATCGGCTTCGAGGTTGGGGGTTGAGAGACGAGACATGGTGGCACTCCTTGTTCGGGGTGGTGAACGATTACGGAGTGACAATAGGATCGAGGTTTGAGACATTGAATGTTCATCTTACTCGTTTATATGCTCGATCGTCTCATGTGCTGCGTCAGGGGGATTGGCCATGGATTGGCTCAGCCGGCTGTTCGAGATGATGCCGGTGCGCGGGCGGCTCGACCTGCGCTGCAGCTACAGCGTGCCCTGGCGTATCGAGCAGGGACCGGGTGTGACCAACGAGATCCCCTATCATGCGGTGCTTGCCGGCTCGGCGATCCTGGACGACGCCGCGGGCGGACAGCCGTTGCTGCTGAAGCCCGGCGACATCCTCCTGCTTCCCGGCAACCCGCGACACGTGATGCACGACGGAAGCGGGGCAACACCGCTGCCGGCGCGCAACCGGGCGGCGGAGAATTTCACGATCAGCGAAAACCTCGGATCGGACGAACGGCTTGACCTGTTGTGCGGGCACTTCGCGATTGCACCCCCACACGACCGTCTGTTGCGCAATTATCTCCCGCCGCGTCTTGTCGTGCATGCCGGCACGCGTGCGGGAAAGGGAACGGCTGCGCAGCTCGCCGGGCTCGTGTCGCTGATGCGCAGCGAAACGGCCGACGATCATCTGGGCGGCCTCGCCATGCTGAATGCGCTGTCCACGGCAATGTTCGCGCTTGTGCTGCGGCTTGCGAGCGAGACCGATGCAACGTCGCGGGGACTTCTCGCTCTGGCCGGTGATCCCAGGCTCGCGCCGGCCGTGGCCGCCATGTTCAAGGAGCCCGCGCGCGCGTGGTCGCTGCCGGAGCTCGCACGGCTCTGCAACATGTCGCGCGCCACGCTGGCGCGCCAGTTCCAGGACAAGCTCGGGCGATCGGCCAGCGATCTGCTCACCGATATCAGGATGACGCTTGCGGCGAACGAATTGAAGGGATCATCGCTTTCGACCGGCGCCGTGGCAGAGATGGTCGGGTATCAATCGGAGGCCGCCTTTCAGCGCGCCTTCAAGAGCCACATGGGCGTGACGCCGGCGCAGTGGCGAAAGACGCGGCCGCCGGAACAGGAGGTGTCGCTGGGATCTGCTGCACCGGCTGATCGGAATGGCAGTTCGCCGACCGTGGGTGCGTAGCGTCCCCCGCGCCTTGCGCACGTTTCGGTGCGCGGGGCGCAGCGTGCGTTCGATCAAGACTTGCGATGCCTTGCGTCGACCGCGATCGCGGCGGCGGCGGTGCGGTTCTCGACCCCGAGCTTGGCGTAGATCTGCTCGAGGTGCTTGTCGACGGTGCGCGGGCTGAGGCCGAGGATCTGCGCGATGTCGCGGTTGGTCTTGCCCTTGGAGAGCCAGGACAGCACCTCGCCCTCGCGGGTGGTCAGGCCGAGCTCGCTGGAGAACTCGGCCGGCATGTCGCCGCTGGTGTCCTTGGCAAGCCGTAATAGGAATTCATCGGGCCCGAGCTTGCCCATATATTGCAGCCGAAGCTGCTCGTTGCCGGGGAATGACGCCACGGTCGCTGTCTTCTTTCCTGTGCCGCCCTTCTGCGCCTGCTCGAGCCATTGCGGCATCGGGTCCGGCAGCGCGAAATTGTCGGCGGCGTCGGCGAGCGTATCCGACAGCAGTCGCTGTGCCTGCGGCGTCGCCCACAGCAGCGCGCCGGCGCTGTTCACGGCGAGCAGATAGCGGCCGGAGACGTCGAGCGCCGCGCGGGCACTCTGCGTCATCCGCGCATTGGCGAGATGGACCCGGATGCGCGCCAGCATCTCCTCGACCACGATCGGCTTCGTCACATAGTCGACGCCGCCGGCCTCCAGCCCGCGCACGATGTGCTCGGTTTCGGCGAGGCCCGTCATGAAGATGATCGGCACGCCGTCGAGCCCTGCGTCGCGCTTCAGCCGCCGGCAGGTCTCGAAACCGTCCATGCCGGGCATCACGGCATCGAGCAGCACGATATCGGGCGTGATCTGGTCGACGATGCGCATCGCCGAGGCGCCGTCGAGCGCCACCATCACGGTCATGCCGGCGCCGTCGAGCGCGTCGGTCAGCAGGCGCAACGTCTCGGGCGAGTCGTCGACGACGAGCGCAACGTCGCGCTTCTTCTGTTCAATGGTCATAGCTGTGCAATGTCTTCAACGTCGCCATATATTGATCGAAATCGAACCGGTCGATCAGCGTGCGCATCTGGCCGACGAAATCGGCATGTTCGGGACACTCATTGCCGATCTCGTCGAGCTTGAGCTGAATCGCCCTGACATAGCCGAGCTGGCCGAGGCTGATCAGCTCTTCGACATATTTCACCGGCGGCCGCGAACCGCTCTCGGGCTTCCATTGCGGAGGCGGGGCCGGCTCGGCCTCATACTGCCACTCGATCTTGAGCAACTGGCGGATGGTTTCGAGCAGCCGCGGAATGTCGATCGGCTTCATCAGGTAGCCGTCGTGGAACGGTTGCGCCAGCGGCGCGCCATGGGCCTCTAGCGCGCTGGCCGAGATCATCAGGATGCGTGCCTGGTGATGGCCTTCGGCGCGCAAGGTTTCGGCGACCGTCCAGCCGTCCATGCCCGCCATCGAGATATCGAGCAGGAACAGGTCCGGCCGGCAATGCTGCGCGAGGGCAAGACAGCCTGGCCCGTCCGGCGCGCTGAGCAGGATGAAGCCGAGCGGCGTCAGGATCTCGCGCAACAGGTCGCGGTGGGTCGGGTCGTCGTCGGTGATCAGGATGGTCTTGCGCGGACCGTGATAGCCGTACACGGGAGCATCGACCGGCGCATCGCGGCGTGGATTGGTGACCTCCGACAGCAGCAGCTTGACGCGGAACGTGCTGCCGGTGCCGACCGTGCTCAGGACCTTGATGTCGCCGCCCATCACACCCGCGAGCAGGCGGCTGATGGTGAGCCCGAGCCCGGTGCCGGTCTGCGGCTGGGTGACGCCAAGCGCGCCACGCTCGAACGGGGCGAAGATCCGCTCGAGATCGTCGGGCTGGATGCCGGGTCCCGTATCGATCACCTCGAACTCGGCGACCGGGCTGCGGTAATGCACCACGAACTGCACCTGGCCGGATTGCGTGAACTTGATCGCATTCGACAGCAGGTTGATCAGGATCTGCCGCAGCCGCTTCTCGTCGGCATAGACCACGACCGGCAGCACGGCCGGCCGTTTGAACACGAAGTCGATGCCCTTTGCTGCCGCCTGCAGGCGGAACATGCCGACCAGCTGCTCGAGGAAATCGTTCAGCCGAACCTCGTCGCGCGACAGGTAGAGACGGCCGGCCTCGATCTTGGAGATATCGAGGATGCCGTCGATCAGGCCCGAGAGATGATCGGCGCTGCGGCGGACGACGCGCACCTGCTCGCGCGGCCGCACCTGGAGGCTGTCGTCCTGCTCCAATAGCTGCGCGTAGCCGGAGATCGCATTCAGCGGCGAACGAAGTTCGTGACTGAGGCCCACGACGTATCGGCTCTTGGCGAGATTGGCTGACTCCGCGACCTCCTTGGCGCGCTGCAGTTCGGCATCGGTGCGCTTGTGGGCGTCGATTTCCTGGATCAGCAGCGTGGTCTGCCGGCGTGTTTCCGCTTCCGCGGCGCGCCGGCTCTGTTGCGCCAGCACGAACAGCCAGGCGACGACGCCGATGATCAGGGTCAGCGCAAAAAACACCTTCCAGAGCACGTCGGCCAGCAATTCGTTGGCATGCACCGCGGCCGTGGTCTGCAGGTAGATCAGGCCGAGCACCAGCGCCACGAGGCCGGCCGAGACCGCGAACACGCCGAGGTAATGCCCGAGCTGCGAGTTGATGCGAGCGTTGATCGGCTGCGGCATCACCTTGCCCAGCGCGTCCGCGACCTGTGCGCCGATCCGGCCATGCGGCTTGCAGAGGTCATGGCAACGTGCGTCGAGCGAGCAGCACAGCGAGCAGATCGGGCCGGCATAAGCGGGGCAGGAAGCCATGTCCTCGGGCTCGAACGCATGCTCGCAGATGCAGCACTGGATCGACTCGATGTTCTGCCAGCTCCGCTTCGGCTTGCGCGCGATGTAGTACTTGCCGTCGGTGGCCCAGGCGATCAGGGGAGCCGTGACGAACGCGACCGCAAGCGCCACGAAGGCGGACAGCGCCTTCGCGGTCGGGCCGAACAGGCCGTAGAACGCGCTGATCGAGACCACGGTCGCGATCGTCATCGCGCCGACGCCGACCGGATTGATATCGCAGAGATGGGCGCGCTTGAACTCGATGTGCTGCGGCCGCAAGCCGAGCGGCTTGTTGATGACGAGATCGGCCACCAGCGCGCCGACCCAGGCGATCGCGACGTTGGAGTAGAGCGCGAGCGTCTGCTCCAGCGCCTTGTAGACGCCGATCTCCATCAGCAGCAGCGCGACGACGACGTTGAACACCAGCCACACCACGCGGCCGGGATGCGAGTGGGTGAGGCGGGAGAAGAAATTCGACCAGGCGATCGAGCCGGCATAGGCGTTGGTGACGTTGATCTTGACCTGCGACAGGATCACGAATGTCCCGGTCAGCGCCATCGCCAGATCCGGCTGCGACAGCACGTAGCGGAACGCCTCGAGGTACATGTTGGCGGGCTCGGCGGCGTGCTCGGCGGAGACGCCGTGGCTGAGCGCGAAGAAGGCGAGGAACGAACCGGCCAGCAGCTTGAGAGCGCCGAGCACGATCCAGCCCGGACCGGCGCTCAGCAGCGCGATCCACCAGGCCTTGCGCGAGGTGCGGCGGTCGCGCGGCAGAAAGCGCAGGAAGTCGACCTGCTCGCCGATCTGCGCCACCAGCGCAAACACGACGGAGGCCGCGGTGCCGAACAGCAGCAGATCGAGATTACCTGCGGGATCGCCGTGATCGCCGGCGAATTTGCGCCACTCGGTGAACGAATGCGGATTGGCCCAGGCGATCGCCGCGAACGGCATGATGTGCAGGATGATCCACAGCGGCTGGGTCCAGAGCTGGAAGCGGCTGATCAGCGTGATGCCGTAGATGACAAGCGGAATGATCACGACTGCGCTGATCAGATAGCCGATCGGCCGCGGGATGCCGAAGCACATGTCGAGCGCGCTGGCGAGGATCACGGCCTCGATCGCGAAGAAGATGAAGGTGAAGGAGGCGTAGATCAGCGACGTGATGGTCGAGCCGATATAGCCGAAGCCGGCGCCGCGGGTGAGCAGATCGATGTCGATACCGCTTTTCGCGGCATGGTAGGCGATCGGCAGTCCGCAGAGGAAGATGATGACGCTGACGACCAGGATCGCGGCGGAGGCATTCATTGCGCCGTAGTTCAGCGTGATGGTGCCGCCGATCGCCTCCAGCGCAAGGAACGAGATCGCCCCGAGCGCGGTGTTGGCAACCCGGGCGGCTGACCAGCGCCGCGCGCTCTTGGCGGTGAAGCGCAGCGCGTAGTCTTCCAGCGTCTGGTTGGCGACCCATTGATTGTATTGGCGCCTGACGCGGTCTATCCGCTGCCGCCCTGCCACTCGTTTGAACTCCTGGTCCACGATGCTCTGATCGCGGGCAAATCCCGTACCAAAAACCTACGTCGCTATTTTGCGGTGCAGTATACGCGATCTCACGTATCAGTGCGCTGCACAAAAGTGAGCAATCCTAGCCTCATCAATAAGCGTTCTCGAACCAATGGGGTGCTCATGTCAGACGATACAAAACCAGGACTGCCGTCTCCGCTCCGCCGCAAGCTCTTGATGGGAATGGCCGCTTTGCCGGCCATGTCGATGCTGGGCCGTCCGGCATTTGCCGACGTCCCTGCAACCTCTGCGGTCAATGCCACGGGTCTTGCAGTCACTGATAGCGAAGTCACGGTCGGCATCCTGCATTCCGTGACCGGCACCATGGCGATCTCCGAGACCGGGTCGGTCGAGGCCGAGAAGCTCGCGATCGAACAGATCAACGCCGCCGGCGGCGTGCTCGGCCGCAAGATCAAGTTCATCCAGGAGGACGGCGCTAGCGACTGGCCGACCTTCGCGGAAAAGGCCAAGAAACTGCTGGTCAACGACAAATGCGCGGCAGTGATGGGCTGCTGGACCTCGGCCTCTCGCAAGGCGGTGCTGCCGGTGTTCGAGCAGTACAACGGCATGCTGTACTACCCGACCTTCTATGAAGGCCTTGAGCAGTCCAAGAACGTCATCTACACCGGCCAGGAGGCGACGCAGCAGATCATCGCCGGCCTCGACTGGGTCAACAAGACCAAGGGCGCCAAGAGCTTCTACCTGCTCGGCTCGGACTACATCTGGCCGCGCACCTCGAACAAGATCGCGCGCAAGCACATCGAGAACCATCTGCAAGGCTGCAAGGTGGTCGGCGAGGAATACTTCCCGCTCGGCTCTACCCAGTTCAATTCGGTCATCAACAAGATCAAGCTGACCAAGCCGGACGTGATCTACGCGATCATCGTCGGCGGCTCCAACGTCGCATTCTACAAGCAGCTCAAGGCGGCCGGCATCGACCTGTCCAAGCAGACGCTGCTGACGATCTCGGTCACCGAGGACGAGATCGACGGTATCGGCGGCGAGAACATCGCCGGCGCTTATGCCTGCATGAAGTACTTCCAGTCGCTCGACAATCCGAACAACAAGGCTTTCGTGCCCGCCTTCAAGAAAATGTGGGGCGAGAAGACCGTGATCGGCGACGTCACGCAGGCCGCCTATCTCGGCCCGTGGCTGTGGAAATTGACGGTGGAGAAGGCGCAGAGCTTCGACATCGACAAGATCGCGGCGGCTTCCCCTGGCGTCGAGTTCAAGGGCGCGCCGGAAGGTTACGTCCGGATCCACGAGAACCATCACCTCTGGTCGAAGACCCGCGTCGGGCGCGCCAAGGCCGACGGCCAGTATGAGCTGATCTACGAGACCGCCGATCTCGTCGAGCCGGATCCGTTCCCCAAGGGCTATCAGTGAGCCAGTAGCCCGCATGAGCGGAGCGATATGCGGGATCGCCCCGGGTATCGCTGCCGCTCACCCGGGCTACGAAGCTCCACAACGCATCGTGGCGTGGACGTCATCGTCCACGCCACGGAACGAGCGTCGCTTGGCCGGCGGCGCGTGCCCCTTGGACTGGAGGACATCATGTTCGGCGACTATTCGATCAGCGATCTCGGCGCCATCCTTGCGATGCAGGGATTTGCCGGGCTCATTCTGTTCTCCGTCTACGTGCTGATGGCGCTGGGACTCGCCATCATCTTCGGCCAGATGGGCGTCATCAACATGGCCCATGGCGAGTTCATGATCCTCGGCGCCTACGTCACCTGGATGACGTCGAACGCCGTGCAGCACGTCGCGCCCTGGCTGTTCCCCGGCTACTTCTTCATCGCAATGATCTTGGCGTTCATCGCCTCCGGCGCGCTCGGCATGCTGGTCGAGTGGGCGCTGATACGCCATCTCTACAAGCGTCCGCTCGACACCCTGCTGGCGACCTGGGGTCTCAGCCTGATCCTGCAACAGGCCTATCGCTCGATCTTCGGCGCGCGCGAGGTCGGCGTCGAACTGCCGGAATGGATGATGGGCTCCTGGCAGGCGACCGACTCCATTCAGATCCCGATCAACGGCATGTTCGTGATGGGATTGACCATCCTGATCACGATCGCGGTCGCCTATGTGCTGTTCTGGTCAAGCTGGGGCAAGCAGGTGCGCGCCGTGGTGCAGAACCGCGTGATGGCGGGCGCCGTCGGCATCAATACCGAGAAGGTCGATCGCTACACCTTTGGCCTCGGCTGCGGCATCGCCGGCATCGCGGGCTCGGCCTTCACCATGATCGGCTCGACCGGACCGACCGCCGGCCAGCTCTACATCGTCGACACCTTCCTGGTCGTCGTGTTCGGCGGCGCCGCTTCGCTGTTCGGCACCATCGCCTCCGCCTTCTCGATCTCGCAGACCCAATCGACGCTGGAATTCTTTCTGTCGGGATCGATGGCCAAGGTGATCACGCTGCTGACGATCGTCGCCATCCTGATGGTGCGTCCGCAGGGGCTCTTCGCGCTCAAGGTCCGCAAATAAGAACAAGCAGGCTGGTCATGATCATCAACTCGCGCTTTTTCAATCGCTCCGAACTGCTCGGCTTCCTTGCGCTCGCGGTGCTGCTGTTTCTCGTCCTGCCGCTGTCGCTCGATATCTTCCGCCTCAACCTGGTCGCCAAATATCTGACCTATGCCTTCGTCGGGATCGGCCTCGTGCTGTGCTGGGGCTATGGCGGCATCCTGAGCCTGGGGCAGGGCGTGTTCTTCGGCCTCGGCGGCTACTGCATGGCGATGTACCTCAAGCTCGAGGCGTCTTCGGTCGCGAACACCAAGATCCAGTCGACGCCGGGCATCCCCGATTTCATGGATTGGAACCAGCTCACCTCGCTGCCTTTCTTCTGGAAGCCGTTCCACAGCTTCCCGGTAGCGCTGATCGCGATCATCCTGGTGCCGGCGATCTTCTCCTTCATCATCGGCGCTGCGATGTTCAAGCGCCGGGTCGGCGGCGTCTATTTCGCGATCATCACGCAGGCGATCGCCGCGATCATGACCATCCTGATCGTGGGCCAGCAGGGCTACACCGGCGGCATCAACGGGATCACCGACCTGCGAACGCTGCATGGCTGGGATATCCGGACCGATCATGCCAAGTACATCCTCTATTTCGTGGAGGTGGTATTGTTGTTCGGCTGCATCTGCGCCGCGCAGTTCATCCGCCTGACAAAACTCGGGCGCATCCTGGTGGCGATGAGAGAGCAGGAGGATCGCGTGCGCTTCTCCGGTTACAGCGTCGCCAACTTCAAGATCTTCGCGTTCTGTGCCGCGGCCGTGTTCGCTGCGATCGGCGGCGCCATGTTCACGCTCGAGGTCGGCTTCATGTCGCCGTCCTTCGTCGGCATCGTGCCGTCGATCGAGATGGTGATCTACACCGCGGTCGGCGGCCGGATGTCGATCTTCGGCGCAGTCTGGGGCGCGCTGCTGGTCAATTTCGCCAAGACCAGCCTCTCGGAGTCCTTCCCGCAGCTCTGGCTGTTCGGCCTCGGCGCGCTGTTTATCGCGGTCGTGCTCGCCTTCCCGAACGGCCTCTCCGGCATCTGGGCGGACCACGTCCAGCCGCGCATCGATCGCCTGTTGGCATCACGCAAATCGAAATCGGCGGCCGGCCTGATCGCCGACGGCGCACCGGCCGAGTGAGGAGGGATCATCATGCTCGTCGGCCATCAGCCCAAGGACTTCCTGCTCGCGGTCTCCGGTCTCACCGTGTCCTTTGACGGCTTCAAGGCCGTCAACGATCTCTCCTTCTATGTCGAGGAGAACGAGATCCGCGTCATCATCGGCCCGAACGGCGCCGGCAAGACCACGGTGCTCGACCTGATCTGCGGCAAGACCAGGGCGACGTCAGGCTCGATCCAGTTCCGCGGCCAGGAGCTGACCAGGCTGCGCGAGAACGAGATCGTGCAGGCCGGGGTGGGGCGCAAGTTCCAGACGCCGTCGGTGTTCGAGGATCTCACCGTGTTCGAGAACCTCGAGATTTCCTTTCCGCGCGGCCGCACCGTGTTCGGCTCGCTGACCTTCCAGCGCGACGACACCGTCAGGCAGCGGGTCGAGGGGGTCGCCGAGATGATCTTCCTGAAGGACAAGCTCAACACCTATGCCGACCAGCTGAGCCACGGCCAGAAGCAGTGGCTCGAGATCGGTATGCTGCTGATCCAGGATCCGGACCTCTTGATGCTCGACGAGCCGGTCGCCGGCATGAGCGTCTCCGAGCGCGCCAAGACGGCCGAGCTGCTCAACCGCATCATCAAGGATCGTTCGGTCCTGGTGATCGAGCACGACATGAAGTTCGTCGAGGACATCGCGCACAAGGTCACGGTGCTGCACCAGGGACAGATCCTGTCCGAGGGGACGATGGAGCACGTCAAGAACGATCCGAAGGTCATTGAAGTCTATTTGGGGCACTGACGCATGCTTACGACGGATCGAACCGCGAACCCTCGGTTCACCTCTCGCCGCCGGGGAGAGATGAAGAGAAGCTACCCTCTGTAGGAGACCTTCGATGCTGGCAATCAATGATCTTCACGTCGCCTACGGCCAGAGCGAGGTGCTGCACGGCCTCAATGTCTCGGTCGCGCCCAACGAGATCGTCGCGATCATGGGCCGCAACGGCATGGGCAAGACCACGCTGATGAAATCGCTGATGGGTATCCTGCCGGCCAAGAGCGGCAAGGTGACCATGGACGGCACCGAGCTCGGCGCGATGAAGAGCTATGAGCGGGTGGCGAAGGGGCTCGCCTACGTCCCTCAAGGCCGCATGATCTTCTCCACCATGACGGTCAAGGAGAACATCGAGACCGGGCTCGTGGTGTCAGGCGGTTCCGAGGTGCCCGGCGATATCTACGAATTGTTCCCGGTGCTGCTCGAGATGAAGGGCCGCCGCGGCGGCAATCTCTCGGGCGGACAACAGCAGCAGCTCGCGATCGCCCGCGCGCTGGCGACCAAGCCCAAGGTGCTGCTGCTTGACGAGCCGACCGAAGGCATCCAGCCGTCGATCATCAAGGACATGGCGCGCACATTGAAGCGGATCCGCGATGAGCGGGGATTGTCGATCGTCGTCTCCGAACAGGTTCTCAGCTTCGCGCTCGACATCGCCGACCGCGTCCTCGTCATCGAGAACGGCGAGATCGTCCGCGACGAACCGCGCGCCGGCGTCGATGCCGCACAGATCTCGAAATATTTGTCCGTCTAACAGAGCATGATCCGGAAGGGTGTGAGGCGGTTTTCCGACAAGATCACGCTCAAACTTTCAACTGTGTAACCCAAGGGGAGCATCGCGATGCCAGATACACTGATCAAGGTCGATCTCAGCAAGTCGGCCTATGAAAACGACAAGATCCATAACCGCTGGCATCCGGAGGTTCCGATCGTCGAGTGGGTCAGCCCCGGCGACGACTTCATCATCGAGACCGTCGACTGGACCGGCGGCTTCATCAAGAACAACGATTCCGCCGACGACGTGCGCGACATCGATCTGTCGATCGTGCACTTCCTGTCCGGCCCGATCGGTGTCAAGGGCGCCGAGCCCGGCGATCTCCTCGTCGTCGACCTGCTCGACGTCGGTCCGTTGAAGGAGAGCCTGTGGGGCTTCAACGGCTTCTTCTCCAAGCAGAATGGCGGCGGCTTCCTCACCGACCATTTCCCGCTGGCGCAGAAGTCGATCTGGGACATCAAGGGCCTCTACACCTCGTCGCGTCACGTTCCCGGCGTGAACTTCGCCGGCCTGATCCATCCCGGCCTGATCGGCTGTCTGCCCGATGCCAAGATGCTGGCGGCCTGGAACAAGCGCGAAGCCGAGCTGATCGCGACCAACCCGACCCGGGTGCCGGGCCTCGCCAACCCGCCGTTCGCGCCGACCGCGCATGCCGGCCAGGCGAAGGGCGACGTCAAGGCCAAGATCGGCCTCGAGGGCGCCCGCACCGTGCCGCCGCGCGAGCATGGCGGCAATTGCGACATCAAGGATCTGTCGCGCGGCTCGAAGATCTACTTCCCGGTTTATGTGCCGGGCGGCGGGCTCTCGATGGGCGATCTGCATTTCAGCCAGGGCGACGGCGAGATCACCTTCTGCGGCGCCATCGAAATGGCCGGCTGGCTGCACATCAAGGTCGATCTCATCAAGGACGGCGTCTCGAAATACGGCATCAAGAATCCCGTGTTCAAGCCGTCCCCGATCACGCCGAACTACAAGGACTATCTGATCTTCGAGGGCATCTCGGTCGACGAGGCCGGCAAGCAGCATTATCTCGACGTTCACATCGCCTATCGCCAGGCCTGCCTGAACGCGATCGAATATCTGAAGAAGTTCGGCTATTCCGGCGCCCAGGCCTATTCGATCCTCGGCACCGCGCCGTGCCAGGGCCACATCTCCGGCGTGGTCGACGTCCCGAATGCCTGCGCCACGCTGTGGCTGCCGACGGAGATCTTCGACTTCGACGTCATGCCGTCGTCGGCAGGTCCGATCAAGCATATCAAGGGCGACGTGCAGATGCCGATCTCGCCCGACAAATGATCCCTGAGTGATCCCTGCGCGAAGGGTGCGGGACGGCTGCGTATCGGCCGCCCCGCATCCATCGCCGGATGTCACACGACTGCGCAAGGATTAAGGAAATGCCGATCTACGAATATCTCTGCAACGGTTGCGGTCCGTTCACTGACATGCGGCCGATGGCGGAATGCGACCTGCCGCAGGATTGCCCGCAATGCGAGGCGACTTCGCCGCGCGTGATCCTCACCGCGCCGGCGTTCTTCTGCATGCCCTCCGACAAGCGCAAGGCGCACGCCACCAACGAGCAGAGCCGGCATGCGCCGAAGACGCTCGATCAGTACAAGGCGGCGCACGGCCCGGGCTGCGGCTGCTGCTCCACCGGAAAGAAGAAGCCGGCGCGGCTGATGACCAGGACCAAGAGCGGCGCCAAGGGCTTTCCGACCGCGCGGCCCTGGATGATCAGCCACTGACCGCGCAGCCTATCGTCGGTTTTCCTCAAACTGGCGCTGCATCGTCATGGCCGGGCTTGTCCCGGCCATCCACGTCTTTTGCCCGATTGATGCAAAGACGTGGATGCCCGGCACAAGGCCGGGCATGACGGAGAAGCAGGCTCTCAGGCCTGCTCGGCGACTTTCAGGGCCTCGGTGCGGATCTCTTCCACGAGCCGTTCTTTCAGGGCGACAAATTCGGGCGTCGTCTTGATCTTGTAGGAGCGGGGATGCGGCAGATCGACCGTGATCTCGGCCTTGATGCGGCCGGGCCGCGCGCTCATCACGATGACGCGGCTGCCGAGGAAGATCGCTTCCTCGATATCGTGTGTGACGAACAGCACCGTTTTCTGGTCGCGTTCCCAGATCCCGAGCAGCATCTCCTGCATCAGCGCGCGCGTCTGGTTGTCGAGCGCGCCGAACGGCTCGTCGAGCAGCAGGATCTTTGGATCGTTGGCCAGCGCCCGGGCGATCGCGGTGCGCTGCTGCATGCCGCCGGACAGCTGCTTGGGCCAGTGATTTTCGAAGCCCGACAGCCCGACCCGACGAATGAAGGCATCGGCGATGTCACGGCGCTCGCCTTGCGCAACGCCGCGCTCGCGCAGGCCGAAGGCGATGTTCTCCCGCACCGTCAGCCAGGGAAACAGGGTGTAGGACTGAAACACCATGCCGCGGTCGGCGCCGGGGCCGGTGACCTCGCGCCCGTCGAGCGTGACGCGTCCGCTGGTCGGCCGGTCGAGCCCGGCGATGATCCGGAGCAAAGTGGATTTTCCGCAGCCGGAGGGGCCGAGGATGGTGACGAAGTCGTTGTCGCCGACGTCGAGCGTGGTCGGCTCGAGCGCTCTCGTCGGCGCGTTGCCGGCACGGGCGGGGAAGGTTCGGGAGACCTGATCGATCCTGAGCGCGGTCATGCAAGCTTCCACGGGAACAGCCAGGCGTTGAAGGCCTTGAACAGGAAATCGGAGATCAGGCCGATCAGCCCGATCACGATGATGCCGAAGATGATCTGGCCGGTGTTGAGCAGCGCCTGGCTGTCGGTGATCATGTGCCCGATGCCGGATGACGAGCCGATCAGTTCGGCCACGATGACGTAGGTCCAGGCCCAGCCCAGCACCAGCCGGAGGATTTCGGCAATCTCGGGCGCGGCGGAGGGCAGCAGCACCCGGCGGATGATGCCGCGGTCGCGGGCGCCGAGCGTGTAGGCGGCCTCGACCAGATCGCGCCGTGTGGCACCGACGGTGACCGCGACCATCAGGATGATCTGAAACACCGCGCCGATGAAGATCACCAGCAGCTTCTGCAACTCGCCGATACCCGCCCACAGGATCAGCAGCGGGATGAAGGCGGATGCCGGCAGATAGCGTGCAAAGGACACAAACGGCTCGAGAAAAGCCTCGATTGGCTTGTAGGCTCCCATCAGAACGCCGAGCGGCACCGCGATGACGGCAGCAAGCACAAACCCGCCGATCACGCGCCAGATCGTCATCCCGATGTCGAACAGAAAGCCTTGCTTGGCGAGCAGCTCATAGCCTTCCTGCACCATGGTGAGCGGATTGGCGAGGAAAGTCTTCGACACGTGGCCGCCGAACGTCGCCCAGGACCAGAGGGCGACGAACAGCACGAAGAAGGCGAGGCCATAGGCCACGCGCTGCTTCGATGTCGTGGGCTCGAGAGGACGCATCAATTGATCCAGGCGTATCTTATGCGCCGGTCCCGCCCGCTGTGTCGCGAGGCGGGACCGGCCGAAATGGTTGCTGCGTTACTTGATGAAGCTGGCGTCGTAGATGTCCTCGACCTTCGGCGCGGCCTTGATGATGCCGACCTCGAGCAGGAGCTCGGCAGCGTCCTTGTTGAAGGTGAGGAAGTCGCCGGCGAAGAATTTCTGGTTGGCGGCCTTGTCCTGCCAGCGCAGGTACTTTGCCGAGTTGCCGAACTGCTCGCCGCTCTGCTTTACGTCGGCGCCCATGATCTCGTAGGACTTGGCCTGATCCTTGGCGATCATGTCGAGCGCCTCGAAATAGCTGTCGGCAAGCGCCTGCGCCGCTTTCGGATTGTCGGTCAGGAATTTTGGCGTGCAGCCGAAGGTATCCATCACGATCGGGTAGTCGAGCGTGGTCGCGATGATCTTGCCCTTGTCGGGAGCGGCGCGCACCGTCGACAGATAGGGCTCGTAGGTCATCGCGGCATCGTTCTGGCCGGAGACGAAAGCCTGCGCCGCGGCAGCCGGCTCCAGATTCACCACGGTAACGTCCTTCACCGAGAGGCCGTTCTTCTTCAGCATCCAGGCCAGCGCGAAATAGGGCGAGGTGCCCGGCGCCGATGCCGCGACGGTCTTGCCCTTCAGGTCCTTGATCGCGGCGACGTCGTTGCGCACGGCCATGCCGTCGGCGCCATAGCTCTTGTCGAGCTGGAAGATCTGCTTGGTCGCGACGCCGTTGGCGTTCCAGGAGATCCAGGTCTCGACCGTGGTCGCCGCGCACTGGATGTCGCCCGAGGCGATCGCGAGATGGCGGTCCTTTTGCGGGATTTTCTTCAAGGTTACGTCGAGGCCGTTCTTCTTGAAGATGCCGGCTTCCTTGGCGAGCGTCAGCGGCGCGAATCCGGTCCATCCGGAGATGCCGACGCCGACCTTGACGTCATCCGCTGACGCGGCGGTGGACGCGAGCAACACTGCGATTGCGGAAAATAGCTTGAAAGAACGCATGATTGTCGACCTCTTGAACGATGGATTGAACCCGGTTGATGTCTTGACGTCAGTCGCGGCGGATTGCCGCATGAAGCATGTCGGCGGACGATGGCCCATGATGCATTGCATGAAATATGCCGCGCAAGGCGTCCTCAGCCTCCCTTGAAGCGGGCGACCAGGCGATGCGTCTCGCCTGGGTAATGCAGCCGCACCGCCGTCACCGTGCGCGCGCTGCGCCAGGTGTAGCGGTCGATCACGAGGCAGGGCGCGCCGACCGCGATGTCGAGCGCCTTTGCCGTGCGATCGTCCGCAACAATCGCGCTGATCGTATGCTCGGCTTCCGTCCACGGTACATGATGCAGCAGCCATGATCCCGGCGGTTCGCGCGCAAAGTCGGCCGTCGCGGCCTCAGGCACGGTGGAGAGATCGATCAGCCTGTCCTCGACGGCAAATGGCACGTTGTCGGCGCTGTGCCGGCAGGCGATCGCGATCACCTTGCCGGTCTTGTCCATGCCGAGCCGAGCCCGATCGGCCGATGTTGCGGTACGGCGCCGGCAATCGATCAGCTGATAGCCATAGCTGCGGCCGAGCGCGGTGATCTCGGCGCGGATGTCGGCGATCTTGAGCACCGCCGACAGATGCTGTGGACGGCGCACGAAGGTGCCGGCACGGCGCCGCCGCTCGATCAGGTCGGCCTGCGCCAGTTCCGACAGCGCCTTGTTCACCGTCATGCGCGAGCAGCGATAGCGCGCCATCAATTGGTGCTCGAACGGGATGCGATGCCCGGGCGGCCATTCGCCGGTCAGGATCCGGGTCTCGATGTCGAGCCGGATCCGCTTGTAGAGCGTCGGCTTGCCGGCTGCATTCGGCTTGGCCTGGTCGGAGGCGAGACTCATGCGACGAGCCTCCGCACGCTGGCATTGAACTGCTCGCGCGCCTTGTCGCGCAACCGGTGCCGTCCGCCCGCGACGACCCTGTCGCCGCCGGCCCAGACGCAATCGATCGCGTCGCTGCCGGTTGCAAACAGCCAGCCGTCGAGAACCGCATCGCCTGACCGTCCCGCGAGGGACGGGTGCGCGGTGTCGAGAGACACGATGTCGGCGCGCGCGCCGGGCGCGAGCCCGGCCTTGGTCTGTGCCAGAGCTTGCGCGCCGCCCGCGAGTGCGTGGTCGAACAGGGCGCGGCCGGTGGATGCGCCGGGACGCCCCGAAAGCACGTTGCGCTCGCGGTGCTTCAGCCGCTGTCCGTATTCGAGCTGACGCAGCTCGTCGGCGACCCCGACCAGTACGTTGGAATCGGTTCCGATGCCGAACCGGCCGCCCGCCGCGAGGAATTCGCGCGCGGAAAAGATGCCGTCGCCGAGACTTGCTTCGGTGACGGGGCAAAGGCCGGCAACCGCGCCGCTGCGGGCGAGCGCTGTGACTTCCTGCTCCGTCATGTGGGTCGCGTGAATGAGGCACCAGCGTTGATCGACGGGCGCATGTTCGAGCAGCCATTGCACCGGCCGCTGTCCCGACCAGGCGAGGCAATCTTCGACCTCGCGCACCTGCTCGGCGGCGTGGATTTGGATCGGGTCCGCCTTGGCAAGCGGAATGATGGCTGCGAGCTCGTCGGGTGCTACTGCCCGCAGGCTATGCGGAGCGATGCCGATGTTGGCGCCAGGTAGATCTCGGATTGCCTCGCGCGAGGCAGTCATCAGCGTGGCGAACTGATCGACCGAGCAAATGAAGCGGCGCTGCCCGGCATGCGGTGCGGCGCCGCCGAACGTGCTGTGGGCATAGAAACTTGGCAGCAGCGTGAGCCCGATGCCGGAGGCGCTGGCGGCCTCCGCGATGCGCACGGCCATCTCGGCGAGATTGGCGTAGGGCGCGCCGTCGCGATCATGGTGCAGATAGTGGAACTCGCCGACGCGGGTAAAGCCCCGCTCGAGCATCTCGACATAGAGCAGGGTTGCGACGGCGGCGACGTCGTCCGGTGTCATGGTCAGCGCGAAGCGATACATCGTCTCGCGCCAGGTCCAGAACGTATCGGTCATGTCGCCGCGCAGTTCGGCAAGGCCGGCCATGCCGCGTTGAAAGGCGTGGCTGTGCAGGCTCGCCAATCCCGGAACCGCCAGTTGGTGACGTTCGTCGCCGGCGCTAGGCGCGACGCCCGCCGTCACCGACGCGATCGCGCCATCGGCAACGACGACCTGCACGTCATTGGCCCAGCCCGAAGGCAGCAGCGCGAATGCGAAATGCAGTCGT
The DNA here is from genome assembly GCF_023278185.1 of Bradyrhizobium elkanii USDA 76. NCBI lineage: Bacteria > Pseudomonadati > Pseudomonadota > Alphaproteobacteria > Hyphomicrobiales > Nitrobacteraceae > Bradyrhizobium > Bradyrhizobium elkanii. The sequence goes on along the minus strand of NZ_CP066356.1, from coordinate 5,981,091 downwards.
GTCATTTTTTCACGCCGGCTGGACAGAACCCGGACACGATTATATGTCTAGACATATAAGTCAAGCATCCCACATCGAGGGGACGATCGCATGGCAGAGCGCTTCGACCGTATCTGGCACAACGCCCGGCTCGCCACGATGCGCAGCGACCGCACTCATCTCGGCGAGATCGAGCGGGGCCTGATCGCGGCGCGCGACGGCCGCATCGTCTATGCTGGTGTGCAGTCGGATTTTCCTGTGGATGCGGACGCCGTTGAACGGATCGATTGCGCCGGCCGCTGGATCACGCCCGGGCTGGTCGATTGCCACACCCATCTCGTCTTCGGCGGCAACCGCGCGCACGAGTTCGAGCTGCGCCTGAAAGGCGCGAGCTATGAGGAGATCGCGCGGGCGGGCGGCGGCATCGTCTCGACCGTCGCGGCAACGCGCAAGGCGACCGAGGCCGAGCTCGTCGCCGGTGCGCTGCCGCGACTCGACGCGCTGATCGGCGAGGGCGCAACCACCGTCGAGATCAAGTCCGGCTATGGCCTCAATGCCGAGACCGAGATGCGGCAGCTTGCGGCGGCACGCAGCCTCGCCCGCCTGCGGCAGGTTGCGATCCGCACGTCGTTCCTCGGAGCGCATGCGTTGCCGCCTGAGGCCAATGGCGACAAGGACCGCTACATCGATCTGGTCTGCAACGAGATGCTGCCGGCCGTGGCCAAGGCCGGCCTTGCCGATGCCGTCGACGGCTTCATGGAGGGGATCGCGTTTTCCGGAGAGCAGACGGCGCGGGTATTCGAGGCGGCGCGGGCGTTGGGACTGCCCGTCAAGCTGCATGCGGATCAGCTGTCCAATCTCGGCGGCGCGGCGCTGGCCGCAAAGTTTTCGGCACTGTCAGCGGATCATCTCGAGCACACCGACGAAGCCGGCGCCGCGGCGATGGCGAAGGCCGGAACCGTCGCGGTCCTGCTGCCCGGCGCGTTCTATTTCATTCGTGAGACGCACAAGCCGCCGGTCGAGCTGTTTCGTAGCCACGGTGTGAACATGGCGCTGGCGACCGATTGCAATCCGGGCAGCTCACCGCTCACCTCGCTCCTGCTGGCGATGAACATGGGTGCAACGCTGTTCCGGATGACGGTCGCCGAATGCCTCACAGGGGTGACGCGGGAAGGGGCGCGCGCGCTCGGCATGCTGGCCGAGACCGGTACGTTAGAGGCCGGCAAGTGGTGCGATCTGGCGATCTGGGACATCGAGCGTCCGGCCGAACTGGTCTACCGCATCGGCTTCAACCCGCTGCACAGCCGGGTGTGGAGGGGGCAATGAGCGATCGGGATGCGCCTGTCGTCGTGACGCCCGGAACCGTCGGCCTCGACGTCCTGGCGCGCGTGCTCGCCGGCGCACCCATCGTGCTCGATCCATCATGCTGGCCGCGCGTCGAGGCGGCCGCGGAGATCGTGGCGAAGGCGGCGCGTATTGACGTTCCCGTCTACGGCATCAATACCGGCTTCGGGAAGCTGGCATCGACGCGCATCGCGCCCGACCAGACCGCGCTGCTTCAGCGCAACCTCATCCTGTCGCATTGCTGCGGAGTCGGTCCGAGCACGCCCGAGCCGATCGTGCGCCTGATGATGGCGTTGAAAGTGATTTCGCTCGGTCGCGGCGCATCCGGCGTGCGCCGCGATGTGATCGAGCAGTTGCAGGGCATGCTGGCGCGCGGCGTCACTCCGCTGGTGCCGCAGCAGGGCTCGGTCGGTGCCTCCGGCGATCTCGCGCCACTCGCCCATATGACCGCGGTCATGATCGGGGAGGGGCAGGCAATCCTTGATGGCAGGCTGGTGTCGGGGAGCGAAGCGCTTGCCGCTGCCGGCCTCGCGCCGTTGACGCTCGGCCCCAAGGAGGGACTCGCGCTGATCAACGGCACGCAGTTTTCCACCGCCTATGCCATCTCCGGCCTGCTGCGTGCGCATCGCCTGGCGTGTGCCGCGCTGGTGACAGGTGCGCTGTCGGTCGATGCGGCGATGGCGTCGACGGTGCCGTTTCGTCCCGAGATACAATCGCTGCGTGGCCATGACGGCCAGATCGCTGCGGCCGCCGCCCTGACCGCGCTGCTCGACGGCAGCGACATCAGGCAATCGCATCTCGAAGGCGACGAGCGCGTGCAGGACCCTTATTGTCTGCGCTGCCAGCCGCAGGTCGCGGGCGCCGTGCTCGACCTGCTCGCGCAAGCCGCGCGTGGGCTGACCATTGAGGCCAATGCAGTGACGGACAACCCGCTGGTGCTGGTGGAGACCGGCGAGATCGTGTCAGGCGGCAATTTCCACGCTGAGCCGGTGGCGTTCGCCGCCGACCAGATCGCGCTGGCGCTCGCGGAGATCGGCGCGACTAGCGAGCGCCGGATCGCGACCCTCGTCGATCCCGCCTTGAACTTCGGCCTGCCGCCGTTCCTGACGCCTGACCCCGGCATCAACTCCGGATTCATGATCGCCGAGGTGACGGCGGCGGCGCTCTATGCCGAGAACAAGCAGCGCGCCTTGCCTTGCTCGATCGACTCGACGCCAACCAGCGCCAATCAGGAAGATCACGTCTCGATGGCCGCCCATGCCGCGCGCCGGCTGTCCGACATGGCCGACAATCTCGCCGCCATCCTCGGCATCGAGCTTTTGGTCGCGGCGCAAGGTATTACGCTGCGCGCGCCGCATGCGACCAGCGCACCGCTCGCGGCGGTCATTGCCGCGCTGCGGCAGCACGTTCCCGCTCTCGCCGCCGACCGCTACATGGCGCAAGATCTCGCCAGCGCAGCCGCGCTGATCGAAGCCGACGCGTTGCCGGCCGCTGCGATCGCGGTGCTTCCGACCGATCCATTTCCAAGACTGACTTAGAAGGCTTGCTTAGCAGGGACATCCGTCATGAACCGCCGACTGGACAACGAACGCATCATCCGTGCTCCCCGCGGCACCGGCATCAGCGCCAAGAGCTGGCTGACGGAAGCACCGCTGCGCATGCTGATGAACAATCTGGACCCTGACGTCGCCGAGCGCCCGAGCGAGCTCGTGGTCTATGGCGGCATCGGCCGTGCGGCGCGCGACTGGGAGAGCTTTGACCGGATTGCCGCCTCGTTGCGCAAGCTCGAAAATGACCAGACGCTGCTGGTGCAATCCGGCAAGCCGGTCGGCATTTTCCGGACCCATGCCGACGCGCCGCGCGTTCTGATCGCGAATTCCAACCTGGTGCCGCATTGGGCGACGCTCGATCATTTCAACGAGCTCGACCGGCAGGGCCTGATGATGTTTGGCCAGATGACGGCAGGCTCATGGATCTATATCGGCAGCCAGGGCATCGTACAGGGGACCTATGAGACGTTCGTCGAGGTCGGCCGCCGGCATTATGGCGGCAGTCTCGCCGGCAAATGGATCCTGACGGCAGGTCTCGGCGGCATGGGCGGCGCCCAGCCACTGGCCGCCACGATGGCCGGTGCCTCGATGCTCGCCGTCGAATGCCAGCCGAGCCGCATCGAGATGCGGCTGCGCACGGGTTATCTCGACCGCCAGGCGACGACGCTCGACGAAGCGCTGGCGATCATTGCTGAAGCGGTCAAGAGCCAGAAGCCGGTGTCGGTCGGCCTGCTCGGCAATGCGGCCGAGATCTTTCCCGAGCTGGTGCGCCGCGGCGTGCGCCCGGACATCGTCACCGACCAGACCAGCGCGCATGATCCGATCAATGGCTATTTGCCGAAGGGATGGACGCTCGCCGATTGGGAAGCCAAACGCGCGGCCGACCCGAAGGCCGTCGAGACGGCGGCCAAGACCTCGATGGTCGATCACGTCCAGGCCATGCTGGATTTTCACGCGCAGGGAATCCCGACGCTAGATTACGGCAACAACATCCGCCAGATGGCCAAGGACATGGGCCTGAACCAGGCGTTCGATTTCCCGGGATTCGTTCCGGCCTATATCCGTCCGCTGTTCTGCCGCGGCGTGGGACCGTTCCGCTGGGCGGCGCTGTCGGGCGATCCCGAGGACATCTTCAAGACCGATGCCAAGGTCAAGGAGCTGATGCCCAACGACAGCCATCTGCACAATTGGCTCGACATGGCCAAGGCGCGCATCAAGTTCCAGGGGCTGCCGGCGCGGATTTGCTGGGTCGGGCTCGGCGACCGCCATCGGCTTGGCCTTGCCTTCAACGAGATGGTGGCGCGCGGCGAGCTCAAGGCGCCGATCGTGATCGGGCGCGATCATCTCGACAGCGGCTCGGTGGCGAGCCCGAACCGCGAGACCGAGGCGATGCGCGACGGCTCCGACGCGGTGTCCGACTGGCCGCTGCTCAATGCTTTGCTCAACTGCGCGAGCGGCGCCACCTGGGTGTCGCTGCATCACGGTGGCGGCGTCGGCATCGGCTATTCGCAGCACGCCGGCATGGTGATCGTCGCTGACGGCACGCCGGAGGCGGCGCGCAGGCTCGAGCGCGTGCTGTGGAACGACCCGGCGACGGGCGTCATGCGCCACGCCGACGCCGGCTATGACACGGCGATCGAATGCGCCCGCGCCAACGGGCTCGATCTGCCCAGCCTGCGCTGAGGGGACTCCTGATCGGGAGTTGTTCGCGGGTTCAGCGGCATCTCCCGGTCGCGGCGCAGGTTAACGAGCAATCTCGTCGCAGCTCTCAACCTTCCGGTTGATGTACGCGAGGTGACCGGCCGGACATGCCTTGATACGGGAAATCGGTGGTGCAGCTACCGGAGATAGGTGGCCCGTGGAGCGCTGCACCTGTGATCCGTCGCGGGTGATACATTAATCTGCCTGCTTTCACGTCAGCTTCGCTGACAGGATGAGCGGCCAGGGTCCTTGTCTCGTGGCAGATGGCATGCAATCTTCCGCAGCCGGCAACGCTGTTCGAGAGCAACAAGAACAATAATCCCTCTCGTCCCTCCAATTCTGTCGAGGGCCTGATCATGTCGAACCTTACCCAGACGACATCCGCTCCGTGGCGGATAGGAGTGCTGTTCTCGCGAACCGGCTTCATGTCGGTGATCGAGGAGACCCAGTATCAGGGCACGCAACTCGCGATCGAAGAGGTGAATGAAGCGGGCGGCGTCTGCGGCCGCGAGCTGGTTCCCGTTGCCTATGACCCCGGATCGGACTCGGCCGCCTATGGCCATTACGCCAAGCGGCTGATGATCGAGGATCAGGTCAGCACGATCTTCGGCTGCTACACCTCGTCGAGCCGCAAGGCGGTGCTGCCGGTGGTCGAACGGCTGAACGGTCTGCTCTGGTATCCGACGCTTTACGAAGGGTTCGAGGCGTCGCCCAACGTCATCTACACCGGCGCCTCGCCGAACCAGAACAGCCTCGCGCTGTGCCGCTATTTGATGGATACGTTCGGAACACGGTTCTATTTCGTGGGGTCGGATTACATCTATCCGCGCGAGTCCAACCGGGTGATGCGGGAGCTGCTCAAGAGCAATGGCGGCTCGGTCGTTGGCGAACGCTATGTCAATGTCTATGCGCGCTGGCAGGATTTTGTACCGATCATCCAGGATATCAAGCGTGTCAGGCCCGACGTGATCTTCTCGACCGTCGTTGGCGAGGGCACGGTGTTCCTCTATCAGGCCTATGCGAATGTCGGGCTCGATCCAAAGCAGGTGCCGATCGCCAGCCTGACCACGACGGAAGCCGAAATCGCCGCCATGGGGTTCGATGTCGGCGAGGGACACGTCACGGCGGCATCGTACTTTCAGGGCGTCGAGGGCAGCGCCAACAATGCGTTTGTGCAGCGCTTCAAGAAGCGGTTCGGCGCCGATATCTCGACCAACATGTGCGCCGAGGCGTCGTACTTCCAGCTGCATCTGTTCGCGAAGGCGCTCCAGCAGGTCAATTCGCTCGACACCGAAGTGCTCCGCTCGATGGTGTTCGGCACCAGCTTCGATGCACCGCAAGGTGCGGTCACCGTCAACCCGATGTCGGGCCATACCGACCTCTGGACCCGCATCGGGCGCGCCAACCGCCAGGGGCAGTTCGATGTCGTCAGCCAGTCGAAGGAGCCGGTGCATGCGGATCCGTTCCTGATCGGATATGGTCGTGCAACGCAAACAGGAAGCGTCCAATGAACGAAATGTCGCGTAAGCCGTCGCTGAGCCGAGACGTCGGCGGACGCAAGACCATGGTTCAGGAACTTGCCGACCTGTCGGCGGTGGTGGTCGCGCCGGTCGACGATCAGGTCGGCATGTTGCTGCGCGAGTTGCAGCGGTTCCGGATGCGCGTGCGGCAGGTCTGGCCGATGCCGGAGAGCGTGCCGGCCGATGCCGACGTGGTGTACTGCGAATATTCTCCTGACCTGGCGCGGCGCCTGCCGTGGATTCCCGGCGATGCGCGCTCGGCGCTGGTCGTGATCCTGCCGGCGACGGAAACCGTGCACGCCGACGCGTTGTGTCATGCGACGCCGAACGCCGTTCTGCCGCGGCCGTTCACGCAGAATGCAGTGCTGTCCAGCCTGGTGCTGGCGCGCAGTCAATTTGGTTATGAACGGCGGCTTCGCAGCAAGATCGAGAAGCTCGATGACAATCTGCGCTCGATGCGCACGGTGGAACGCGCCAAGGCGATCCTGATGGCGACGCGGCAGATGCCGGAAACCGAGGCCTATGGCTTCATCAGACGACAGGCGATGGATCGTCGCGTGTCGGCAAGTGCCGTCGCCGCGGCGATTGTTGACTCGTTCGAACTGCTTGGCTACGATCATCAACAGTAAGCCCCAATAGCGGGGCCGGCGGCGACAGCGCCGCCTTCGACACAACCGGCAACAAAGCCCTCCCAATGCTCGCGTAAGCGCGCATCGGGAGGGCTTTTTGTTTTTTCAGTCCTGAAGGGAGCTTAAGGATGAGCATTTCACGGCGGACTTTGCTGAGGAACACCGCGGCGCTTGGCGCATTTGCCGGCGCCGGACTGCCGCACATCTGGATCAAGAACGCCGACCTTGCTTACGCCGCCGGCGGCGAGATCAAGGTCGGCGTGCTGTTCTCGCTGACCGGAACGACCGCGATCATCGAGGAATCGCTCAACAAGGCGACGCTGCTCGCCATCGAGGAGATCAACGCCACAGGCGGCATCAAGGGCAGCAAGATCGTCCCGATCGTCGAGGACCCCGCGTCCGATCCGGCGACCTTCTCGGAGAAGGCCCGCAAGCTCGTCGTCGGCGACAAATGCGTGAGTGTGTTCGGCTCCTACACTTCGGCAAGCCGCAAGGCGGTGCTCCCGGTGTTCGAGCGGCAGAACAATCTCTATTGGTATCCGACGCTCTATGAAGGCCGCGAGTGCTCGAAGAACGTCATCTACACCGGCGCGGTGCCGAACCAGCAGCAGGACGAGTTCGTGCCCTGGCTGGTCAAGAAGTTCGGCAAGAAGTTCTACCTGATCGGCTCCAACTACATCTATCCGAAGGAAGAGAACAACTACTGCAAGAAGCTGCTTGAAAAACTCGGCGGCGAGGTCGTGGCGGAAGAATATGTGCCGCTCGGCCACTCCGAATTCTCTTCCGTCATCAACAAGATCCGCTCGACGCAGCCGAACGTGATCTTCTCCACCGTGGTCGGCGATTCCGTGGTCGCGCTGCATCGCCAGTACAAGGCGGCCGGCCTCGATCCCGAAAAGATGCCGATGGCGAGCCTGACGACCTCCGAGAACGAGGTCGCTGCGATGGGCGGCGAGGCAGCCGCCGGTCACTTCACCTCGGCGCCTTACTTCATGGTGCACAAGTCGCCGGAGAACGAGAAGTTCGTCGAGGCCTACAAGAAGCGTTGGGGCGCCGACAAGGTGACGCATTTCGTGTCGGAGGCCTGCTACTTCCAGACCTACCTGTTCAAGCAGGCGGTCGAGAAGCTTGCGACCAGCGACCTCACGCCGCCGAATATCCGCGACGCGGTCAAGGGCCAGGAAGTGATTGCACCGCAGGGCAAGGTCCGGATCGAGCCGGAGAACCTGCACACCTGGCTGTGGCCCAAGATCGCGCAGGCGAAGTCGAACGGACAGTTCGAGATTCTTGTCGAGGCCAAGGAGTGGCTGAAGCCGGTGCCTTACGCGGCCTATCCCGGACAGTCATGTACCGAGAAGGGCCTGGTCGAGAAGAGCTGACGACGGGGGCTGACGAAGGCCGTCGGCGTGCGGCGCCGGCGGCCTGCATCCCCAAAACGAATGCGGCCTCTCGCACGAACGGGTGGGAGGGGCAGGGCGCACAAAACGATTATCGAAAAGCGGATCCCGACGTGGACCAATTCATCGAACAAATCGTCACCGGCCTCAGCATCGGATCGATCCTGCTGCTGGTCGCGCTGGGCCTGTCGATCATCTACGGGTCGATGGGCATCATCAATCTCGCCCATGGCGAGTTCGTGATGCTCGGCGCTTACGCGGCCTGGGTGTTCCACACCTATCTCGGGCTCGGCCTGCTGGCGAGCCTGGTGCCGATCTTCCTCGTGGTCGCCACGTTCGGCTGGGTCATCGAGCGTTATGTCCTGAGCCTGCTCAACAACCGGCCGCTGGATACGATCCTCGCGACCTGGGGCGTCGGCATCATGCTGCAGCAGGCGGTGCGGCTGATGGTCGGCAGCGAACTGCGCTACGTGCAGCTGCCGCCGGCGCTGTCGGACAGCATGGACGTGTTCGGCATCCCGGTGTCGTCCTATCGGGTGTTCCTGTTCGTGGTGTCGATCGCGCTGTTCGTGGCGACCTGGTTGCTGATGAACCGCACCACAGTCGGAATGAAGCTGCGTGCGATCATCCAGGACCGTTCGGTCGCCGCCTCGTTCGGCATCAACGCCAAACGGGTCTATGCGCTGACTTTCGCCTATGGCGCGGGACTGGCGGGACTGGCCGGCGCGCTGGTGTCGCCGCTGAAGAGCGTGTCGCCCGATATGGGCACCGGCTATGTGGTCGATGCCTTCATGGTGGTCGTGCTCGGCGGGGTGCAGAGCCTCGCCGGGACCGTGGCGAGCGCCTTCATCCTCGGCGAGCTCTCCGGCGGCATTGCCTTCCTGCAGAACGACACGGTGGCCAAGGCGATCGTGCTGCTCGCCATCGTCGTGCTCATCCGTTTCCGCCCCGAGGGGCTTTTCACCGCACGCGTGCGGGCCTGAGACAGATCGCTCATCTATGCCGTCGCATGTTCCCAACCCCAACGGATTGCAGCGCCTGATCGCGCAGCTGGCACCTCTGCTGATCGTCTGCGCCGTGGTGTTCGTGCTGCCGGTGCTGCTCAACAACGACTTCCTGCTCAACAAGGTCGCGCGTTATCTGGTGCTGGGGATCCTCACGATATCGCTCGGGCTGTCCTGGGGATTCGGCGGCATCCTGAATCTCGGCCAGGCGATGAGCTTCGGGCTCGGCTCCTACGCCATGGCAATGGCGCTCAAGCTCAAGACCGTGCCGGTGCATACCGGAGCGAGTGGACTGCCGGACTTCATGGTCTGGAACAATGTCCAGCATTTGCCGTGGTTCTGGGAGCCGTTCCGCTCGCTGACCTTCGCGATCGCCGCCGGCCTGATCGTGCCGGCGCTGGTTGCGGCGGCGCTCGGCTGGTTCATGTTCCGGGGCCGCGTCACCGGCGTCTATGTCTCGATCATCACGCTCGCCACCATGGTGGTGATCAATCTCGTCATCATCGACCAGCAGAGCTACACCGGCGGCTTCAACGGCATCACCGATCTCGCCCAGCTCGAGATCTTCGGCGTCGCGTTCGATGCCTATGGCCGCGCAACCTACTATCTCGTCGCCAGCTGTGTCCTGCTCAGCCTGCTTGTCGCCTTCGCCTTCACAAGGACCAAGGCCGGCCTGATCGTGCAGGCGATTCGCGACCATGAGAGCCGGGTGCGCTACTTCGGCTACGACGTCGCGCTCTACCAGATCTTCGTGTTCGCGCTGTCGGCGGCGATCGCGGGCCTTGCTGGCATGCTCTACACGGTGGTGATGGAGTTTGCCTCGCCGACCTTCCTCGGCGTGCAGCTTTCGCTTTCGGTGGTGGTGTGGTGCGCGGTCGGCGGTCGGCAGAGCCTGGTCGGTGCGTTCCTTGGCGCGGTGCTGGTGGCGGGCATGCAGGGCGCGCTGTCGGAGTCCGCAGCGTTCCTGGAAACCTGGACGCTGGTGATGGGCGCGCTGTTCGTGCTCGTGGTGCTGTTCCTGCCGAAGGGGCTCGCCGGTCTCGCGCAAGCTGCCTTGCGCTGGATCGTGCTGCGACGACAAACCGCGAGTGGCGGCGTGGCACAGGGCGTCGGCCAGACGGAGGGCAGCACATGAGCTCCCATCTCGACCTCCGCGATGTCTCGGTCAGCTTCAACGGCTTCAAGGCGCTCAACAGTCTCAACATGAGCGTGCGCAAGGGCGAGCTGCGCTGCCTGATCGGGCCGAACGGCGCCGGCAAGACCACGGCGCTGGACATCATCTGCGGCAAGGTCAAGCCGAGCGCCGGCACGGTGAGCTTTGACGGAACGGCGCTGCAGGACCTCGAGGAGTACGAAATCGCCCGCGCCGGCGTCGGCCGCAAGTTCCAGGTGCCGAGCGTGTTCCGCGAGCTCTCGGTTTCCGAGAACCTTGAAGTGGCGCGAGCCCGGCGCACGAGCGTCTTCGGCAATCTGCGCTGGAATATCGGCAACTCGGGGCGCGAGCATGTCGAGCGTCTCGCTGAACTGGTCGGGCTCACCGAGCAGCTCGACCGGCCGGCCGCCTATCTGTCGCACGGTCAGACCCAGTGGCTGGAGATCGGCATGCTGGTCGCCCAGGACGCCGAGCTGATCCTGATGGACGAGCCCACCGCGGGCATGACGGCGCAGGAAACCCGCAAGACCGCCGAACTGTTCGCTCGGCTGAAGGGCAAGCACACGCTGATCGTGGTCGAGCACGACATGGGCTTCGTCAAGGCGATCGGCGACATCATCTCCGTGATGCATATGGGCCAGATGCTGGCTGAGGGCACCGCCGCTGAAGTCGAGGCACATCCGGAAGTACGCCGCGCCTATCTCGGATCGGGAGGCATCAGCCATGCTTGAGCTGACCGACGTCGACGCCTTCTACGGCAACAGCCGCGCCCTGCAGGGCATCAACCTGACGGTTGGCAATGGCGAATTCCTCT